>JAJXUC010000084.1 GCA_021783435.1 Pseudomonadota bacterium | reverse complement strand
CACGCGGACTCGCTGGCGACGAACTGGACTTGACGGCGATGCACGCGCGCATGACGGGGACCGCGAAGGACGCAGCATCCGGCGACCTGCAGACGCTGGAGCGCATGCTGTCGGGCCAGGCCCAAACTTTGAACATGATGTTCACCGAGCTGGCCCGGCGCGCTGCGCTGAACATGGGCCAGCACATGCAGGCTGCGGAGATGTACCTACGTATGGCCTTCAAGGCACAGGCACAGAGTCGCGCGACGGTCGATGCGCTGGCCGAGATGAAGAACCCCCGCGCCGTGGCGTTCGTCAAGCAGGCCAACATCGCGCAGCAGCAGCAGGTCAACAACGGCACCCCGGCCCTGCACGCGCACGCGAGAGAAAGGCCGAAACCGGAAAACGAACTATTGGAGGACGCGACCCATGAGCAGCAGCAACGGATGGTCCCTGGAGCGCAGGCAGCGCCAGCGGGAGGCAATCCAGCGATGGAAACCGTGGGAGCAGTCAACCGGGCCGAGGACGCACGACGGGAAGGCCACGGCAGCGCGCAATAGCTTGGTGCATGGGCTAGACACTGCCCAGCAGCGCGAGTTCATGCGCAGAGTGCGGGCCTTCCTGGGCAAGCAGCGCCAAGTGCTCAAGGAACTGTGAACCGCCACCCGGCCAACGCGCCGGGTTTGTCGTTTCTGGAGCGGGCAACATGCTCGGCCATTCCTGCGCAAACAAACCCTACACAGCCCCTACATGAACGCCGGGCAACAAAAAGCCCAGAGGGAAATTCCTGTTTAAGTTGTTGAATTTATTGGTAGGCCGTGTTGGACTTGAACCAACGACCAAAGGATTATGAGTCCTCTGCTCTAACCAGCTGAGCTAACGGCCCGTGTGCGACAAGGCGGCAATTCTACGGGGCGCATGGCGCAAGGCGCTGCCCGCGGCGAAGGCGCGATTGTGAAGGCATTCGAGGTTTGTCATAATCCGACACATGGAACAGCCCGCTCGCCTTCTTCTGCCTGTCGATGGTTCGGCCTTTACGAAGCTGGCCTTGGATTTTCTTCTTGATCGATTGACTTGGTGGCGAGAGCCTCCACGGGTTGATCTGTTGCATGTTGAGCCGCCTGTCGGCACGGCTCTCGCGCGTTCTTATTTGTCGCGGGACGTGCTTGACAGCTATTACGCTGAACAGAGTGAACTGGTGCTTGCTCCAGCACGTGTAGCGCTGCAGGCAGCTGGATTGGATGTGGTCGTGCATCGCCAGGTCGGGGATGCTTCCAGGCGCATCGTGGAATTTTCCCTGGAGCATCAAAGCGATCTCATCGTCATGGGGTCGCATGGGCATACTGCGCTCGGCAGCGTCGCGCTCGGTTCTGTCGCGACGAAGGTTCTGGCGTCCTGCCGCGTTCCTGTGTTGATCGTGCGCTGAGTGCCCCGAGGCTGGCATGGCCAAGTCGCAAACGGGACTGACCCTTGCCGAAATCCTGGTGACGCTGGCCATCGTTGCGCTTTCCCTGACACTGGCTTTGCCGGCGTATCAAAGTATCGTGCAGGCCAATCGACTGAGTGCGGGTAGCAATGCCTTGTCGGGAAGCATGCATCTGGCGCGCTCCGAGGCCGTGCTCCGCGGGGAGCGTGTGACCGTGTGCGTGAGTGACGATGGTGATACCTGCAGTGCCACAGGCGGTTGGCATCGTGGGTGGATCGTGTTTCATGATCCGGACGCGAATGCGCAGCGCGGCGCAGGTGAAGCCCTGCTGCACGTACAACCTGCCCTCGAGGCACTGTCCATCACCGGAAATCAGCCAGTGGCGCGCTATGTGTCGTATTCATCGCTTGGCTGGCCGCGCCTGACCACGGGCGCGCTGCAGATGGGCACGCTGACCGTGTGCGCGGAACGGCAGCAGGGTCGCAAGATTGTCTTGTCACGCACGGGCCGTGTCAGGCTTGATGCCGCAAACTGCTGAGTGCCCCAGGGGCGGCGCGCCGCGCCGTCCCCCCCGTGGGGGTCAAGGAAACTTGGGGACGGCCCGACGTTTCCTTGAGGCCGTACGCTCTCGGATTTGCTGCTCTTGCGCTTCAGCGCTGGCTCAGGGCGTGACCTACCAGCTTGGCGGTGATGTCCACGATCTGGATCATGCGGTCGTAAGCCATGCGGGTCGGGCCGACGACGCCAAGCGTGCCGACCACCTTGCCGTCGACCTCGTACGGCGACGTGATGACGGAGAGTTCCTCGAATGGGACGACCTCGTTCTCGCCGCCGATGTAGATGCGCACGCCTTCGGCGCGCGCGGACACGTCCAGCAGCTTGAGCAGGTGCGATTTTTGTTCGAATAGATCGAACAAGCGGCGGAGACTGGTGAGGTTGTTGGAAAGATCATCGACCTTGAGCAAGTGCTGCTGACCGGAGATCACCACTTGCTCCTGCTGCTCGGCGACGGCTTGGCTACCGGCTTGGACGGCTGCTTGCATCAGTGTCACGATTTCGCTGCGCAAGTGTTCGACCTCCCCGCGCAATTGGGTTCCAATCTGGTCAAAACCCAAGCCGCTGTAGTGGGCATTGAGGTAGTTGGCAGCTTCGATCAGTTGGTTTTGCGTGTAGGGTTGGTCGGAGAGGATGATGCGATTTTGCACATCGCCGCTCTCGTCAACCAAAATCACCAGGATGCGCTGTTCGGACAGACGTAGGAACTCGATGTGCCGAAACGCCGCATTGCGACGCGGGCTCATCACCACGCCAACGAAGTGTGACAAGCTGGAGATCAGCTGGGCCGCCTGCACAATGACCTTTTGCGGCTCCACGGTCGCGAGCTGGGACTTGAAGCTTTGCTCGAGTTCGTTGACGCCTGAAACCGGATGCACGGTCAGCATGGTGTCGACGAAAAGACGATAGCCGCGCGGCGTGGGGATGCGCCCGGCCGATGTGTGCGGGCTGGAGATCAGGCCCATGTCTTCCAGGTCGGCCATGACGTTGCGAATCGTGGCGGCCGAGAGTTCGAGGCCCGACGCCCTGGACAGGGTGCGCGAGCCCACCGGCTGACCGTCGGCGATATAGCGTTCGATCAGGGTTTTGAGCAGGACACGGGCGCGTTCATCCATCGTGCTCTGATTCTAGGCAGTTCGGCGGCCCGCAACTGCCGACACTGCGTATGGCGGGGCTGTGATGTAATCCGACAACGCCCGGTTCACAACTTCCTGACAGCGCTCATGCCTTTTCCCGTTTTTCATCAGGCCATCCTCATTGGCAAGCACCAGGCGGCAGGAGTGGGGCGCACGCTGGCCGAAATCGGCGCCTGGCTGGCCGAGAACGGGGTGGAGGTCAGCGTGGAGCGGCAGACTGCGCACCATTGCGACCTGCCTGGTTACGCCGACCTCAGCCTGGGCGAGGTGGGCGCGCGCGCCGCAAATGGCGGCTGGGTCGCGGTGGTGGTTGGCGGAGACGGGACCATGCTGGGCGCGGCGCGCCAGCTGGCGCCCTTCGGCGTGCCGCTGATGGGCATCAACTCCGGCCGCCTGGGCTTCATCACCGACATTGCCGAGTCTGAGTGGCATCAGGCGCTCGGGGCCATGCTGGCCGGGCATTTCGAACGCGAACACCGTGCCGTGCTGGCCGGCGAAGTCCTGCGCGACGGCCAGCGCATCTACGACGGCATCGCCATCAACGACGTGGTGGTCAACCGCAGCGGCTCGACGGGACTGGTCGAATTGCGGGTGGACGTTGACGGGCGCTTCATGTACGTGCAGCGCGCCGACGGCTTGATCGTGGCCACCCCGACCGGCTCGACCGCCTATGCCATGTCGGCCGGCGGCCCCATCCTGCATCCGAGCCTCCCGGGCGTGGTGCTGGTGCCGATCGCGGCGCATACGCTGTCCAACCGGCCCATCGTCCTGCCCGAACAGGTGCACATCGATATTGAAATCGTGTCGCAGAAAGACGTGGGCGTGAACTTCGACATGCAGCATTTCGCCGATCTGCTGGGCGGGGATCGCATCAGACTGCGCACCGCGCCGCATCGCGCCGTGTTCCTGCATCCACCGGGCTGGAGCTATTTCGCCACGCTGCGCAAGAAGCTGCACTGGCACGAGATCCTGGGCGCCGAGGCCTGAGGTCCGCATGCTGCGACGCCTGCACATTCGCGATTTCGTGCTCGTCAGCGAGATGGAGCTGGAGCTTGGCGCCGGCTTCACCGTATTGACCGGAGAGACCGGCGCCGGCAAATCGATCCTGATCGACGCGCTCAAGCTCGCCTTGGGCGAGCGCGGCGACGCGGATGTGCTGCGTCCTGGCAGCAGCCGTGCCGAGATCAGCGCCGAATTCGACGTCCCGGGCGATCTGGCTGGCTGGCTCGACGAGCAAGGATTCGAAGCCCAGGACGCGGCATTGCTGCGCCGTGTGATCGACGCACAGGGGCGGTCGCGCGGTTTCATCAACGGCAGCCCCGCCACCCTCGCACAGTTGCGTGCCGCCGGGAGCATGCTGGTCGACATTCACGGCCAGCATGCATGGCAGAGTCTGGGGCGCAGCGGCGCCGCGCGCGACTTGCTCGACGCCTATGCGCACGCGGGCGAGGCGCGCCAGGCTTGCGCCGCGGCCTGGCGCCACTGGAAGGATTTGAACGACAGGCTGGACGCGGCGCGCGGCGATGCGGGGCGCCTGATCGAGGAGCGCGAGCAGCTCGCTGCGCAGCTCGCCGAGCTGGCGCGCCTGGCGCCGCAGCCGCAGGAGTGGGAGCCGCTCAATGCTGAGCATCACAGGCTGACGCATGCCGCGGAGCTCATCGAGCAACTGCAGGCCGCTTCCAACCTGCTGGACGACGACGAGGCCGGCGCGGCCCGGCAGCTGGCCCGCGCGCGCCAGGCGCTGCAGGCCGCGAACCAAATCGATCCGGCATTGGGGTCGGTGTGCGAGCAGGTCGAATCCGTCCTAACCATCATGCAGGATTTGACCCACGAACTGGGAGCACGGCTGCGTCAGACCGATCTCGACCCCGAACGGCTGTCGGAGGTCGATGCACGCCTGTCAGCCTGGATGGGGCTGGCGCGTCGTCATCGCGTCCAGCCCGCCGAGTTGCATGCCTTGTGGCATGGCTTGCAGGCGCGTTTCGACGCGCTGGAACAGGGCGTTGACGTGCCCGCGCTGGAGCGTCAGGTCATGGCCGCCGACAAGACCCTGCGGCAAGCGGCGGCGAGGCTGAGCGCACTGCGTGTTGCTGCGGCGCCCAGGCTTGCCGAGGGCGTGCAGGTCCTGATGCAGGAGCTGGGCATGAAGGGCGGACGTTTCGATGTGTCCTTGTCGCCGTTGCTTGCTGTCCAGGCCCAGGGCGCGGAGGACGTCGAACTGCTCGTGGCCGGCCACCCCGGCGCCGCGCTGCGGCCCCTGTCGCGTGTCGCCTCGGGAGGGGAGTTGTCGCGTATCGCGCTTGCCCTGGCGGCCACCACCAGCGCACAGCAGCCCGTGGGGACATTGATTTTCGATGAGGTCGACGCCGGCATCGGTGGGGCGGTGGCCCACACCGTAGGCCGGCTTCTGGCGGGCCTTGGGCAGGGCAGGCAGGTTCTGGCGGTCACCCACCTCGCCCAGGTCGCGGCGTGTTCCAGCCGGCATCTCCAGGTCAGCAAGCAAAGCGCGGGTGGAGGCACGCAAAGCCATATCGTGGCGCTCTACGCCGGCGCGCGCGTGATGGAGATTGCGCGCATGCTGGGCGGCGACACCGAATCGGCTGTCGCGCGAGCGCATGCGCGCGAACTGCTGGAATCGGCGTTATCCACGGAGCGTTTGTCATGAGCGAATCAACGGCGCTGCCACGGCGCATCCGGTTGGTGCTTCTCTCAGGGGTGTCAGGCTCGGGCAAGTCGATCGCCCTCAATGCGCTGGAGGATGCCGGGTATTACTGCGTGGACAACTTGCCGCCCCAACTGGTTGACCAGCTGCTCGTCGTTGCCACCCAGGCGGGGCACACCAGGGTCGGTATCGCGATGGATGTGCGTAGCGCGGAAGGTCTCGGCCAACTCCCCGCGCTGGCCCAACGGCTGCGCCAGCGCTGCGATCTGCATTTCATCTACCTCGACTGCGCCACCGACATGCTGGTGCAGCGGTTCTCCGAGACGCGCCGCGCCCACCCGCTCACGGCGCGCGGGCTGGCATCCACTGATCCGAACCAAACCCTGCCGTTTTCGGCGCCGGCGCTCATCGAGGCCATCGAACTCGAGCGCGAGCTGCTCGCCCCGGTCGCGCGCCTGGGTCTGCACATCGACACCAGCGGCCTGCGTCCGGCGCAGTTGCGTTCATGGGTGCGGCAGGCCGTGGGCGTGGGCGCGGCGCAGCTGACCCTGCTGTTCGAGTCGTTCGCCTTCAAGCGCGGCGTGGCGCTTGACGCCGACTTCGTGTTCGACGTCCGCATGCTGCCAAACCCACACTACGATCCCTCTCTGCGCGGCTTCACCGGACGTGACGCTCCGGTTGCAGACTATCTCCGCAGCCAACCAGCCGTCATGCGCATGCTGGAAGACATTGCCGGTTTTTTGCGCAACTGGCTGCCCGCCATGGCCGAAGACCAGCGCAGTTATGTCGTCGTGGCTGTGGGTTGTACCGGCGGCCAGCATCGCTCGGTTTTCCTGACCGAGGAGCTCGGCAGACGTTTCGCCGGAGACTGCGGCGTGCTGGTACGACACCGCGAACTCGATGCTTCGGCCACCGTCGGCGCAGCATCTCGCCCGCACGGCGGTGCAACGTGAGGGAGGGTGAGCACGACCTTCCGCTGTTTCCCTTGCACAGCGTCTTGTTCCCGGGAGGTTTGCTGAGCCTGCGCGTGTTCGAGGCCCGTTATATGGACCTGATGACCGGTTGCCTGAAGACCGGCGACACTTTCGGCGTCGTGCTGATTCTTTCGGGCAGCGAGGTGCGCCAGGCGGCACAGTGCCTCGACCTCGCGGCCGTGGGCTGCAGCGCCCGTGTGCTGGACTGCGACATGCAGGAGCCTGGTTTGCTGCACGTGCGCTGCAAGGGCGAGAGCCGGTTCGTTCTGCGCAGTCACGAGCCGGTCGAACTCGGGCTTGAAATGGGGCGCGTGCAAGCCATGGCCGACGATCCGCCGGCTCCGCTCGAGACACGCCATGCGGCTGCGGCGATGGCGCTGGGGCGGGCCATCGCCGCACTCGCCGCCCAACGCCAGCAACCGTTCCAGCCGCCGTACCGGCTGGATTCGCCCGGTTGGGTCGCCAATCGATGGGCCGAGATCCTGCCGATCGGCCATGAGGCCAGGCAGCGACTGATGGAACTGCCCGACGGGACGCAGCGGCTGGAGGTGGTGGATCGCTATTTGCGTCAGCACGGTATCGTCGGCCTCGATCAGCCTGCGCCGTAGGCGTCGGCACCGCGAGAACGAACGCCCGGCAATTCGCGGGGCGTGGCTAAAGCTGCATGCTGACCGGGGCGATGGCAGCATCGCTGCCGTGTCCATGGCCTTGCAGCAGTCTGCGAACCGGGGCGGGCAGTCCGAGTTCCAGTGCGGCGCGCAGAGGGAACCACGCGCCGCCATCTTCATGCACCGCCGGTCGCGGATCGAGGCGCACCCGAAGCGGGGAGAGTTGCAGGTCCAGGTGGGTCAGGGCATGTGTGCTGGAGGCCAGCGCGTCGTGATTCCGCACGATGCCCAGCAGGCCGGCATGGTGCAGGGCCTGCTCGTGCGTGTCGAACTGCGGCAGGCACCATAACCCGGGCCAAATTCCTGCCGCTCCGCGCCGTTCCAGCCAGATGCTTGGCGCCGCGGCCCGCGCATCCTCGGCCCACAGCAGGACCCAGCGCTGCGTCCTCCTCGGCGCCGCCGGTTTGCGTCTGGCCGCAGCCAACGGACGTGCCTCCATGGTGTCCGCGCCGCCGGCGCCTTCAGGCTGTCCCGCCTTGCGAGCCTGGCAATCATCGCCGAACGGGCATTGGCCGCATGCGGGATGGCGTGGTTTGCACACGGTGGCGCCCAGGTCCATCAGTCCCTGGGTATAGGCCGCGACGTCGCGTTCCGGCACAAGGGCCTCCGCCAGACACCAAAGTGCGCGCTGCGCCGCGGCTTCACTGGTCAGCTGCGGCATGGCGTAGGCGCGGCTCAGCACGCGTTTGACATTGCCGTCGAGAATGGCGGCGCGCTCGCTATGGCAAAAGGCGGCGATGGCCGCCGCGGTGGAGCGCCCGATGCCGGCAAGCTGCCGCAATGCCTCGGCCGTGCGCGGAAACTCGCCGCCGTGCAGGGCGCAAACCTGTTGGGCGCACTGGTGCAGATGGCGTGCGCGCCGGTAATAGCCCAGCCCGCTCCAAAGCGCCAGGACCTCGTCGAGGCTGGCTGCGGCCAGTTCCCGCACCGAGGGGAAGCGTTGGAGAAACCGCGCGTAATACGCAACGACGACGCCGACCTGAGTCTGCTGCAGCATGATCTCGGACAGCCACACCCGGTAGGGGTCGCTGCTTGCCTGCCATGGCAGATCGTGACGGCCGTGCTCGCGCTGCCAGGCGATCAGGCGCTCGGCGAACCGCTGCGGACCCTGGACGGCCAGGGCTGCAGCGGGCTTGCCACTCACTTCATGGCTCCCTCGAAATTCTGGCGCAATTGCGTGCGGCGGCCACGCAGCTCGCTGCCTTGCTTGCGTAGTTGCGCGATGCGCTGGCCGAGTTCGCCCTCGGCATGTTCCACCTGTTCCAGACTCTGCAGGCGGCGGTGCATATTGCGCTTGCGCTCGCGCACCTGCACATCGAGCTGGGCCAGCGCGGCACGGTTCCAATGCTGGGCGTCGCGCACCCCGCGCTCCAGCAAGGAGCGTAGACGCGCCAGCGCGGACAACACCAGGCGTTCAGCATGCGCCGTGTTTTGCAGGCGTAGCCAGCGCGCGGGGGTGAGGTAGCGCATGTAATCCTGCTGCGTGCTGTCGAGTTCAAGCCGTATGCCTTCGAGCTTGAGCAGTTTGGGGCTGGGGATGGTGAAGGCGAATTCCGTGTTGAGTTGCTCGCAGGCCCCGGTCAGCATGGAGCGGTTTTCCTCCAGCGCCGCCTCGACTTCATCGATGCGCCGGCGGACATCGGCAAACGTGGCTTCGAGCACGCTGCGCACCCCGGTTTTCAGGACCGCCGATTTGAGGCGCTGGCGCATGTCGGCGAGTCGAGCCAGCGCGGTCTGCGCATCCAGCAGCTCGGCAACTTTGCCGAGTTGCCGGGCGTTGACCGCATGCAGGGCTTGGATCTTGACCAACCCGGCATCGAACTCCCTGCGTTCCATGCCGATACGCAGCACCAGATTACGCACGACATGCTTGTTCTTGCCTTCCAGCGCCGCGAGTTCGAGGCGCTGCTCGTCAGCCTGCTGGATCTGCTGCTGGAACTGGCGTTCGAGCAGCATCAGGGTGTCGAGCAGTGTGGCGCGCCAGCCGCTGTCGATGAGCTCGCGCCGTTCCTGGTCGGCCACCTGGCTGAGGGCGGCCTCGAGGGCGGGTACGCCCGAGCGTTCGAGCAGATCGGGATCCTGCTGGATGCGCGCGAGCAGGGCCTTGTGCGCGCTGATGGCGAACACCCGCTGCGCCGGGATCTGCAGGATGGACGCCACCGATTCGCGCTGCCGGTCGATTTGCGCCCGCACGTCCTCGGCGCTGCGCAGCGGATCCCATAGGGTGTCGATCTTGTTGAGCACGACATAGCTGCGCAGCCGCCCGGCTTCGCCCACGTGCTGCGTCCACAGTTCGAGATCGCTGCGGGTCACGCCAGTGTCGGCACCCAGCAGGAACACCACGGCATGGGCTGCCGGAATGAGGGACAGCGTCAATTCCGGTTCGGCGCCCAGCGCATTGAGTCCGGGCGTGTCGAGGATCGACAGGCCCTGTGCCAGCAGCGGATGGTCGACATTGAGCAGGGCATGGCGCCAGCGCGGCACTTCCACCATGCCGTCGCTGGCGCGGATCATGGCCGCGCGGGCAGCTTCATCCAGATAGAAACCCAGTTCCTGGGCGCGCTCCAGGGATACGGCCAGGGTGTCGGACAGATGCGACAGCGCCGAGCTCATGCCGGCCGCGTCGTCCGGCGCGAAGGGGTGGTCCTGCCAGGCGTCATGCCTGGTTTTCCATTGCGCCAGGGTCGCGGCGTCCAACCGGGTTTCGATGGGCAGCAGGCGCAGCCCGGTCGGCAGACGCGAGTCCGAGGCCAGCTCCATGGGGCACATCGTGGTGCGCCCCGCCCCGGCCGGCAGGATGCGCTGGCCGTGGCCGGAAAAAAAGATGGCATTGATGAGTTCGGACTTTCCGCGTGAGAACTCGGCGACGAAGGCGAGTTGCACGAGATCCTGGCGTAGCCGTTGTTCCAGACCGCTCAGACTGTCCTGCCACAGTGCCGGATCGAAGCCCGACTGACGCAGCCAGTTGGACAAGACCGCAAGGCGCCCCAGGCGCTGTTCCCTCCAGGCGCCGAAGCGGGTCCAATCGGCTTGCAACTCGACAGGTAGGGCCTGGTCATTCATGGATGGACGGCAAATGCGGCGCTGGGAAAGTTGGGGTACAAGCCATAGCGTATCGTGCCCGGCCGGTTCTGGGGCGGGTGCAAGCCCCCTTGTCGCATGTCAGCCATGCAACAAGGCCCGCGTGAAACGCACGGGCCAGGGAGCGGTTCAACGCCGCTGGCATCTCGGGCAGAAGTAGGTGCTGCGCTGTCCCTGTGTGATTTGTACAACGGGCGTCGAACAGACGCGGCATGGCTGGCCGGCGCGGCCATAGACCCGGGTGTCGAGTTGGAAATGGCCGAGTTCGCCGTCGGCATGGGCGAAATCGCGCAGCGAACTGCCGCCCGCGGCGACCGCGTCGGCAAGCGTGCCGCGGATTTCGGCGGCAAGGCGCGAGCAGCGCCGTGGCGAGAGGCTGCCGGCCGGGGTTTCGGGATGGATTGCGGCGCGGAACAGCGCTTCGCAGGCGTAGATGTTTCCGACGCCGGCGACGATGGACTGGTCGAGCAGCAGGGGTTTGATCGCCGCTTGCCGTCCATGCAGCCGGCGGTGGAATTGCGCGGCGTCGAACCCGGGTCCGAGGGGCTCCGGGCCCAGCTTGGCGAGCAGGGCATGCGGCGGCTTTGCGGCCGCATGCCAGATCACGGCGCCAAAACGGCGCGGATCCCGCAGGCGCAGCTGGCCGCGGTCGGTCTGCAGGACAAAGTGCTCGTGCGCGCCAGGCGCTGGGGCGTCGTCACCCGCGGCGATCCAACGCAGCGATCCGGACATGCCCAGATGCACGATGAGATCTCCCGCCGGGAGTTTCAGCAGCAGGTATTTCCCGCGCCGGTCCAGGCGCTCGATGCGCTGGCCGGCAAGTTCCGCTGTCGTGCAGCCCAGGGGCCACCGCAGCGGTTTGCCCTGGTGCAGGGCGGTGATCCGTGCGCCGCAGAGTGCATCGGCAAGGCCCAGGCGCGTGACTTCGACTTCAGGGAGTTCAGGCATGCCCCGATTGTGCTTGAGCCGGGGCCTGCAAGGGATTGCGCCTGGCCTTTACCGACTCTTGAGGACCGAGCCCTAAAATCGCCCAATAACCAGGATTCGCCCATGCGTCTTGTCGTACTCGTTGCCGCGTTGTTCGCTGCCCACGCCTGGGCCAGCCAGATTCCTGCCGAAGGCCCGGATGCCGCCCCCGCGCTCAGCGGCGCATCGGCAGTTCCCACCCATGCACATGTCGCGCCAGAGGGCGAGCGGGCGAATGCACAGGATCAGGCGCGCTGGTTCTACGCCGTCTTGACCGGTGAAATTGCCGCCAACACCGGCCATCCAGGCACCGCGTACGCCGAGTTGCTCAAGGCAGCCCGCGACATGCGTTCCGAGCCCTTGTTTGAGCGTGCCGTCTCGGTCGCGCTTGCAGCGGGTGCGCCGGAACAGGCATTGGCCGCGGTGAAGGCATGGCGAGAGGCGCTGCCGGATTCGCTCAAGGCGCAGATCTGGCGGGCGCAGCTGTTGGTTGCAATGGGGCGCGGCAATGAAGCGGCAACGGCCATTTCGCGCGTCTTGGCCCTCACGCCCGAGCCGCAGCGGCCCAAGACCATTCTTTCGCTTGCAAGCTTGTTCGTACGTGCCGGCGGCGAGCATGCGTCGCTCGCCTTGGCGAAAAAAGTGCTCACACCGTACCGGGACATCCCGCAATCGGGCGTGGTCATCGGCCAGTTTCAAGCGCGGGCAGGTCAAACCGCCGAGGCGTTCGATCATGCCGCCAAGGCCATGGCGGCCGACCCCGGCATGACCGCGGCAGCGGCCTTGCTGCTGCAGACCTACGCCCACCAACCCCAGAGGGCCGACCAACTGCTTCAAGGCTATTTCACGGTCAAGCCCGACGACACGCGATTGCGCATGGCCTGGATCGAAGCGCTGCTCGGGCAGCAGCGCGACGGCATTGCGCTGACCCAGGCCGAGGCCCTCAGCAAGGTCAAGCCCGACATTCCCGAGGTCTGGCTCATCCTGGGTTCGCTGCAGTTGCGGCAGGATCAGACTCAGCGCGCGCAACAGGCGCTCACCACGTTTCTGGGCTTGGTCGAGAAGTCGCAGCCGGCGGCTTCGCCGGAAGCCAGGAACCGAGCCTATCTCGCGCTGGCCGAAGTTGCGCGCAAGCAGCGCGACGACGCGCAGGCGGAGCACTGGTTGTCGCAGATTCCGACGGGTCAGGATGCGCTCGCCGTTGCGTTGCAAAAGGCCATTATCCTGACCGATCAGAACAAGCTGCACGCAGGGCTGCGGTTGATCGAGGAGCTTCCGTCAGCCACGCCGCGGCAGCGGCGCGAACAGCTTCTTGCACGGGCCCAGATTTATCGCGCGGCGAAGCAATTCCACAAGGCTTATGCGGTGCTCAAGTCGGGCATGGCGCAGTTTGGACAAGACCCGGATTACGCCTACGAGACGGCCATGATGGCAGAGAAGGGCGGGGAACCGCGGGCGATGGAGGCTCTGTTGCGCAAGATCATCGCCAGATCGCCACGCTATCAGCCGGCTTACAACGCGCTGGGCTACACCTTGGCCGATCAGAACCGGCACCTCCCCACCGCGCTCAAGCTCGTTACGCGTGCGCTTGTGCTTGCGCCCGGCAATCCTTTCGTGCTCGACAGCATGGGTTGGGTGCAGTTTCGGCTGGGTCATTTGAAGCGGGCGCTGTCCGCCCTGGAGGACGCCTACGCTGCGCGCCAAGACCCGGAAATCGGGGCGCATCTGGCCGAAGTGTTGTGGGCGCAGGGTGATCGGGCGCGGGCCCGAAAAATCCTGCAGGAGGCATACGAGCGTGCGCCCCACGACGAGGGTGTCAAGGCCGCCATGCACAGGACGGGTCTGCGATTTTGAGTGCCGCTGTCGCGCGTTTCTCGCACCGAAACCGGCGTAAGGCGCAGTCTGGCTCGCGGCGGCACATGTCGCGCCGCCGAGGGTGGGTTCTGCCTGCCGTGCTCTGTCTTGCGCTCGCCCTCGGCGCCTGTGCGCTGCCAGGCCCGCAGGAGGGCCAGAACGCGGTGGAGAGAGGTGCCGTGCGGCAGGACATCAGCGGCCGCATCTCCGTGGTCACTGGCGAGCCGCCCGCGCAGAAGAATCTCTATGGTGGGTTCAGACTCGAGCTGCTGTCCGCCGGACGCGGCAAGTTCGACGTGTTCACGCCGCTGGGCCAGATGATCGTCCAGGCCGCGTGGTCGCCGCGGTCGGCCAGTCTGGATAATGGTCGGCAGACGCAAGACTACCCGTCTTTCGAAGCCATGACCCTGGCCGGACTCGGCCTTGCCCTGCCCAGAGCTGCGCTTCAGGACTGGGTGCGCGGCGAGCCCGCGGCCACCTTGCCGTTTACCCCGCTGGCCCACGGAGGTTTCGAGCAATTGGGTTGGCGCGTGCAGCCGCGTTTTGAGCGTGGCCGGCTGCGCATCCTGCGCGCAAGTCGGGTCGAGGGGGAGGCCGCGCAACTCAGTCTGGTGATCGACCATGCGCAAGAAGTTTTGCCGGAAGCCGCGGGCTCCACGCCGGCTCGTCCACCACGAGTTCCGGCCTCGCCGCCGCAATGATGGCTCGGCCAGCATTGCGCGCCGTGGCGCGGGGCCGAGGCATCGCGGCACTCTATAACGTCCCGGCGCCGGCCAAAATCAACTGGTTCCTGCATGTGCTGGGTCGACGCTTGGACGGATACCACGATCTGCAAACGGTGTTTCAGTTCATCGACTGGTGCGACTGGCTGGATTTCGAGCGCCGCGATGACGGAATGATCTTGCGCGTGGGCGACGATGGTTTGCCCGCGGACGATCTCAGCGTGCGAGCCGCGCGCTTGCTGCAACAACATGCTGGATGCAGCGATGGCGTTCAGATTCGCCTGCGCAAAGCCATTCCCGCCCAGGCAGGCCTGGGCGGAGGCAGCTCGGACGCTGCCAGCACCTTGCTCGCGCTGAACCTCCTCTGGGGTTTGCATTTGCCGCGCGTTGAACTGCAAGTCCTGGCGGCGCGGCTTGGCGCCGACGTGCCGGTGTTCGTTTTTGGTCGCAACGCCTTTGCCGAAGGGATTGGCGACAGGCTCGCGGCCGTCGACTTGCCGGCATGGAGCCTGCTCGTGGCGTGGCCGGGCAAAGGGCTGTCCACGGCCGAGGTGTTCGGCGCGCCCTTCTTGACAAGAAGCGCGCGTATCGAGACAATTTCAGGCTTTGCACGATTTGCTGACGAAGGTGCGTCCGATATCGGGCTCGTGCAGAAGCAGGGCGTGAAGGTAAAGGGCATTGGGGTAAAGGGCATTGGTCGCATGGGCCTTGGCTTGGGTCGTAACGATCTTCTGCCGGCGGCGCGAGCGGCCTTGCCTGAAATCGATCAGGTTGGCGCATGGTTGCTTGAGCGCACAGGCAGCGGTTTCGTCACGATGAGTGGCTCCGGGTCCGCCATGTTTTCGCCTTGCGAGTCGGGCTTGCGGTTCACGGGCGCATCGCCGCAGTCCTGGATGGTGCGCAAGTGCATGGCTTTAGGCAGCCACCCGCTGCTTGATTGGGCTGTGTAGGTGGTGTTGGATGGGCGCATAGGCTGGCAGCAGCCGAGAGTCCAGGTGAAAGTTACGTACAATTTCTGTTCTCAAGATCTCGGATCGCTATTCAAGATGCACGGATGCATCAGCATGACGGTCCATTCATAGTTGTGCCGTTGGGGAGTCGCCAAGTTGGTTAAGGCACCGGATTTTGATTCCGGCATTCGAGGGTTCGAATCCTTCCTCCCCAGCCACCTCCGGTTTTCCAGCGGCCCCAAGCGGCAGCGCGCGGGATGTTCCGGTTTGTGCGCCAAGGCCTGAAGTCAGTCTGATTTTTGCAGGCTACGCGCCGCCGAATGGCAGGCCGAGCAGCCGATATCCCACACCAAACCATGAATCAGAACGCGGCCGACTTCGTCGTTTTCACCGGAAATGCCAACCCGGCGCTGGCGCAGCAGGTGGTCGAACAGTTGGGCATCGGGCTGGGGCAGGCTTTTGTCGGGCGGTTTTCGGACGGTGAAGTCACGGTCGAGATCCAGCAGAACGTGCGCGCCCGGGAGGTCTTCATCATCCAGTCGACCTGCGCGCCGACCAACGACAACCTGATGGAGTTGCTCATCATGACGGATGCGCTCAAGCGCGCATCCGCGGAGCGCATCACTGCCGTCATACCCTACTTCGGCTATTCCCGCCAGGACCGCCGTCCACGCTCATCGCGCGTCCCGATCACGGCCAAGGTCGTGGCGAACATGCTGCAAACCGTGGGTCTGGCCCGGGTCGTGACGATGGATCTGCACGCCGACCAGATCCAGGGTTTTTTCGATATCCCGGTCGACAACATCTACGCTTCACCGATTCTGCTTGGCGACCTGCGCGCGAAAAACTATCAGGACCTGATCGTCGTGTCGCCCGACATCGGCGGGGTGGTGCGCGCACGCGCGCTCGCCAAGCTGATGGACTGCGATCTGGCCATCATCGACAAGCGTCGGCCCAAGCCCAATGTTTCCGAGGTGATGAACGTGATCGGCGACATCGAGGGGCGCAACTGCATCATCATGGACGACATGGTCGATACGGCTGGAACCCTCACGAAGGCGGCCGAGGTTCTCAAGGCGCGCGGCGCCAGGCGCGTGGTGGCCTATTGCACGCATCCGGTTTTTTCCGGCCCGGCCATCGAACGCATCAACGCCAGCGCGCTGGACGAGGTCGTGGTGACGAACACCATTCCCTTGCGCGACAACGCGCTCAACTGCCCCAAGATCCGCCAGCTCTCGGCTGCCCAGCTCATCGCGCAGACCATGTTGCGCATTGCGCAGGGCGGCTCGGTGCTGCAATTGTTCAACGAGCAGGAAACTCTCTTTTAGGACCGGGCCGGCGTCGCGCCGGC
>JAJXUC010000224.1 GCA_021783435.1 Pseudomonadota bacterium | reverse complement strand
CGAGCATCAGGTTCCTCTGACGCTCGATGTCCATGTTCAGCGCGGCGACATTGCCGTCGCGCACCTTCATCCGCGTCGGCTCGTCGTCCAGAAAAAGCGATTCCGCCTTGAGCACCCGTTCCGGGCCCGCTGCGGCCGACAGCTTGTGCTCCAGGCGCAAGGCCACCACGGCGCGCAGGCTGCTGGCGATCTGGCCGTTCCCAGCGAGCAGGCCAATCTTGCTGATGGCCTGGATGATGTTGTCGGCATGGATCGTGGCGATCACCAGCAGCCCCGAGTTCGCGGCGAGACAGGCGGCGTGAGCGGCCTCTTCCTCGCGAACTTCGCCGATGTACAGGATGTCGGCCGATGAGCGCAGCGTATCCATGAGGACGCGCTTCACATCCCGGTCGTCCTCGATCTCTTCCTGATAGCACTGTCCCTTGCCGTGCGGACCCTGCAGGTGGTATTCGACCGGGTTCTCGGCCGTCCAGGCAAAGCCGCCGATCTGCTCCAGGCGATCGATCATCATGGACGAGGCCGCCGTGGTCTTGCCTGATCCCGGGCTGCCCGCGAACAGCACCATGCCACCGCGCAGCCCGGGCTGGCGCAGCTTGCGCATCAGCGGCGCTGACAGACCCAGCGCCTCGAAGGCGCGCAATTCGCTATCGATGCGCCGGGCGACGAACACCGGGCCGGCGGGTGTATCCCTGCGCTGCACGCGCAGGATCATGGGCGGGGTGCCCCAGACCATGCGAAACCGGCTGACCGGATGGTTCAGCATGGACGCGCGCAAAGCGTCGATCTCGTGCCAGAGCTGCCCGGGGACCGGGCAAAGCTCAAGGCTGTCGCCCACCCGCTTGTAGCGGGATCCGGCGGCGTCCAGGTCGACGGCGATGTCGGCGAAGCGAAGGCTGCAGAGGCTCACTGCAATGTCTTCAGAAATTTGAAATCGACGATGTTGTTCGACCCGAACGTGCAGTTCTGCTGCGCGGCCGCCGGGCTCACGGCACCGCCAGCCGGATTGAGCAGCACGGGGCTCGGCGAGCTCTGGTTCCAGACGCTCACCTGCCAGGCCGGGATACTTGTTGCAATCTGCACGCACGCAGCATTGCTCGGCACCAGCAATGCGACATTGAAGTCTGGGGGCGGACCGGCATCCGGCCAGACGGTGATGCCGCCACCGAACGGATTCGTCACGTTCTGCCCGCCGCTGCAGCCCTGCGGGAACACCTGGGCCGAACAGGCCACGGCGTTGCTCAGGTTGCTGTAATCCACGTTGTTCGCGTAAAGAGACTGGATGTTCGAGACGATCGTGCCAACCTGCTGCTGGGCGCTCGAGACAACGCCGGCGGACTGCAATTGCCGCCCGCTGGACAACCCGCTGATCATGATCAGCGCGATCACCAGCAGCACAAAGATCATCATGATGGGCATGGCGGTCCCCTTATGCGAACACCCTGGCCAGCGCCGGGGTCTGGGCGATCAACTCGACTTGTCGAACACGAATGCCACGGATCCGTTCGTGGCGGGGCAGGACGTCGCGGCCTGAGCGGGCGTGACCGACGCCCCGCTGGAGGCCACCAGCGAGCCGCCGCCAAGGAAAGATCCCACCGAGGGGCTGGACCCGATGTAGATCGACTGCGCGGTCATGCCCGTGGCCAGGCCCTGGCAATCCTTGGAGGCCAGGCCGTCGTATTCGATGACGAACCCGGGGTTCGGCGTCAGGCCCGCCGCACCGGCGTCGCCAATCTGGACCGGCCCGCCGAACGGGCCTGCGGCCGTGGTCGTGCTTGTCACCATGTTCTGCGGCAACACCCCGCCCGCAATGGCGCTGGCCGTGGTCAGGCCGGAGAACGTGCCCTGCTGCGCGTACAGCGACTCGATCTGGGAGGACATCGTGCCGATCTGGGTTTCGGCGGTTGAAAGGTTCCCGCTGGACTGCACCTGGCGTCCGCTGAACAGACCGGTGATCACGATCAGCGCGATCACCAGCAACACGAAAATCATCATGATGGGCATGGCAAAACTCCTTTGAGGTTGAAGACTGGCTTGAAGTCAGTGAGTCGACGAAATCGCGGTTTGCAAGGCATTCATGCCGAGCACGACCAGGACGATGACGAGGTTGATGCTGATGTTGAACACCGCGCCGAAGGCCTTGATGGACGCGATGATCTTTTCCTCGGACTGCTGCAGCCACTCGTCGCCGAGCTTGCGCACCAGTTCCGGGAAATCCTTGAATCGGCTGAATGCCTGGATGTCCTCGATCAGGACGACATCCGGAAAGCCGTATCCGGTGTCCGTCAGCGCCTGCCCGATCTCGCGGCCGTTGACCACGTGCACGGCGGCGTCTTCCAGCCGGCGCTTCAGCCATGGCGGCGCAAACTGCGCCTGCATGCGCAGCGCCTGCACCACCGGCACGCCCGCCTTGAGCAGATTCGAGAAGCCGACCACCCAGCCGGCTCCCTGAATGACGCGGTAGATGCTCCAGGGCGGCACCTTGTCGAAATACCGGCGCCATCCGCCCGACCACCGGCTCATGGTGGCCAGCGTCACCACCCAGAACGCCACGAACGCGGCAAGCGCCCACCCCGCGGCGCCACTGGTGGCAAACCACCCCATCGGAATGAGCGGCCTGGCTGCCGAGGGCCAACGGGCCACGGGAAGCGCCTGCTCCATGGCGGGCACCATCTGCGTCCCGATGACGTAGACGAGGTAGAACCCGACCCCGCCGAACATCAGGGGATCGAACAGTTCGGCGATGATCTTGGCGCGCAGGCGCTTGACCACCTTGCCGGACTCGATGGAGACGCGCAAGACCTCGGGCAACTGCCCGGACACCTCGCCCGCGCCGATCAACGCCAGATCGCCCCGCGGCGCCCAGTCGGCGATCGCCTGCGTGAAAGACTTGCCGTTCTGGATCTTGGTGGCGATATCCGACAGCGCCAGGACCTCCGGATCACCGCGCCAGGCCCCGAACCGGCGCTGCGCCCGGTCCAGCAGCAGCTTGACCGCCTGCGCCATCGGCATGCCGTTTTCGACCATGGCCGCGATACGGCGGTAGAACGCCGCGCGTCTCTTGCTGCCCCAGGTCATGCGGGCCAGCGCCATCCAGAATGTGTCGAGCTTGTCCATTACACGTCTTCTGCGGTGAGTTGCCGCAGGGTCGGTGCAGGCGGCTCGATCGGCCCCAGGACCTCGACGAGCGATCGTGGATCGACACGCCCGTCCAGAATCTTGAGCACCCCATGGGTCATCATGTCGGCCTCAAAGTCGGCACGCTTCATGTAGTCGGTGCGCGAGCGCATCGGGCCGTGCTCGATCATGGAGAGCAGAAGATCGACGTCGGTCGGAATGACCTGCGCCACGACGGTCCTTCCCTTGAACCCCCCGCAGCAATGCGCACATCCGGCCCCGCGCAGCCGCACGCCGGAAGCGAACGGGGCCAGCGGCAGCCAAGCGCGCAGATTGCGCGTGTCTTCTGCGGGCAGGTGCGCGACCGGACCGCCATCCCATGGCATGCTGCAATGCGGGCACAAGGTCTTGGTCAGGCGCTGGGCGATCAGCGAGGACAGGAGCTTGGGGTCGGTCAGGAAGAATCCGTCGATGCCCATGGCGATCAGCCGCTGGGGAATCATGAAGGGGTCCGACACGTGCAGCGTGGTCCAGACCTGGTGCCCGGTGAGGGCGGCGTTGATCGCCTCCTTCGCGGTCTCCAGGCCGCGGATTTCGCCCACCATGATGATGTCCGGATCCTGCCGCAGCGCCGTCTT
>JAJXUC010000223.1 GCA_021783435.1 Pseudomonadota bacterium | reverse complement strand
TTGCCACCATCGGAGAACAGCATCACATCGTGCTTGCCATCCGTGATCGCCACGCCGATGAGATAGTCGCCCTCGTCCAGGTCCACGGCGATGATGCCGGCCGAGCGCGGACGGGAAAATTCGGCCAACGGGGTTTTCTTGACGATGCCCTTGGCTGTCGCCATGAACACGTAGTGCTCCTCGTCGAACGCCTTGACCGGAACGAGGGTGTTGATCTTTTCGCCTTCACCCAGAGGCATGAGGTTCACGATGGGCTTGCCGCGCGACGCGCGCCCGCCCTGCGGCACGTTGTAGACCTTGAGCCAGTACATGCGGCCGCGGTTGGAAAAGCACAAAATGTAGTCGTGGGTGTTGGCGATGAAAAGCTTCTCGATGAAGTCATCTTCCTTGGTGCCCGCCGCCTGCTTGCCGCGCCCGCCGCGTTTCTGCGCACGGTAGTCGGCGAGTGGCTGCGTCTTGACGTAGCCGCCATGGGAGAGCGTCACCACCATGTCTTCGGGTGCGATGAGGTCTTCCATCGACAAGTCCTGGGTATCGGTGACGATTTCCGACTTGCGCTTGTCACCGAACTGGCTCTTGATCTCGCCGAGTTCGGTCTCGATGATGGCCGTGATGCGGGACGGGTTGGCGAGTATGTCCAGGAGATCGGCAATCCTGGCCATGACTTCGCGGTATTCCGTGGTGATCTTGTCCTGCTCCAGATTGGTGAGGCGCTGCAGCTGCATCTCCAGGATGCGCTGTGCCTGCACCTCCGAAAGATGGTAGCCGTCGGCATGCAGGCCGCAGTGCGCCGGCAGCCCGGCCGGGCGCGAGAAGTCCGGCTCCACGCGCGCCAGCATCTCTTCCACCAGCGCGGAACGCCAGGCGCGCGCGAGCAGGCGTTCCTTGGCCATGGCCGGCGTTGCCGAGGACTTGATCAGCTCGACGATTTCGTCCACGTTCGACAGCGCCACGGCCAAGCCTTCCAGAACGTGCCCGCGCTCCCTCGCCTTGCGCAATTCAAACACCGTGCGCCGCGTCACCACCTCGCGGCGATGGCGCAGGAACGCGTCCAGCATGTCCTTCAGGTTCAGCAGACGCGGCTGGCCGTCGACCAGGGCCACCATGTTCATGCCGAAGGTGTCCTGCATCTGCGTCTGCTTGTACAGATTGTTGAGGATGACGTCGGCGTTCTCGCCCCGTTTCAGCTCGATGTACACGCGCATGCCGGACTTGTCGGATTCGTCGCGCAGATCGGCGATGCCGTCGATCTGCTTCTCGCGCACCAGCTCGCCGATCTTGATCAGCAGATTGGCCTTGTTAACCTGGTAGGGCAGCTCGTCGATGATGATGGCCTGCTTGCCGCCCTTCTCCACTTCCTCGATATGGCACTTCGCGCGCATCACCACGCGACCGCGGCCGGTACGGTAGCCGTCGCGCACGCCGCCGACGCCGTAGATGATGCCGGCAGTGGGGAAATCAGGCGCCTTGACGATATCGATCAATCCTTCGATGCCGATTTCCGGCTCGCGCAGCAGCGCTATCAGGGCATCGCAGGTGTCGGACAGATTGTGCGGGGGGATGTTGGTCGCCATGCCCACGGCGATGCCCGACGAGCCGTTGATCAGCAGGTTGGGGATCTTCGCCGGCAGCACCAGCGGCTCCTGTTCGGAACCGTCGTAGTTGGGGCCGAAATCCACCGTTTCCTTGTCGATGTCGGCGAGCAGCTCATGCGCGATCCTGGCCATGCGGATTTCGGTGTAACGCATGGCGGCGGCGTTGTCGCCGTCCACCGAGCCGAAGTTGCCCTGGCCGTCGATCAGCGGATAGCGCAGGGAGAAATCCTGCGCCATGCGCACGATGGTGTCGTACACCGCGGTATCGCCGTGGGGATGATACTTACCGATGACATCGCCGACGATGCGCGCCGACTTCTTGTAGGCCTTGTTCCAGTCGTTGCTCAGTTCGCTCATGGCGTAGAGCACCCGCCGATGCACCGGCTTTAGGCCGTCGCGCACGTCCGGAAGCGCCCGGCCGACGATCACGCTCATGGCGTAATCGAGGTACGAGCGGCGCATCTCCTCTTCCAAACTGACCGGCAGAGTTTCCTTGGCGAATGAATCCATGGGCTGAACCAGCGCTTGTTGGTTATTAAAGCCGTTTATTTTACCACGTGACGGCTGCCGCCCCGGGGCCTTCCCAGCGGCCGCGCTTGGCCCCACAATCAGCGCAAATCCGCCCTTGCCTGATGACCGCGACCGTCGACCTTCTGCTTTACCCCGCCTGGGTCATCCCCGTGGATGCGCCCGGCGTGCTTGCCGACCACGCGGTAGCCGTGCACGGCGGGCGCGTCTTCGACGTGCTGCCGGCGCGTGAAGCGCGCCAGCGCTATCTGGGGCGCACCACGCTGGAATTGCCCGGGCGTGTCCTCATCCCCGGCCTTATCAACCTGCACTGCCACGCCGCCATGAGTCTGCTGCGCGGCTATGGCGATGACATGCCGCTCATGGAGTGGCTGAAGAATCGCATCTGGCCGGCGGAAAAGCACCATGTCGGGCGCGACTTCGTGTTCGACGGCAGCCTGCTTGCCTGCGCGGAAATGCTGCGCGGCGGCATCACCGCCTTCAACGACATGTATTTCTTTCCCGATGCCACCGCCGAGGCCGTCCTGAAAAGCGGCATGCGCGCGGTCCTCGGCATGATAGTCATCGGGCTCCCCACCGCCTATGCCGCCGACCCGGATGATTACCTGGACAAGGGCCTCGCCATCCGCGATCGCTTCAAGGGCGAGCGGCGCCTGGGTTTCAGCTTTGCTCCCCACGCTCCCTACACCGTGGACGATGCGGCCTTTGCGCGCATCGCCACGCTCTCGGGCCAACTGGAGCTGCCCATCCACATCCATGTGCACGAGACGGTGCAGGAGCTCGCCGAGAGCGAGCGGCAGTTTGGCGTCCGTCCTCTGGAGCGCCTGGCGCGGCTCGGGCTGCTGTCGGCCCAGTTCATCGGCGTGCATGCGGTCCACCTGACTCCCGCCGAGATGGAAGCGCTGGCCCGCCACGGCTGCCATGTGGCGCACTGCCCTGCTTCCAACCTCAAGCTTGCCGCCGGCATCGCCCCCCTGGCGGCCTTGCGTGCCGCCGGGGTGAACGTCGCTCTCGGCACGGATGGCCCTGCCAGCAACAACCGTCTGGATCTGCTGGAGGAAATGCGCCTCGCGGCCTTGCTCGCCAAAGGCGCAAGCGGCGACCCCACGGTTGCCAACGCTGCCCAAATCCTCTCCGCAGCCACCATCAACGCCGCCCGCGCGCTCGGCCAGGAGGAAAGCCTGGGATCGATCACACCAGGCAAGCGCGCCGATCTGGTGGCAGTGCGGCTGGACGGCCTGGAACATCAACCGGTGTTCGACCCCTTGTCCCAACTCGTTTATGTGGCCGGCCGGCAGGACGTCACGCATGTCTGGGTGGACGGCGAAGCGCGTGTCTCCGAGGGCCGCCTGCTCGGGCTGGATGAAAGTGACCTGCGCGCGAGAGTAAACTACTGGCGCCAGAAGCTCCTGCCCAATGCCTGACGGACACGCCATGACTGCTGCATCCCCCGAAACCGAAAACGTCGACCCCGCCGAAATCGCCAAATTCAGCGAGCTCGCCCACCGCTGGTGGGATCCGGACTCCGAGTTCAAGCCCCTGCACGACATCAACCCGCTGCGCCTGGGCTGGATCGAACGCGTCAGCGGCGGACTGGCGCAAAGAACCATCGTGGACATCGGCTGCGGCGGCGGCATCCTGGCG
>JAJXUC010000083.1 GCA_021783435.1 Pseudomonadota bacterium | reverse complement strand
GGGGGCCCTAGCCTCCAACTGGAAGCCGCGATGCGCCGCATCCTCACCCCGGCGGCCAAGCTCTGGGTGTGTAAGCGCGCCATCGAGGCCGTGGGCGAGTGCATGGAGGTGCTGGGTGGCAACGGTTATGTGGAGGAGCAGCCGCTGGCGCGCATGCTGCGCGAGGCGCCGGTCAATTCCATCTGGGAAGGTTCGGGCAATGTCATGGCGCTGGACCTGCTGCGCGCCCTGCAGCGCGAGCCGCAAGCGGCGCAGGCGCTGCTGGATTGGCTGGCCGACGCCTGCCAGGGCGACGCCGCGCTGACCCGCGCCCTGGCGGCGTTGGACGCGCTGCGCATCGAGGCGCTGCGCCACCCGGCGCAAGCCCGCGCCCTGGCGCAAGACCTGGTGCTGCTGGTGCAGGCCGTGCTGCTGCGCCAGCACGCACCCGCGTTCGTGGCCGACGCGTTCATCGCCAGCCGCCTGGGCTGCGCGCGTGGCGGCCGCATCTTCGGCGTGCTGCCGCAAGGGGTGGACATGCGAGCCATCGTCCAGCGCGCCTGGGCAGGGGCATAAGCAGGGCTTGGCCCGCAGGATCGGCGGGAAGCCACGGCGGGAAGCCGCAGCGCGGCCAGACCGGGTGCCTGCAGCTCAACCCGATTGCAAGGACTCGATCAGCGGGCAGGCGATGCTGCCGCCGTGGTTGGCGCAACGCGCCACCAGCGTGCCGAGTGCCGACTCGATGCGCTGCAGGTCGGCGAGCTTGTCGCGCACGTCGGCAAGCTTGGCTTCGGCCAGGCGGCGGGCGTCGTCGCAATGCGTGCCGTCTTGCAGGCGCAGCAAATCGGCCACCTGGTCGAGCGAAAAGCCCAGGCGCTGCGCGCTCTTGATGAAGCGCAGGCGCACCAGATCTTGGGTGCTGTAGCGGCGCATGCTGCCGTAGCTCTTGTCCGGCGTGCCCAGCAGCCCACGGCGCTGGTAAAAGCGCACGGTTTCCACGTTCACCGCGCCGGCGGCGGCCAGTTGGCCAATGCTCAAGCCTGATTCGGGTGTAAAAGTTTGCGTCATCGCTTGCGTCCGTACTGAACTACGGCATCACACTACCACCCTCGACGTATCCCGACAAGGAGACCGATGGTGAACACGGACGTGATGAACCCTGCCCCGCAAGCGCCGCAGGGCAAGGCGGCACTGCTGACCAGTGGCCTGGCGGCCATTCTGGCGTCGAGTTGCTGCCTCGGGCCGTTGATTCTGGTGTCGCTGGGTGTCAGTGGCGCCTGGATCGGCGATCTCACGCTGCTCGAACCGTATCGGCCGTACTTCCTCGGTGCGGCGCTCGTCGCGTTGGCGTTGGCCTACCGGCGCATGTTCCGGCCCGCCGCCGCATGCAAACCCGGCGAGGTTTGCGCCCTGCCGGGCGTGCGCATGACCTACAAGGTCATCTTCTGGGTGGTGGTGGTGTTGATCGCCATCGCCTTCGCTTTTCCGTATGCCGCCCCATTCTTTTACTGAACCGAAGGAGTCTTCCATGCGCAACATCCTGTTTGCTCTTCCCCTCTGTGTTGTCGCGCTGCCGGCGTGGGCCGCCACCGAGACCGCCCAGCTCGCGGTCCCCGGCATGACCTGTCCGGTGTGCCCCATCACGGTGAAGAAAGCGCTCGACGGCGTGCCCGGCGTGAGCCATGTGAGCGTCGATTTCCCCGCCAGGACGGCGCAGGTGCAGTTCGACGACAGCAAGACCCAGGTCGCGGCTCTGCTCAAGGCGGTGGCCGACGCCGGCTATCCGAGCAAGGTGGTCAAGGTCGAGCGCTGATGAACGCGCCCGAGAAGCTTGGCTCCGCGTTGCGCGACTGCTGCGCCACCGAGTCCGGTTCAATCCCCGGCAAGTCACCGGTTGTCGCGACACCGGGCCACGGGTTGCCCGCGCATGCTGCAAGCGGCTTGCATGTGGCCGTGATCGGCAGCGGCTCGGCGGCCATGGCTGCGGCCACCCGTCTGGCCGAGGCGGGCGCGCGCGTCACGATGGTCGAGCGCGGCACGCTGGGCGGCACCTGCGTCAACGTGGGTTGCGTGCCGTCCAAGATTTTCATCCGCGCCGCGCATGTCGCGCACACCCGCAAGACGAGCCCGTTCGACGCGGGCATCGCACCCTGCGCGCCGGCCGTCGACCGCGCCGCGCTGCTGGCGCAACAGCAGGCGCGTGTGGACGCACTGCGAACCGCCAAATACGACAGCGTGGTCGCGCGCCACACCACGATCCGCCGCGTGCAGGGGCAGGCGAGCTTCGCCGGGCCTGTGTCGCTGCGCGTGCGCCTGGCGGCGGGCGGCGAGGAGACGGTGACGTTCGACCGCTGCCTGATCGCCACAGGGGCGAGACCCGCCAGACCCGATCTCCCCGGGCTTGCCGGCACGCCGTACTGGACCTCCACCGAGGCGTTGCAGGCCGATGCCGTGCCGCCGCGCCTGCTGGTGCTCGGCGCCTCGGTCGTCGCGCTCGAACTGGCGCAGGCCTACGCCCGCCTGGGCAGCCGGGTGACGCTTGTTGCGCGCAGCAGCCTGCTCTCGCGCGAAGACCCGCTGATCGGCCGGGTGCTGGCCGACATCCTGCGTGGCGAGGGCATGGAGGTGCTGCTGCACACCGCCAGCCACGCCGTGGACCACGCGGCGGGCCGCTTCACCCTGCGCACCAGCGCCGGCCCGCGCGAAGCCGAGGCCCTGCTCGTCGCCACCGGGCGCACGGCCAACACCGACACGCTGAACCTGCAGGCCGCAGGCGTGCAGGCGGACGCGGCTGGGCGGATCGTCGTCGGCGCCGACCTGCGCACCAGCGCCGCGGGCATTTACGCCGCGGGCGACTGCACCGCGCTGCCGCAATATGTCTACGTGGCCGCGGCGAGCGGCTCGCGTGCCGCTGCCAACATGCTCGGCGGCCAGGCGCGCCTGGACCTCGCGGCCATGCCCGCGGTGGTGTTCACCGACCCGCAGGTGGCCACCGTCGGCCTGACCGAAACGCAGGCGCGCGCCGCCGCGCTGGCCGTGGACTCTCGCGTGCTCGCGCTCGATCAGGTGCCGCGCGCGCTGGCGAATTTCGACACCCGGGGTTTCGTCAAGCTGGTGGCCGAGGCCGGCAGCGGCAGGCTGCTCGGCGCCCAGATCGTTGCCGATGGGGCGGGGGAGATGATCCAGGCCGCGGCGCTGGCCCTGCGCGCAGGCCTGTCCGTGCATGACCTGTCCGACGCCCTGTTCCCCTATCTCACGATGGTCGAGGGCCTCAAGCTCGCCGCCCAGACGTTCACGCGCGACGTCACGCAGCTGTCCTGCTGCGCGGCCTGAAAGCCGCGCTCAGCGCATGGATCAACGCTTCGCCCGCGCGTAGCCCAGCAGCCGCAGCGCCTGCGCCGCCAGCCATGCCGAGAGCAGGCCGATGAGGGCACCGCCCAGCACGTCGGCCGGGAAATGCGCCCCCACCGCCATGCGCGACCACCCCACCCAGAGCGCGAACACCACCAGCACGACCTTGAGCACCCAGTGCGCGCCGGGCAGCAGGCTGGCCATCAGCACGAAAGCAAAGGCGGTGTGGCCGGAAGGAAAGCTGTGCGCGTACTCGGCGCGGCCGAGGATATGCACCGCCGCCTCGCCCAACGCCCTGGGCGGGCGGGGAAAGTCGAGCCAGGGCTTGATGCCGGCGACGAGGGCCCAGTCGATCAGATAGGCCACCAGGAACACCAGCACGGCCTGCACCGCAAGCCAGTTCGGCCGTTTCAGCGCCAACGCCAGCAGCACGGCGGTGTAGATCGGGTCGAGCTGGTGGTCTCCGGCGGCCGTGCCCCACAACGCCAGGTGGTCCCACAGCCAGCCGCCGCCGGCGTGGTTGATGGCGAGGAACAGCGCGTGGTTGAGCCCGCCCCAGGCGTACCACCAGGGGCCGCTCATCGCTTGGCCAGCCGCGGCAGCGGGCCATGCCGACGCGGCGTCATGCCGCCACCCAGCCCAGCGCCGTCACCCACAAGCCAACGCCGACCAGGGCGCTGAGCATGGCGGCGCCGAACAGCCAGCGGCGCCCGGTGAGCGCGGTGATCGAGGCCAGCGAAATGGCGATCTGCAGAAAGATCAGGCTGCGCGCCATGCCGGTGTGCGGACGGTTGAGGCGATCGGACTCCTCGTCGGCTTTGCTCGACGCCGCTTCCAGCGCGTCGGCGCGGGCCTTGATCTCGGTTTTCTGGCCCTGGTATTTGGTGATCTTGGCCGCAATCCCGGCCTGCTTGTCGGCCGGCGCCAGATCGTGCGCCAGTTCCATCAAGTGCTGCTTGGTGCTCACGGCCTGGTAGTAATTCCATTCATCGGTGGCATGGGCTTTTTTCAGCACGGCCTCGTTCTTGTGCAGCAGCACTTCGTTCATGAGGTGGCTGCCCTGGTAGCTGACGATGGCCCCGAGAGCAGCCAGCAGCGCGGTGAAGATGGCGACCCATTGGTTCAACGTGTGATTTTTGCCTTCGCTGGCGTGATGCACCGCCTCTTCGTGCGGGGCGTGGGCGTGGACTCCGGATTCGCTCATGGGCTTTCCCGTTGGATGGTTGTCAACGGCACGAGGCCGCGATGGCGCGAAGTTTATAGCGGCGCCACGTCCATTGGCGCGACGCAGCACGCACGAGCGGCATGCGGCGCCTCGCCCTGACTCGCCCCCCCGCATGTCCGGGGATTTGCAAGCTTGTGCGCGCAGGCTCTAATCATCGGCATCGCCTGCCCGCAACCACCCGAGCGCACCATCGATTCCGTGATCGACCACCATGCCGCGGCACGCATGGGCTCACATTTGCACAGCCGCCTGAGGCGGCTCTGGCTGGGCATTGCCGTGTGTGCGGCGGCGTTCATGGCATGGAACGCCTGGCGCGCCTGGCAAGACATCCGCATCCAGAGCCAGGAGCGCTTGCGCGCCTTCGCTGCCGAGTACGCCATCGAGTGGCGCTCGACCTTGCGCGCACGCGAGGACGCCATGCAGCGTCTCGGGCGGCGCCTGCTGGTGGATCCGCAGACGGCGCAGCAGCAGCTCGACACCTACCTCCTCGAGCGGCCCGGGGTTGAAGGTGTGGCCCTGGTGGATGCCCAAGGCCGCTACGTCGCGCGCAGTGGCGCGCTACCACCATCACCCTTGCAGGACACGCACCTGACGCCGCTCACCCGCAGCGCCTATGCCACCTGCCTGCGCGACAAGACCTTCTGCCTTGGGCCCCCCATTCCTGACGAGCGTGCCTCCGGCCGCTGGATGGCACTCGAATACCTGCCACTTTCCGCCGTGCCCGGCGGCGCCAAGGCGCCGTCACCCGGGGGGGAGGGAGCGATGCCGCTCGGCAAGGCGTTGCCGCAGGAATGGCTGGTGCTGGCGCAATCCTCGGTGTTTCCGCGCGCGCTCGGTTTGTTGCAGGCACCGGGAGAGGGCATGGCCTTCGTCGTGCTGCGCAACGACGGCCTGCTGCAGTTGCGCTTTCCGCCGCCTCCGCGCTTGCCTTATGGGCAACCCCAGAACGGCATCATGCTCGACGCCATCCGTGGCCAGCCTCAAGCCAGTTCCGGCATGTTCTCGGGTGTGGCCAACAATGCGAACCGGCACATGGTCGGTGCCTATGTCCGCGTGCCCGACTACCCCTTCGTCATCGGCGCCGACCTGCCCACGCGCAGCCTGTTGCAGCGCTGGGCTGGGCAGCTGGCGGGCACCTTGCTGCTGTTTTTCGGGCTGCTTGCAGCCGGCTCGTGGCTGTTCGCCAGTGCCCTGCGCCAGCTCGGTCGGACCGAGCGCGGCCGCGAGCAGGCCCTGGACGGGCTGCGACGCCAGCGCGACGAACTGGACGTGACCCTCTCCTCCATTGGCGACGCCGTCATCACCACCGACGCGCGCGGCCGCATCAGCCGCATGAACCCGGAGGCGGTGCGCCTCACCGGCTGGCCAGCGTCCGAAGCCCTGGGCCAGCCCATCGAACTCGTGTTCCGCATCGTGGTGGAAGGCGAGGATTCGCCCGCACCCTGCCCCGTGGCGCGCGCCCTGGCGACCGGTCGCGTGGTGGTGCTGGGCAACCATACCGAGTTGCGTGCCCGCGATGGCCGCGTGCTGGCGATCGAGGATTCGGCTGCGCCGATCAGCGGACATGATGGCGAAGCACGCGGCGCCGTGCTGGTGTTCCATGACGTGACCGACCGGCGCGAGCGCCAGCGGCGCAACGAGCGCCTGAAAAGCCTGTACGCGGCGCTGGCGGAGTTGGGCGAGATCGTGCAGCAGCACGCGCGCCAGGGCGACGAATCGGCCCTGTTTCGCGCCGCCTGCGAGGCCCTGGCCGCATCCAGTCTGTTCAACGCCGCGTGGATCGGCCGCCCGGACGCGACCGGGGTGTTTCAGGTCCTGGCCAGGGCCGGCAATGGCTCGGATGACCTGGAGCGCATCGAGATGCGCCTCGACGACCCGCAACCGGCGCTGGCCGTGCGCGCCTGGCTGGCCGGCGAGCTGCGGGTGCATAACGATTTTCCGGCCGATCCCATCAACCTGCCGCGGCGCGACTTCGTCGTGGCCCACCGCTGGCACAGCATTGCCGCCGTGCCGCTGCTGCGCGCCGGGCGGCCCGACGTCATTCTGGTTGTGACCTCGCCCGCGCGCGGACTGTTCCAGGACGATGTGCGCGAACTCATTGCCCGCATCGCCCGCCTGCTCGACCACGCGCTCGACGAAATGACCAGCCACCGCGCGCTGCAGCAGGTGCGCCAGCGCGAGCAGTGGCTGGCGCTGCACGACACGCTCACGCACCTGCCCAACCGCAACATGCTGGAGAGCGCGCTGCAGCAGGCCATCGCCCGCGCCGATGCCAACGGCACCCTGCTGGCGCTGGCCTACCTCGACCTCGACGGCTTCAAGTCCATCAACGACGTCTACGGCCACCTGGTCGGCGACCAGGTCTTGCGCAGCGTGGCGGAGCGCCTCAAGACGCAACTGCCGGCAGGCGCCCTGGCCCTGCGCATGGGCGGCGACGAGTTCGTCATCATCCTCGAAGGCAGCAAGGAGTTGGCCGAGCTCGAACCCGTCTGCCTGCGCTTTCTCGAGCACCTGCGCGGGCCCATGCAGGTCGGCAACCCGCCGCTGAGCCTGCAGGTCGATACCAGTTGCGGCATCACCATCTACCCCTACGACCGCGAAACCCCCGACACCCTGCTGCGCCACGCCGACATGGCGCTCTACGCCCACAAGAGTCGGCGCGGGCCGCAGCGCAGTGCCTACCGGCTGTACGACCCGGCCATGGCCAGCGCCTCGTTCAGCACGCCCGACCGCCGCGCCGAGTTGCGCCGCAAGATCGACACCGGCGACCTGGTGCTGCACTACCAGCCCGTGCTCGACCGCGCCAGCGGCCGCATCCACCATGTCGAAGCGCTCGCCCGTCTGCGCCAGGACAGCAACCTGCTGCAGCCCGACGCCTTCCTGCGCGAACTCGGCCCCATGGAACTCACCTTGCTGGGCACGCGCGTGTTGCAGCGAGCCCTGGACGACCTTGCCGGCTGGGTGCGCCAGGGGCTGCACATCGGCGTGTCGGTCAACGTCGCGCCGCAGGAACTGCTGGCCACGGATTTTTCAGCGCAGGTGCTGGCCGAAATCGCGCGTCATCCCGAACTCGAGCCCGGCATGCTCAGCCTGGAAATTCTGGAAACCGAAGAGGTGCTGGGCGAGAACGTGGTGCTGGCGCAGCTCAGTGCCCTGCGCGCCGAGGGCGTGCGCATCGGCATGGACGACGTGGGCTCCGCTTACGCCTCGCTCTTGCGCCTGAAGACCTTGCCGGTGGACTTGCTCAAGATCGACCAGGCCTTCGTGCGCGATCTGCCGGTGCATCCGCGCGACCGGCTGTTTCTCGACGCCATCCTCGCCCTCGGCCATGCCCTGGGCATGCGCACGGTGATCGAAGGCGTGGAAACCCAGGCTCATCTCGACCTGCTGTGGCAAAGCTCGGCCGACGGCCTGCAGGGCTTCGCCATCGCTCCTCCCATGCGTCCCGAGGACATCCCTGCCTTCGTCACCAGCTTTTGCATGCCGCCGCGCAGCCTGCGCACGGCCCTGCGCTTCAACAACGGCACCGCCGAGCTTCATTCGTAGCGAAGCGCCTCGGCCGGTTGCACTTTCGAGGCGCGCCAACTCGGGTAGATGGTCGCCAGCAGCGCCAACACCAAGGCCACCACGGTGATGGTGATGATGTCCGAAACCCTGGGGTCGCTCGGCATCTTGTGGATCAGATACACGCTGCGCGGCAGGAACTGGGTGTGGAACACCCATTCCAGGAAGCTGACGATGGGGTCGATGTTGAAGGCAATGAGCATGCCCAGCAGCACGCCCGAGAGCACGCCGATCACGCCGGTGATCGCCCCCTGCACGACAAAAATGCCCATGATGGAGCCGGGGCTGGCGCCCTGGGTGCGCAAGATGGCGATGTCGGACTGCTTGTCCGTCACCGTCATCACCAGCGTGGACACCAGGTTGAATGCCGCCACCGCCACGATCATCGCCAGGATGATGAACATCATGCGTTTCTCGATCACCACCGCCTCGAACCAGGTGCGGTTCTGCTGCGTCCACGGTTGTGCCACGAGGTTGGGCGGCAGCGCGGTTTGCAACTGCTGTGCCACGGCCGGCGCATCGTCGATGTTTCGCGTCTGCACCCGCAGGCCGGTGGGACCGCCGGAGAGGAAAATTTTCCCGGCGTCGTCCAGGTTCAACAGCGCCAGCGTGCTGTCGTATTCGTAATGCCCCACGTTGAACAGCCCCACTACCCGCAGGGTGCGCAGGCGCGGAATCATGCCCGCGGGCGTGAGGCTGCCGCTGGGCACCACCATGGTCACCTGGTCGCCGATGCCCACCCCCAGGCGCTGCGCCAGTTCATTGCCCAGCACCACGGTGAAGCTGCCGGGCTTGAGCGCCGCCAGCGAGCCGGCCACCATGTGCGAAGCAATCGCCGAGACCTTGCTCTCCTCTTGCGGCTCGATGCCCCAGGCCAGCACGCCGAACAGGGTGTTGCCCTGCGCCAGCAGCGCCTGGCCCGACACGAAGGGCGCCACGCCGGTGACGGCCGGGTTGCGCTGCACGATGTTGGCCACGCCGCGCCAGTCGGTCAGCGGCCCGCCATCCACGCTGAACACCTGGATATGCGGAATGACGTTGAGCATGCGATCGCGCACGTCTTTCTGGAAGCCGTTCATCACCGAAATCACCACGATCAACGCCGCCACGCCCAGGGCGATGCCCGCCACCGAGATGAAGGAGATGAAGGAGATGAAGCCATTGCGCCGCGTTCGCCTCCCGGCGCGGGTGTAGCGCCAGCCGATGAGCAATTCGTAAGGCAGCGACGACAGTCTGGGGGAATGGGCGGATGTGGCCATGGGAGCGCAGTGTACGGGCGGGGTTGAACGGTGGTCGGCTGGATCGGCGGAACCGGGCGGGCCGGACCGCGCGACCAGCCGGGAGGACGACGCTGTGCGGGTCACCATCAGCCACAAGCCGATTTTGCGGCGGATTTTTTGCCACATTGCAAGCGCAGGGAATTGCACAAGCGGCCTAAGCTTCAAAGTCGATCGTGCAGGCGCAGGCATGCTGCCTGTTGCCCGTGCCGTGTGTTGCCCGCGCCGTGTCACAGCCTGCCTGCATCGTGATCGCACCCGGCTTGCCGCCTGCTGAACCCCACCCACTTGGAGGTCTCATCCCATGTCCCATCCCATCCCCCCCATGCTCTATCGCTGGCTCGGCCGCAGCGGGTTGCAGGTCAGCCTGTTCTCGCTCGGCTCCTGGGTGACGTTCCACAACCAGGTGGACGCCTCCGGCGTGCGCGAGATGATGGCCGCGGCGCGCGACGCCGGGGTCAATTTCTTCGACAACGCCGAGGTCTACGCCAACGGCCAGAGCGAAACCCTGATGGGCGAGGCGCTGGCCCAGCTCCGGTGGAACCGGCTCGACTATGTCGTCTCCAGCAAGTTCTTCTGGGGCCTGGACCGCGGCAGCGCCGACAAGCCCCGCATCAACGGCCGCGACACCCTCAACCGCAAGTACCTGCTGCAGGCGGTGGACGGCAGTTTGAAGCGCATGAAGCTCGACTGCATCGACCTCATCTACTGCCACCGTGCCGACCCGCATACCCCGGTGGACGAAACCGTCTGGGCCATGCACAACCTCATCGAGCAAGGCAAGGCGCTCTACTGGGGCACCAGCGAATGGACCGCCGATGAAATTCGCACCGCCTGGGACGTGGCCGAGCGCCACCACCTGCACAAGCCGGTGATGGAGCAGCCGCAATACCACCTGTTCCACCGCAAGCGCGTGGAGCACGAGTACGCCCGGCTGTACGAAGACATGGGCCTGGGCCTCACCACCTGGAGTCCGCTGGCCTCGGGCCTGCTCACCGGCAAATATCGCCAGGGCGTGCCCGCCGGCAGCCGTGGCGCGATGGAAAGCGTGAGCTTCCTGCGCGAGGGACTGCTGGACGCCCGCAAGAACGCCGCCGTGGGCGAACTCGAAACGCTTGCCAGGGAGCTCGGCTGCAGCGTGGCGCAACTGGCGCTGGCCTGGGTGGCGCACAACCCGCGCGTCAGCAGCGTCATCCTCGGCGCCTCCAAACTGGCCCAACTGCACGAAAATCTCGGCGCCCTGGCCGTGCTGCCCAAGCTCACGGCCGAGGTGCTGGAACGCATGGACGCGGTGACGGCGGAATTGGCGCAGTAAAGATAAATGGGGTCAAAGATAAATGGGGTCTGTCCCCATTTATCTTTATCCTTTCATTTATCCTTTGACGGCTGCCAGGGCCTGCATTGCGGCAACAGTCGATCGAGTCCCCGATAAGATGCAGCCATGCGCATCTTGCTCGCCAATGACGATGGCTATCTGGCTCCCGGGCTGCAAGCCCTTTACGCGGGGCTGTGCGCGTTGGCGGACGTCACCGTGGTCGCTCCGGAGCAAAACGCCAGCGCGGCTTCGAACGCGCTCACCCTCAGCCGTCCGCTGTCGGTTTTCAGGGCCGCCAACGGCTTCCTGTATGTGAATGGCACGCCGTCCGATTGTGTGCACATCGCGCTCACGGGACTGCTGGACTTCAAGCCCGATCTGGTCGTGAGTGGCGTGAACAACGGCGCCAATCTGGGAGACGACACCATCTACTCCGGCACCGTCGCCGCGGCCACGGAGGGCTACCTCTTCGGGATGCCGGCCCTGGCCGTGTCGCTGGTTCACAAGGGTTGGGAGCATCTCGACACAGCGGTGCAAGTCGCCGTGGAGGTGGCCCGGAACCTGCTGGAGCGCAAGCCTGCCGAGCCCGCGCTGTTCAATCTCAATGTTCCCAATGTCGCCCGCAGCGCCTTGCGCGGAGTGCGGGTTGCGCGTTTGGGCAAGCGCCACCCCAGCCAGCCGGTGATCCTGCAGCACAACCCGCACGGTGAGCCGATTTACTGGATTGGCTCCGCGGGCGAGGCGCGCGACGATCAGCCCGGCACCGACTTCGACGCCATCGCCCAGGGCTATGCGTCGCTCACGCCGCTGCAACTCGACCTCACGCATTACCAGTTGCTGGACGACTGCAAGGTGCGTTTTTCGGGCATGGCCGGTGAGCGCTGATCCCACCCGCGCGGTGCGCCCCCGCTATCCGGCGACATGGGGCGACGCGGCGGCGCCGGGCTCATCCAGCACCGCACGCCCACGTCCCGACCCGATTGCCGCCGAGGGTGGCAAGCCAACGGTTCTGCGCTCGCAGCAGGCATACCGCCAAACCCCGGTTCAGCCGGGCGTGCCCACCGGCCAGGGGATGGACTCGCAGGCCGTGCGCGACAGCATGGTGGAGCGGCTGCGCGCGATGGGCGGCATGGAACCTGCCGTGTTGCAAGCCATGCTGGCGGTGCCGCGCCATCTGTTTCTGGAGCCCGGGCTTGCGGCCCAGGCCTATCTCGACAACGCGCTGCCCATCGGGCACGGCCAGACCATCTCCAAGCCTTCCGTGGTGGCGCGCTGCGCCTCGGTCCTGTTGCAAAGCCTCGGGGCCAAGCCCGGGCGTGTGTTGGAGATCGGCACCGGCTGCGGCTACCAGGCGGCGGTGCTGAGCCGCGTGGTAGGTGAGGTGTACAGCATCGAGCGCATCCGCGCCCTGCACGAGCTCGCGCGGCGCAACCTGCGCGCGCTGCGCCTGCCCAACCTGCGCTTGCTGCTGGGTGATGGCACCGACGGGGCGTTCGCCGGCGCGCCGTTCGACGCCGTGCTGAGCGCCGCCGCCTGTGCCGAAGTTCCCGCATCCTGGCTGTCGCAGTTGCGCCCGGGCGGAGTGCTCCTGGCGCCCGTCGGGCAGCCGCAGCGCCTCATGGCCTACCGCAAAACGGCCACGACCAAGGTGGACTCGTGGTGCGTGGAAGACGCGTATTTCGTCCCTCTAAAATCGGGCGTTCTCTGACGCTCAGGCTCATCCATGCGACTTGTTCTTCCGCTCCTGCTCGCCTCGCTGCTGACCGCATCCTTGGCCGCTTGCTCAACGGTGTCGCTGAATCCCGCTCCGGTGGTCAGCCAGAACTTCACGCCCGTCGGCTCGGTTGCGGCGCCATCGTCCAGCACCGCCCCCGCAAGCAGCGCCTCGGCTGCCGCCAACGCAGGGCCCTACGCCGCTTATGCCGGCCAGCCTGGCTACTACACGGTGCAACCTGGCGACACGGTGCGCCGCATCGGCCTGCAGTTCGGCCAGGACTGGCACAACATCGTGAGCTGGAACAACCTGAGCGATCCGAACGTCATCACGGTGGGCCAGGTGTTGCGCGTGGCGCCGCCCGTGGCGGGCACGCCGCCTGCCGTGGCCGTGTTGCCGGCGCCTCAGGGTGCCATGCCGGCGAACGGTCAGGTGGCCCAGTCGTATCCGCTGGCGCCCATGCAGGCATCGACTCCGGCGCCGCCTGCGGTGGCTCCCGTTGCACCGCCCGCCGTGGCGGCAACGCCGGGCGCAATGCCTGGCGCATCGCCTGCAGGCACGGTCGCGGCGCCCGCCGCCACGGCCTCGGCCGGTGCGGTTGCCGGGGCCGTGGCCCCCAAGGCCGTGGCCGACAACGGCGGGCTGCAATGGTCGTGGCCGGCGTCGGGGAAGATCATTCAGGGCTACAACGGCAGCACCAGCAAGGGCATCGACATTGCCGGCAGGCAGGGCGAGCCCATTTTCGCGGCGGCCAAGGGCAAGGTGGTTTATTCCGGCAATGAGTTGCGCGGTTTTGGCAATCTGGTCATCGTCAAGCACAACGCCGACTACATCTCGGTCTACGCGCACAACGAAAAGTTGCTGGTGAAGGATGGCCAGGACATCCATCGCGGGCAGCCAATCGCCCTCATGGGGTCGACGGACGCCCCGCGCGTGGAACTGCATTTCGAGGTGCGCCTGCGCGGCAAGCCCATCGACCCCATGCAAGTTCTGCCGCCGCATTGAGCGCGCCCACCCAAGCTGCCCGAACCCAGCTCGAGCCATCCCATGCCGCGCGCGCCCAAAACATCCTCGACGCCGCGCCCTGCTGCCCCTGAGGCTGCTGGGGACGCCCAGGAGCCCCAGGGCTCGGAGCGAGACGAACAAGCGGCGCGGGAGCTTGGCCGCGTGGCCGGCGATGGCATGGACGCCGCCAGCCAGAGTGTGCTGCAGGCCTACCTCAACCAGATTCGCGTCAAGCCGCTACTCACGCCGCAGCAGGAATTCGACACTGCCACACGCGCTCGCCAGGGTGATTTCGCGGCGCGGCAAGCCATGGTCGAGCACAATCTGCGCCTGGTGGTGAGCATTGCCAAGGCCTATGCCGGCCGCGGCGTGGCTTTGGCCGACCTCATCGAGGAAGGCAATCTGGGCTTGATGCACGCCATCGAGAAATTCGAGCCCGAGCGCGGCTTTCGTTTCTCCACCTATGCGAGTTGGTGGATACGCCAAAACGTCGAGCGCGCCATCATGCAGCAGGCGCGCACCATCCGCCTGCCGGTGCATGTCATACGCGAGCTCAACCAGATGCTGCGCGCGCGGCGCCACCTGGAGGAATCCAGCTCCAACGGCGTGGCCTCGATCGAAGACATTGCCAGCCTCACCGGCCGCACGGCCGACGAAGTGGTCGATCTGCTGACCCTGGGCGAGCCGCCCGCCTCGCTGGACCTGATGCACGAAACCAGCGCCGGCGACAGCTACCAGGACCAGTTCGCCGACCAGCAGGCGCCGGGACCGGACGACACCGCGCAGGCGCACGAGGTGACGCATCTGCTCGACGCCTGGCTGCAGACGTTGGCCGAGCGCGAGCGCGAGGTGATCGAAGCGCGCTTCGGGCTCTACGGCCGCGACACCGAGACGCTCGAAACCCTGGCGCAACGCCTCGACCTCACCCGCGAGCGTGTGCGCCAGATCCAGCAGGAAGCCCTGCTCAAGCTCAAGCGCCGCCTGTCCAAGGGCGGGGTCGACAAATCCTCGGTGCTCTGAGCCGGCATCAACGAACCCGCCATGGCCGCACCCGTCGTCGTCTTCGACATCGAAACCATTCCCGACGCGCCAGCCATCCGCGCCGCGGGTCTGGCCGACCCGGGCCTGGACGACGCCGCCACCATCGCCCAGGCGCAAGAGCGGCGCAAGGCGCAAACCGGCAGCGACTTCCTGCCCGTGATCTGCCAGCGCGTGCTGGTCATTTCCTGCATCTTCCGCAACGTCCAGGGACTGAAGGTGCATTCCTTCATCGACCATGGCGGCCAGGAAGGCGCGGCGGTACAGGGATTTTTCCGCATCGTCGACAAACACGAACCGCAACTGGTCTCCTGGAATGGCGGCGGCTTCGATCTGCCCGTGCTGCACTACCGTGGTTTGGTGCACGGCGTGCAGGCGCCCAAATACTGGGACATGGGCGAAGACGACCGCGAGTTCAAATGGAACAACTACATCTCGCGCTACCACAGCCGGCATCTCGACCTGATGGACCTGCTGGCCCTTTACCAGCCGCGCGCCAACGCCGGCATGGACACCCTGGCCCAGCTTTGCGGCCTGCCCGGCAAGCTGGGCATGGACGGCAGCCAGGTCTACGCCGCCTGGCAGCAGGGTGAATTGGAAGCCGTGCGGCGCTATTGCGAAACCGACGTGCTCAACACGTATTTGCTGTATTGCCGTTTCCAGCTCATGCGTGGTGGTTTGAGCCCCGCAGAGCACCTGGATGAAGTCGCGCTGGTGCGCAACACGCTGGCCGACTGGGCACTGAACGAGCCGCATTGGGCCGAATACCTGCAGACATGGCGCCTGCCCGATCCGCCAACATCCTGAAGCCGTCGCCCCCGCATGCCCTGGCATTCCGGGTGGTGCAGAGCCCGGGCTTGCCATGAAACCCACCACGATCTCCGACGAATGGCTGACCATCGAGGCGCTTGACCTCGACGCCCGTGGCATCGCCCACCGCGCCGATGGCAAGGTGGTGTTTGCCGCCGGTGCCCTGCCCGGCGAAGTGGTGCGCGTGCGCGTCACCCGCAGCAAGGCCAAGTGGGAGCAGGGCGACGCCGTGGAGTGGCAGCGCACGGCCTCCACCCGCGTCGAGCCGCGCTGCCCGCATTTCGGCGTCTGCGGCGGCTGCAGCATGCAGCACATCGACCCGCAGGCCCAACTCGCCTTCAAGCAACGCACTCTGGAGGACGACCTCTGGCACATCGCCCAGGTACGGCCGCAGACCATGCTGCGGCCCCTGGCCGGTCCGAACTGGGGCTATCGCCACCGCGCGCGCCTCACCGTGCGCCTGGTGCACAAGAAAGGCGGCGTCCTGGTCGGGTTTCACGAGCGCGGTTCCAGCTATGTGGCCGACATGCAGACCTGCGTCATCTTGCCGCCGCATGTGTCCGCCCTGCTCCTGCCCTTGCGCCAGCTCATCGCCGGCCTGTCTTGCCCCGACCGGCTGCCGCAAATCGAGCTCGCCGAGGGCGACGCACAAACCGTTCTGGTGCTGCGCAACCTGCAGGAACTCAGGCCCACCGATCGGCAGGCTTTGGCCCGGTTCGGAGCGCAGCATGGCGTGCAGTGGTGGTTGCAACCCGGCGGCCCGCACACCGCGGCGCCGCTGGAGCCGCAAACTCCCGGGCTCGAATACGCCTTGCCCGAGTTCAGTGTGCGCATGCCTTTCAAGCCCACCGACTTCACCCAGGTCAACCACCACATCAACCAGGCGCTGGTTTCGCGCGCGCTGCGGTTGCTGGCGCCCCAATCGAACGAACATGTCGCTGACTGGTTTTGCGGGCTGGGCAACTTCACCCTGCCGCTGGCCACGCGCGCCGCTTCCGTGTTAGGCGTGGAAGGCAGCGAAGCGCTGGTGCAGCGCGCACGTGACAACGCGGCGTACAACGGCTTGGCCGAGCGCACCCGTTTCGAGGTTCACAATCTGTTCGGGATGGACGCCCAGGCCCTGCTGCAACTCGGCCGGTTCGACAAATGGCTGATCGATCCGCCTCGCGAAGGTGCCCTGGCCCTGTGTAAGGCGCTGGCCGATGTGCAAGTCGCGGGTATCCAGGTTGCGGATCACCGACGCGGAGGTTTCAACCTGCCCTCGCGCATCGTCTACATCTCCTGCAACCCCGCCACACTGGCGCGCGACGCAGGCCTGCTCGTGCGCCAGGCAGGATATGTCCTGCGATCAGCCGGGGTGGTGAATATGTTCCCGC
>JAJXUC010000082.1 GCA_021783435.1 Pseudomonadota bacterium | reverse complement strand
ATGTGCAGACCCGCGGCCAAATCGCCGCCATCAACCCCGAAACGATGGAGATCGAGGACCGCGTCACCCTGCCCGCCACCTGCCAGCACAACCACGGCCTGCTGGTGGACGACGCCGACCATCTGGCTTTCGTTGCCTGCGATGGCAACGCTCGTCTGCTGAGTCTGCACCTGCCCGAGTTGCGACCGGCGCAGTTGAATCGCCTGGGCCGCGACCCCGATGTGCTGGCGCTGGACGTCACGCGTCACCGGCTCTGGGTAGCCAGTGAAAGCGGCGTGGTCAGCGTGTTCGGCATCCACGACGGCAAGCTGCGGACGCTGTGGCGCGGCGGCGTCGGCCCGGATGCGCATAGCGTCGCCATCGATCCCGCCACGGGCTGGGCCTGGTTCCCGCTGGCGGATGTGGACGGCAGGCCAGTGCTGCGAGCGCTGCGGCTGGTGCCGGGCCGAGAGGTTGGGCGCCTCTCCTGGGGGCTTACAACACCACGGCCACCATCGGATGCGAACTGAGCGCCTGGTACAGCGTGTCGAGTTGGGCGCGGCTGGTGGCGCGGATGGTGCATGTGCAACTGAGGTAATTGCCACCGCTGGACGGGCGCAACTCCATGGTGGCCGGATCGAAATCGGGGGCGTGCTCGCGCACGAGCGCGGCAATGGTTTCGGCGAAGCCGGCAGCATTGCGCCCCATGATCTTGATGGGGAAATCGCTCGGGTAGACGATCAGGCTTTCGCCATCCGGGTTGACACTGCGCAGGGTTGCAGACGTCTTGGTGTTCATATGGATGTTGGGATCGGACCTGCGCTTGCGCGCGGCACGGCCATGGGTGGTTCGGAATGGCCCGATTGTCCTGCAGAAGTCCTCCGGGCAACGGGCTCCGGCCCGATATCCCCAGCCGCCGTGCCGGCAGCGCAGTCTGCGGGCAACGCCCTGATGGATACACGCCACACCGACTCTAGGCACATCCCGAATGCTTGGCGCCCTGATACGCCGCATACAGCGCGGCATACACCGGCCCGGGCTTGCCTCTGCCCACAGCTCGCTCGTCGAGCGTGGTCACGGCCAGCACCTCCTTGGTGGCGGACGTGAGCAGAATTTCGTCGGCGCAGCGCAACTCCCACTCGGCCACCGGGCGGCGCTCGAGCGGCACGCCGGCGCTGGCGGCGAGCGTGTCCATCAGGCCGACGCGAATACCCGCAAGCTTGAGGTTGTCCATCGGCGGACAGGCGAGGCGGCCGTGACGCACCACCCAGACGTTGGACGCCGAGGCTTCGGTGAGCCAGCCGTCGCGCACGAGGATGGTCTCCTGAGCCCCCATCTCGGCCGAAGCCTGCCGCGCCAGCACATTGCCCAGCAGGGCGATGCTCTTGATCTGGGCGCGCAGCCAGCGCGTGTCGGGCAGGGTGATGCAAGCTGCGCCCTGCTCGCGCAAGTCCTGTGGCACATGCGGGAAGGGGAAGCTGTAGGCGAACACCGTGGGAGGCGTGTCCTTGGGAAAGGCGTGGTCGCGGCGGGCCACGCCGCGCGTGACCTGGATGTAGATGCACTGATCGGCCGGGTCGTTGTCGGCCAGCAGGCGCGCCACGAGCGCGGCCCAGGCCTCGAGTCCGAGCGGGTCGCGCATGCCGATTGCGCCCAACGAGCGGCCGAGGCGGGCGATATGCGCGTCGAGGCAAAACGGCACGCGAGCGTAGGCCGGCACCACTTCGTACACGCCGTCACCGAAGATGAATCCGCGGTCCAGGACCGGCACGCGCGCCTGGTCCAGTGGCAGATAGGCGCCGTTGAGATGGCAGATGGATTCGCGCATCGTGTGCCGTCGTCAGCGCACCAGGCCGCGCCGCGCCGCCTCCAGCGCCGCCTCGGCGCGGGAGGAGATGTCGAGCTTGCGGTAGATCTGTTTCACGTAATCAGCCACGGTGTGGCGCGACAAACCCAGTTGCAAGGCGATTTCCGGCAGCGTGTAGCCCTTGCCGACGCGTTGCAACACCTCGGTTTCGCGTTCGGTGAGAATGACTTCGGGCTCCTCCACCATGCCGTGGCGAGCCCTGGCCTGGGGGCTGAGGTGGTGCGCCAGATCGTGGGGGCCCGCCGGCGGCGTACCGCCTGCGTCGGTCACACGGCGGCCCCACTTCGCTTCGCGACCGACCGCCCCCACGGCGTTCGAGGTGTCGGCCTGACCCTTGAGCGCGGCGAAATGCATCAGCATGCGCCGTGCCACCGAGGAGCTCAGTGGCGGCTCGCCTTCCTGGATGCGCCGCAATTGCGCCACCAGCTCGATTTCCGGCCGATCCTTGAGCACATAGCCGAAGGCTCCGGCCTGCAGCGCGGGAAACAGGTGGGCATCGTCGTCGAACATGGTGATGACCACGGCGCGGGCCTGGGGCTGGGCCGCGTGCAAGGTGCGCAACACATCCAAGCCGCTGCCGTCGGGCAGGCCGAAATCAATGAGCGCCAACTCGATGGTGCGGCTGCGAATCAGGCTCTCCGCCTGAGCGCGGGTACTGGCTTCGCACACGGGAAGCTCGGGTGAGACCTGGCTCAGCAGGCGCGCCATGGCGGTGCGCGACTCGGCCAGGTCTTCGACGATCAGGGTGCAGCGTTGGGCTTGGGGCATGGGCTGGAATGGTGGCCTGAGAGCTCGGAGCGCTTACACAAACCGCATTCGAGATTTGTCAACACCCATTGTAGGGATGATCCCGGCCGGCTCCACACCGCGCGCGCGTCATGTGTGTCTTCCCCAACATCAGCCCGCCTCGGCCCGCTTGTCGTGCGCATACCGCACAATTGCAACCCTGTCGCTCCGCAACGCGGCACCACCTCAGCCATCTGACCTCCTTGATTCTCAAACAGCAGTTCTCGCCTCCCGACAACGTCCGCCTCGCCCATCTCTGCGGGCCGCTGGACGAAAATCTGCGGCAAATCGAAATCGCCTTCGACATCGTCATCCGGCACCGCGAACAACGCTTCACGCTGGAAGGCACGCGGGCCCGCTCCGCACAGGCGCTGCTGCAAGCCCTGTGGCTGCGAGCCGACAAGGCACTCGGGCTGGATGACATCCAGCTCGAACTCACCCAGGCCGCGCAGGGCCAGGAGCCGAACCTGCACGCCGCGGTCGACGAGCCCGTGCTGCATACCCGCCGCCCCAATCTGCACGGGCGCACGCCGCGCCAGACCGAGTACATCCGCAGCATCCTCGGCCACGACCTGACCGTGGGCCTCGGCCCGGCCGGTACCGGCAAGACCTTCCTGGCCGTGGCCTGCGCGGTGGACGCGCTGGAGCGCAATGCGGTGGAACGCCTGGTGCTGACGCGCCCGGCGGTAGAGGCCGGCGAGCGCCTGGGCTTCCTGCCCGGCGACCTGGCGCAGAAGATCGATCCCTACCTGCGCCCCTTGTACGACGCGCTCTACGACCTGCTGGGTTTCGAGAGCACGCAAAAGCTGTTCGAGCGCGGCACGATCGAGATCGCCCCGCTGGCCTTCATGCGGGGGCGCACGCTGAACAATGCCTTCATCATTCTGGACGAGGCACAGAACACCACGCCGGAGCAGATGAAGATGTTCCTCACCCGCATCGGCTTCGGCTCGCGCGCCGTCATCACCGGCGACCTGAGCCAGGTGGATTTGCCGCGCGGCGCACTCAGCGGACTGACCCAGGCCGAGCGCATTCTGCACGATGTGCGCGGCGTGGCCATCACCCGCTTCACCACGGTGGACGTGGTGCGCCATCCGCTGGTGGCGCGCATCGTCGAGGCTTACGAGCGAGCGGAGAGCCAGGCACAGGAAAGAGCCGCGACTGCGGCCAAACCTGCACCGCGCAAGACGGCCCCGCGCGCCAAAAGTCCCAAGAGCGCCCAGAGCGCCGGCTGAGGCGCAACCGAGATGCAAGCCGCGCGTCCCGTCGCTCCGCTGTTGCAGCTGTCAGTGCAATTCGCCAGCAGCGCACACCGCAGCGCATTGCCCCGCCACAAGCTGCAGCGCTGGGTGCGTGCCACCCTGCGTTGCGGCCCGGCCGACGCCCGCCTGCGCAAGGCCAAGCCCGCAGCCGTCGAACCTGCGCACATCACGCTGCGCTTCGTCGATGCCGCGGAAAGCCGCGAACTCAACCGCGCCTACCGTGGCAAGGACTACGCCACCAATGTGCTGACCTTCGACTACCAGCCCTGGCCACCGGCAGCCGACATCGTGCTGTGCGACGCCGTGATCGCGCGCGAAGCCACCGAGCAGGGCAAAGACCTGGCGGCCCACTACGCCCACATGGTGGTGCACGGCGTGCTCCACGCCATGGGCTGGGACCACGCGCAAGACGCCGACGCCGAGCGCATGGAAGCCGCCGAGCGCGCGCTGCTGCTGACGCTGGGCATTACCGATCCCTATGCCTGAGCAACGTCGCGTCCTGCCCGATCATCCTCCGCATATCCGCCGCTGGCGGGCACGCGTGCGCATCCTGCTCGGCGCCATCATCGTGCTTGCGTCCCTCGGCGGCGCGGCCTTCGGCGTCACCGCCCTGCCCTTGTTCAACATGAGCCCGTTCATCCGCCGCGCCGGGCATCCCGGTCTGTTCCTGGCCTGTGTTGGCGGCTGGATCGGCCTCGGCGTCTGGGCCATCTGGAGCGGCCGGCGCCGCTTGTCTCGAGGAACCCGACCCTGAAACCGAATCTTGCCGCCGCGCGCTGGCGCGGCCTGTCCGCCGCCCTGCTGGCCTTGTGGCTTGGCCTGGCGCTGGCGCAGACCTTCGGGCGCCCCAAGTTCGGCCCGTTCTCCATCCTCATTCTGGGCATCTTCATCGCCCTGCTGTGGCGCACAGCGGCAAACTCGGCCATCGCCCGCGCCAAACGCGGCGCCTGGCTGGGGCTGCTGTTCGGCATCGGCTGGTTCGGCGGTGGGCTGTGGTGGCTGTACATCAGCATGGCGGTGTACGGCGGCATGCCGGCACTGCTGGCAGGCGCGGCGGTGCTGCTGTTTTCAGCCTATCTCGCCGTTTATCCGGCCCTGGCCTGTGCCCTGGCTGCCGCGCTGGCGCTGCCGGCCTCGCGCGAACCGTGGCACGCCGCACGCGGCATTGGCGCGGCGCTGGCCCTGGCCGCCGCCTGGACCCTGGCCGAAGTGTTGCGCGGCACGGTCTTCACCGGTTTCCCCTGGGCTGCGCTGGGCTATGCGCAGGTGGGCAACCCGCTGGCGGGCTACGCCCCCCTGCTCGGCATGTACGGGGTGGGCTTCGCCGCCGCGCTGGCCGCCGCCCTGCTGGCGCTGCTCACCCAGGTGAGCCTGCGCGGCGCGGCGCTGGCGGTGGCGCTGCTGGTGCTGTTGACCGCGGCCGGGCAGCAGCTGACCCACCAGCGCTGGACCCGGCCGATCGGCCAGCCCATCAGCGTGGCGCTGCTGCAGGGCAACGTACCGCAGAGCGAGAAGTTCCAGCCCGAGCGCCTGGGGCCGACGCTGAACATGTACGGCGACTGGCTCACCAGCCTGCGCGCCGATCTCATCGTCACGCCCGAAACCGGAGTGCCGGTGCTGCCCGAAGACCTGCCGCCGCACTACCTGAGCGCCATCACCGCGGCGCTCGAGGCGCACCACGCCCAGGCGCTGCTGGGCATTCCGCTGACACGCGGCGCCGACCAATACACCAACAGCATCCTCGGCCTCGGCGGCCCGGCCCCCTACCGCTATGACAAAGCCCATCTGGTGCCCTTCGGTGAATTCATTCCGGTTGGTTTCCATTGGTTCGTGCGGCTGATGCACATGCCGCTGGGCGACTTCGCCCGCGGCACGCTGGACCAGCCGCCCTTCGTCGTGCGCGGCGACAAGGTGGCCCCCACCATCTGCTACGAAGACCTGTTCGGCGAACAGCTCGCACAGCGCTTTCGCAACCCGGCGCATGCGCCCAACATCATCGCCAACCTCACCAATCTGGCCTGGTTCGGCGACACCATCGTGATTCCACAGCATCTGGAAATCGCCCGGATGCGCTCGCTCGAATTCCAGCTCCCCACCATCCGCGCCACCAACACCGGCGCCACCGCCATCATCGGCGCCGACGGCCGCGTGCTGGCGATGCTCAAGCCCTTCACCGTGGGCGTGCTCACCGGCCAGGTGCAGGGCTATGCCGGCACCACCCCCTTCGCCTGGATGGCCTCGCGCTGGGGTTACGCGCCCATCGTGCTGTTATGCCTGCTGGGGCTTGGAGGCGGGCTGGCTCTGGCACGCAGGCGCAGTTCCTAGAATCCTGTGTCCGGCACGTCGCGCGCCTCGCGGCCATCGATCCAGTGTCCACCGCTTTCGCGGCCATCCATTCCGCAGCCACCTGACCCGCGCCTCCAGACCTCGCCATGCTCAGCTTTCAACAGATCATCCTCACACTGCAAACCTACTGGGCCGAGCAGGGCTGCGCCCTGCTGCAGCCCTACGACATGGAAGTGGGCGCCGGCACCAGCCACACCGCCACCTTCCTGCGCGCCATCGGCCCCGAGCCGTGGAGCGCGGCCTATGTGCAGCCCAGCCGGCGCCCCAAGGACGGGCGCTACGGCGACAACCCCAACCGCCTGCAGCACTACTACCAGTTCCAGGTGGTGCTCAAGCCCGCGCCGGCCAACATCCTGGACCTGTACCTGGGCAGCCTGCGCGCGCTGGGTTTCGACCTGCGCGCCAACGACATCCGCTTCGTCGAGGACGACTGGGAGAACCCCACGCTGGGCGCCTGGGGGCTGGGCTGGGAGGTGTGGCTCAACGGCATGGAGGTCACCCAGTTCACCTACTTCCAGCAGGTGGGCGGCATCGACTGCAAGCCCATCACCGGCGAGATCACCTACGGCCTGGAGCGCCTGGCCATGTACCTGCAGGGCGTGCAAAGCGTGTACGACCTGGTGTGGACCGAGACCATGGTCAACGGCACCAAGCGCCCGCTGCTCTACCGCGACGTCTATCACCAGAACGAGGTGGAGCAGAGCGCGTACAACTTCGAGCACAGCGACGTGGACTTCCTGCTGCAGGCCTTCGGCGCCCACGAGCGCCAGGCCAAGCACCTGATGGGCGCGCAGCTGGCCCTGCCCGCCTACGAGCAGGTGCTCAAATGCGCCCACACCTTCAACCTGCTGGACGCGCGCGGCGCGATCTCGGTCACCGAACGCGCTGCCTACATCGGCCGCATCCGCAACCTGGCACGCGGCGTGGCGCAGGAATACCTCGACAGCCGCGCCCGCCTCGGTTTCCCGATGGCGCCGAAACCCTGGGCCGACGAGGTCCTGGCGCAGCTGGCGCAGAAAAAAGCCGCGTGATCCCTACCCAGACGCTCCAAGCGCCGAGGACTGTGGCCCTTGCGCGCCAAGCCCGGCCAGCCCCGGCCCCGACCATCACACCATGAACAATCTGCTCGTCGAACTCCTGGTCGAAGAACTTCCGCCCAAGGCCCTGTCCGCGCTGGGCGAATCCTTCGCCAACACCCTGGCCCACCGCCTGAAGGAACAAGGACTGGCCCCGGCCGACGCCGTGGTCACACCCTACGCCAGCCCGCGCCGGCTGGGGGTGCATGTCACCGGGGTCTTGCCCCGTGCGGCCGACCGGCCCCTGGCGCAAAAGCTCATGCCGGCCTCGGTGGGCCTGGACGCTGCGGGTCAACCCACGCCGGCGCTGATCAAGAAACTCGCCGCGCTGGGCCTGGACCCACAATCTGTGCAAAAACTGCGGCGCGAAGGCGAAGGCAAGGCCGAGACCCTGTTCATCGACACCATGGCGGCCGGCGCGCAACTGGCGGACGCCCTGCAGAAAGCCCTGCACGACGCCATCGCCAAACTGCCCATCCCCAAGGTGATGAGCTACCAGCTCGCCGACGGCTGGACCACGGTGAAATTCGTGCGACCGGCGCATGGGCTCGTCGCGCTGCATGGCGCCGACGTGGTTCCGATCGAAGCGCTGGGTCTGCGCGCCGGACGCCAGACCCGCGGCCACCGTTTCGAGGCGCAGGCCGACCCCATCGTGCTGCGCGACGCCGACAGCTACGCCGCGCAACTGCGCGACGAGGGCGCAGTCATCGCCAGCTTCGCCGAGCGCCGCGCCGAGATCCGGCACCAGCTGCGCGCCGCGGCGGCGGAAGTCGCCGCCGAGCATGCCGGGTCCACGGCTGGCGAGGTCAAGCCCATCGAGGACGACGCGCTGCTCGACGAAGTCACCGCGCTGGTCGAACGCCCCAATGTGCTGGTGTGCGAGTTCGGCCGCGAATTCCTCGACGTGCCGCAGGAATGCCTGATTCTGACGATGAAGGCCAACCAGAAATACTTTCCCCTGCTCGACGCGCAAGGCAAGCTGACCCACCGCTTCCTGGTGGTGAGCAACATCACCCCCATCGACCCTGGCGCGGTCAAGCTCGGCAACGAACGCGTGGTACGCCCGCGCCTGGCCGACGCCAAGTTCTTCTTCGACCAGGACCGCAAGAAAAGGCTGGAAGACCGCGTACCGGGGCTGGACAAGGTGGTCTATCACGCCAAGCTGGGGTCGCAGGGCGAGCGGGTGCGGCGCGTGCGGGCGATTGCCAGCCAGATCGCCAACCAAATCCTGTCGACGTCATCCGACCTTGCGGTGCTTGGAGGGTTACCTCACCTCGCCGAACGCGCCGCACTGCTGGCCAAGGCCGACCTGCTCACCGACATGGTGGGTGAGTTCCCGGAACTGCAAGGCATCATGGGTCACTATTACGCCCTGCACGACGGCGAAGAAGCACAGGTGGCCGAGGCCATCGAAGACCACTACAAACCGCGCTTCGCCGGCGACGATCTGCCGCGCAACGACGTGGGGCTGGCGCTGGCGCTGGCCGACAAGCTGGAAACCCTGATCGGGCTGTTCGGCGTCGGCGAAAAACCCAGCGGCGACAAAGATCCCTTCGCGCTGCGCCGTCATGCACTGGGCGTGATCCGCATGTTGATGGAGCGCGGAACCGGCATTTCTCTGACCGACACGCTCAAGCTGGCAGCAGGGGCCTTCGCCGGGGTGCCCGGCTTGGCCGACCCCGTTGCGGCCGTGCTGGATTTCATGTTCGACCGCCTCGCCAACTTGCTGCGCGAACAAGATTTCACCGCGCAGGAAGTCGACGCCGTGCTCGCGCTGCGCCCGGACATCCTGGCCACCGTGCCGCAGCGCCTGCAGGCCGTGCGCGAGTTCATGACGCTGCCCGAAGCTCCGGCACTCACCGCAGCCAACAAGCGCGTGGTCAACATCCTGAAAAAGTCCGCGCAGCCGGCGGACCGCGCCGCGTTGCGCGATGCGCTTCTCCGGGAATCGGCCGAGATAGCCTTGGCCCGGAAACTCGAAACCGTGAGCAGCGAAGCCCAGACTGAAGCCGCGCATGGCAACTACACGCAATCCCTGAAATGTCTGGCCGCGCTCAAAGCCCCGGTCGACGCCTTCTTCGACCACGTGATGGTCAACGCCGACGACCCCGCGCTGCGGACCAACCGCCTCGCCTTGCTGGCACGGTTGCAGGCCGCGATGAACCAGGTGGCCGACCTCTCGCGCCTGGCCGCCTGAGCGCTGCGGGACAATAGCGGCATGAAGCTCATCATCCTCGACCGCGACGGCGTGATCAACGAAGACCGCGACGACTACATCAAGTCGCCCGACGAATGGGTGCCGATTCCTGGCAGCCTGGCGGCCATCGCGCGGCTGCACCATGAGGGCTGGCGCGTGGTCATCGCCAGCAACCAGTCGGGATTCGGGCGCGGCCTGTTCGACATGAACACCCTCAACGCCATTCACCTCAAGATGCAGAAAAGCCTGGCCACGGCCGGCGGGCGCCTGGACGCCATCTTCTTCTGCCCGCACGCGCCGGAAGACCACTGCAACTGCCGCAAACCCAAGCCCGGCCTGTTCCAGGACATCGCCAACCGCTACGGGCTGGACGACCTGCGCGACGTCCCCGCGGTGGGCGACAGCCTGCGTGACCTGCAGGCCGCGCAACCTCTGGGCTGCGGCCTGCATCTGGTGCGCACCGGCAAGGGCGAGCGCACCCTAGCGGCCGAAACCTTGCCCACCGGCACGCACGTGCACGACGACCTCGCCGCCTTCACGGACTGGCTGCTGTCCCAGCCGGTCAAGCCACAGGCCACGGCATGAGAAAACCCGCGTTCGATGCGGACTGGCTGGCGGCGCGAGCATGCCCGCGCGCCGTCGTGCCGGGGCCGTCCGCGCGCTTGTGCCCATGATGCAACCCGAAGCCGAATCGCCGCGCCGGCGCGCCACCGCGGGCCTGCCGCCCGTCACGCTCGGACTGTGGCTGCGCTCGGCGGCCTATATGGCCTGGCTCATCGGCACCGTGATCCCCTACGGGACGGCGGCGGTGCTGATGTCGCTGTTCGTGCGCGGCACACCGCTCTACCGTTTCTGCGTGGGCTGGGTGCGCATGGCGCTGTGGGGAGCGCAGGCCATCTGCGGCATGCGCGCGCATGTGCAGGGCATGGAGAATCTGCCGGACGGTCCCGTCATCCTGCTGGCCAAGCACCAATCGGCCTGGGAGACGCTGGCCTTCCCGGTGATGATGCCGCGCCCCATGAGCTTCGTGTTCAAGCGCGAACTGCTCTACGTGCCCTTTTTCGGCTGGGCCCTGGGCCGGCTGGACATGGTCCACATCGACCGCAGTCGGCGCACCGAGGCCTTCAACCGGGTGGAAAACCAGGGCCGCAAGCTGCTGGAACAAGGCAACTGGATCATCATGTTCCCCGAAGGCACGCGCATCGCGCGCGGCGCCAAGGGTAGCTACAAGCTGGGTGGGACCAAGCTGGCCACGGTGACCGGCGTACCCGTGGTGCCCATCGCCGTGACGTCCGCCCGCTGCTGGCCGCGCCAGGCCTTCATCAAGCGCCCCGGCGTCATCGAGATGTCGATCGGCCGGCCGATCGACTCGGTCGGTCGCACACCCGCCGATCTCATGGCTGAGGTGGAAACATGGATCGAGGCCGAGATGCACCGGCTCGACCCGCTGGCCTACGCCGAGCCCACGCCGGGCCAAGTCGCAACCCGTCCGGCCGCCTAAACCGCGCATGAACGACAAGACCGAACCCAGCAAGCAACTCAGCCTGTTCGACGGCGTGGACCTGGCGATACCCGCGCTGCAGCCGAGCGTGCCGCCGGCGCCCTTCCCCCAACCCCCGGCGTCACACCAGGCGCCGTCGGCGAATGCGCCCGAGCCGCCGGCCACGCGGCGCTACGACGACGGCAAGCACCGCTTCGACTATGTGCTGCGCCGTGCCAGCCGCCGCTCCATCGGCATCCGTATCGACGACCAGGGCATCGTCGTCAGCGCCCCGCGCTGGGTGGGCCAGGGCCAGGTGCAGGCGATGCTGGCCGACAAGGCCTCCTGGGTGATGCGCCAGCACGGCCTGCGCGAGCAGCGGCGCCAGGCGCAGCAGGCCGCCCGCATCGACTGGCGTGAAGGCGGCCGGCTGCCCTATCTCGGCCGCACGCTCACGCTGCGCCTGGGCGCAAGCGGAAGGGACCCCCACCTGCTGAGTGAGGCTGGCGAATTGCATCTGCCGGTGCCGGCCGATTGCGATGCACGCCGCGTGCGCGACAGCGCCCAGGCCTGGATGCAGCGCGAGGCCATGGCCCTGTTCGTGCAGCGCACCGCCCATTTCGCGCAACAACTCGGCGTCACGGTCAAAGCCATCAAGCTCACCTCGGCCGCCACGCGCTGGGGCAGCGCCACGGCCTGCGGCACGCTGCGCCTGCACTGGAGGCTGCTGCACTTCTCGCCCGCCATCGTCGATTACGTGGTGGCGCACGAAGTGGCCCACCTGCGCGAAATGAACCACAGCCCGCGCTTCTGGCAAACCGTGGGCGAACTCTTTCCCGAGTGGCGCGACGCGCGCAGCGAACTCCGGCATAGCCTGCTGCCCCCCTGGTGAGCCCACGCGGCGCGCTGCACGCCGCGGCGGATTTGCCGACAATGCCAGTTTGCCCCGCCGGTCGCCCGCGACCGGCCCAACCGGAGTTGATTCATGCACATCCTGCACACCATGCTGCGCGTCGGCGACATGCAGCGCTCCATCGATTTCTACACCCGCGTGCTCGGCATGAAGCTGCTGCGCACCACGGACCGCCCCGCGCAAAAGTACAGCCTGGCCTTCGTCGGCTACGAAGCCAACCCGGCGCAGGCCGAAATCGAGCTGACCTACAACGACGGCGTCGATCACTACGAGCATGGCACCGCGTTCGGCCACATCGCGCTCGGCGTGAATGACGCTTACGCCGCCTGCAGCCGCATCAAGGCCGCGGGCGGTAAGGTCACGCGCGAAGCCGGGCCAGTGGCCGGCGGCAGCACCGTCATCGCCTTCGTCGAAGACCCGGACGGCTACAAGATCGAACTGATCCAGAACGGCACGCTCTGAATGGCCATCGCGCCACGCCGCACGGGGCGCCAACCCCGCTAAGCGTGTGCTCGGCCAAGGCTAAGCGCGGGCTCATTCGCCTGGCTGAAACTCCTCCTCGTCCGCGAACGGTTTGCGGCATGCCGGCCACGCCGGCCATCCAACCTTCACACCAGGAGTTTTCATCATGGCAACGCCACGCAACATCATCTCCGCTTCCCTGCTCGCCCTCGGCGTGCTCGGAGCCTCGGCTTCGGCCTGGGCCTTCGACGGGCAGCAATTCGCCAAGGAGGCCAAGCTCAGCCTCGAGCAGGCACGCACCGCCGCGCTGAAGCAAATCCCCGGCGGCACCATCGCCGACGAGGAACTGGAACGCGAACCGGGCGGCAGCGGTCTGCGTTACTCCTTCGACATCAAGGCCGGCAAAGCTGTGCATGAAGTCGGGATCGACGCCAAGACCGGCTCCGTGCTGGAAAACAGCGTCGAAAGCGCGAACGCGGACTGAGCTGTACGCGGCCCGGGCCTTGCGAAACGGCCCGGGCGCGTATGCCTATGATGCGCTGGAACCACAAGACTCCCGCGCATGAACGCACACCCCTCCGACACCGACCGCACCCGTCTCGACCAATGGCTGTGGGCCGCGCGCTGGTTCAAGACCCGCGCGCTGGCCGCCGAGGCTTGCGAACGGGGACGGGTTCACGTCAACGACGCGCCGGCCAAACCGGCCAAGGCATTGCGCATCGGGGACAGGATCGATCTGCAGCACGAGCGTGGCCGCTTCTGCGTGGACGTGCTGGCGCTCGGCACCCAGCGCAAGTCGGCCAGCCTGGCCCAGGCGCTGTACCGCGAAACCGAGGCCAGCCGGCTGGCGCGCGAGCAGACTGCGGAACTGCGGCGCCTGAGCCCCGAACCCGAAGCCACACGCCATGGCCGCCCCACCAAGCAGGACCGCAGGGCGTTGCAACGCCTGCGCGGCGGCGGCTAGCCTCGGCCGTGCGCATCCATCCTGACCTTGGGCCCAGCGCATGCGTCATCGCGCCTGGTGGCGCTGGCCGTCCTTTTCGACAGATCGGAGATCGCTCATGACGCGCACCGCGCACCTGCTGCCCCGCCATCCAAGCACCTTCCGCCCCCTGGCTGGCGTGCGCGTGCTCAGCCTGGCGCTGAATTTGCCCGGACCGGTGGCGTTGGCCAGGCTGCGCGCGCTCGGCGCCCGCGTGCGCAAGATCGAGCCGCCTTCCGGCGACCCGATGCGCGGCATGTGCGCCGCGCTCTACCGCGCCATGCATCGCGGCGTCGCCGTGCAGGCGCTGAACCTCAAGACCGCGCCCGGCCAGGCTGGACTGCACGAGGCGCTGCGCGCAACCGATCTGCTGCTCACGGCGTTCCGTCCGGCGGCTCTGGCGCGCCTGGGTCTGGACAGCGCAACGCTCGCGGCCGCGCATCCGCACCTCTCCATGGTGTCCATCGTCGGCCACCCGGGGCGACGCGCCAACCAGCCCGGCCACGACCTGACCTACCAGGCCGAAGCCGGATTGATCGACACCGCGCGCCTGCCGACAACCCTGCTGGCGGACATGACCGGGGCGCTGGTGGTCATGGAAGCCGCCATGGGGGCCATCATGCAAGCGCGCGCCAGCGGATGCGGCGTGCATCTGCAAGTGGCCTTGTCCGATGCCGCGGGGTTTGCGGCACTGCCCCGCGACGCAGGCCTCGCGGGAGCCGGCACCCTGCTCGGCGGGAGCCTGCCGGGCTACGCCGTGTACCCCTGCCGCGACGGGCTGGTGGCGGTGGCCGCGCTGGAGCCGCATTTCGCCGAATCTCTGGCCCGGATTGCCGGCGGCGCCAGCCGCACCGCCATCGCACGCTGGTGCAGGGCGCACGGCGCCGCGGAACTCGAGGCCCTGGCCGAAGAACACGACTTCCCGTTGCGGGCCTGGCCGCTGTAGCGGCCGGAGCCCCGCCGACACTGCGCGCCAAGCCCATTCCGGATCGCCGCCCAAGCGCCGCCAAGTCAGTACATACTTGGCGAACTTGCGCGCGTCTGCGCAGGCCGGTTGTTAAAGGCGTAACGCGATGTCAGGGCCAATTGACCAGCGCATGCCACGGGCCTAATGTGGCTGGCCTATCGGTGTCGTTCCACCCCCTCCCCCGGAGTTCCGCATGCTCAAAACAACCTTGTCCCGCCCCGCACAGTTCCTGCGACGCAGCCATCTTGACATCGCCGCGATTGTCGGCGCGGCCGTCTGCATGGCGGGAACCGCGCAGGCCGCCGTGCAGCCGGTCTACGTGCACATGAACGGCGCGAACATGTTCCTGGAAAACGTGGTCGCGGTGCGCCCGGGCCAGCCGGTGGTGTTCGTGGACGAAGACACGGGCGCGCACACCATCATCGGCTTCAACCCCGCTACTGGCGCGACCAGCAAACGCTTCGAAGGTGCGGTCCAGGGTACGCCCGGCCCCGGGCACCCCGTGCATACCTACTCCATCACCTTCAAGCATCAGGGCCTGAAGTTCTATTACTGCTCGGTGCATGCCGAATTGACCAAGGAACCCGGCGGACGCTACGTGGCGAAGAAGCGACCGACGGTGCATGGCTTCGGCGACCCGATGGCCGGGCTGATCATCGTCACCACGGACCCGCATCTGCTGGCCGACGATCCGAAGACGTCCAACGAAAAAATCCTGCCCGGCTATTTCGGCGGTTGATGCCACGCGCGAGCGCGTCCTGGCATTGATCCCGAACCTGACGCATCATCTGTCCATCATGGGCGCGTGAACGCCCTTGGCGAAGACAGCCGCGCCTGGAACAAGGATTTCGGGGCGGCCGACATTTCAAGCGCGGGCAGGCAGGAGACATCACCATGAATGAAACGCGTTGCACACGGCGCGAGATCTTGCGTGGTTTGGCATGGTCCGGCGTCGCCGGCCTGGGGCTTGGCGGGCGGGTGCCGGTCTATGCGGCTGGCACTGGGCCGCAACAAGCCGGCAGTCTGAGTCTGCTGCCGCCGGGCGCCGATCTGCTGGAGGCGCTGGGCAAGAAACTGGCTTCCGCGCCGCGAAGGCGGGATTTCAAGACCGTGCCCATGACCCTGACGAATCCCGATGAATGGGACGACCAGGCCATGCGGGACGTGCTGCACTACCCCGGCAACCCGAAAATGGCGTGGCACAACACAGACCTGGGCGGGCCTTGGCTGGAACTCATGCGCCTGACGCTGAATTCCCAGATCTGGGCGTTCAAGCATCCCAACTTCCTCATCGCCTCGGTGACGCATAGTTCGGCCGCGCTGGCGCTTTTCGATCAGGCCGCTTGGGACAAGTACAACTTCGCCAAGCTGACCAAGGGCAAATTCAAACGCAACACCTTCATCGACATACCGCCGGCCGCGCTGGCCAACCCGGCGGACTTCCAGAACCCCGACGGCCCCTTCTCGAAAAAAGCCGCCAGCATCACGGTTCTGCAAAAGCGCGGCGTGGTGTTCCTGGCCTGCCACGACGGCATCTGGGGGCTGGCGGGACACTTGCGCAAAGAGCGCCAGAACCCGGACAAACTGTCACACGGAGAACTGGCGGCGGATCTCACCAACCACCTGATTCCGGGCGTGATTCTCACGCCGGACGTGGTGGGCGAACTCGTCGAACTGGAACTGGCCGGCTTTACCTACGCCCATAGCTGAAACACGGCATGGAGCACGGGGTCAGCCGCCCGTCCCGTGCCAAAAAGCCCAGACGACCACCGCCGTCATCACCACCACATAGATGCGCAAGCCCCAGAACACACCCTGCTGCGTGCGTGTGAACTGCACACGCCGCACCTCCGGCAGCGGCGCATGCCAGCCCTCATCCTCGACCAGGCGGCGCACATCTTCGGCGTCGAACTCATGGAGCTGTTTCATGCCTCAACCTCCGAGCGCGTGCGGGAACAAGGTGGCGATGCCGTACAGGACATTGCACGTGATCAGTCCGGCCATGATGGCGACCGAGGCCATGTTGCGACGCGCCGAGTTGACATGCTCGCCCATCAGTTCCCGGTCGTTGAGCAGCATGAGCAGGAACAGCATCGCTGCCGGCATGAACACCGTGGCGAGAACCTGCACGCTGATGTTGAGGAAGCCCAGCGGAAGGCCGGGACTCAGCACGGCGATGGCGGCCAGGGCCGTGCCGGCGATCGCCGGCAGGTAAAACCCGAGGGCCTGGCGCGGCGACGCATTGATCGAACGGTCGATCTCGAACGCCTCGCCCACGGCCCAGGCGGTGCTGGCGGTGATGACGATGGAGGCGATCAGGCCGGCTTCCATCAGCCCCAGGGCGAACAAGGCCATCATGCCGTCGCCCAGCTTGCTGCGAATGGCGCCGAG
>JAJXUC010000081.1 GCA_021783435.1 Pseudomonadota bacterium | reverse complement strand
CGACGCAGTTGTCCAAGTACCAGATCCTGCAGCAGGCCGGCATCTCGACCCTGGCGCAAGCCAATGCCCTGCAGCAGAGTTATCTGAAGCTCCTGCCGTAAGTTTCACGGCGGACACGGCATGACCCCCGGGAAGCCAGGCCTGGCTTCCCGGGGTTTTGTGGAGGACAGGCCTTATGGACATCTCGACCATGCTCCCCGCACCGCAAGCTTCCGGATCGTCTCTCGCATCCGGTCCCCATGCAGGAGGGCCGAACCCCGCGGCCGCCGCACCGTCTTTCAGCGCGCCCGCCACGACGCCCATGCATTCCACCGCGGCATCCGTACCCGCCGACACGCTGAGCCAGGCCGTGGACAAGCTGAACAAACAACTCGCCCAGAATGGCGCGGTCAAGCTCACCGCCGGACTCGACACCGGAGGCAGCCATCCTGGCCAGGTCCTCGTCGAACTGTCGGACAAGCTGACCCAGCAGGTGTATTTCAAGTATTACGTTCCGGCCACGCAGGTCATTCAAGCCTCGGAGCACGCCGATCTCGGAAACAATGCCAAGACGGGTGCGCTGTTGAGCGCGAAGGCATGAGCAGGCGGCTGATGTCCGGCGGCCGCCATGTTGTGATGTTTAGGCTTCATTGAACGGGAGAGCGGCATGTCGGTATCGATTTCGGGTCTGGTCAGCGGCGTGAATGTGCAGTCGCTGATCGCGACGCTCAGCGCGGCCTACCAGCAGCCCATCTCCCTGCTGCAGAGCCAGCAGCAGTCGTATCAGACCACGCTCAGCGCATGGGGCAGCGTGCAAAACAGCCTCTCCGGCCTGCAGTCGGCCGTGAGCAGCCTGCAGAACGTCACCAGCCTGAACAACCGCACGGTCAGCCTGAGCAACACCAGCGCCGTGTCGGCCTCGGTGTCCAGCAATGCGCCCTTGGGCAGCTACAGCCTGAGCAATATCGTGCTGGCCCAGACCCAAAGCGTGTATTCGCAGGACTTCGCTTCGGCCACCAACACGGCCGTGGGCACCGGAACCTTGCAGATCCAGGTGGGCAGCGGCGCGGTGACCAACGTCACCATCGGCAGCAGCAACAATTCGCTCAACGGCATTGCCGCGGCCATCAATACGGCAGGCGCAGGGGTGAACGCGGCGGTCATCTACGACGGCACCGGCTATCGTCTGACCCTGACAGGCAACAACACGGGGGCGGCCAATGCCTTCAGTGTGAGCGTCAGCGGCGCGACGGGATCGCTGTCGGCCTTGAGCTACAGCTCGGGCGCGTCGGGCGGCATGACCGAGAGCCAGGCAGCGCAGAATGCCTCGGTCAGCATCAACGGCTTGGCCATCACCAGCGCCACCAACGCGGTCAGCGGCGCCATCCCCGGCGTCAGCCTGAATCTGCTGCAGGCCAGCGGCTCCACCACCCTCACGGTGGCCAACGACACCAGCGCGTTCGTCAAATCGGTGCAGTCCTTCGTCGGCGCGTTCAATTCGACGATGAACACGCTCAACCAGCTCACGGCTTTCGGCGGAACGTCGGGCCCCAGCGGTCCCCTGATCGGCAATGCCGGGATTCAGACCCTGCGCACCCAGTTGCTCAACCTCATCAGCGGGCAGGGCGTGGGGACGGTTCCCGGCAGCGCCTATGCATCGCTGGGCGGGGTGGGGGTGAACCTGAACAAGGACGGCACCCTGGTGCTCGATACGAGCACCTTGAGTCAGGCTCTATCCTCGAACTACAACGCCGTGGCCGGCCTGTTCGGGCAGGTAGGCACGACGACGAATGCCAATGTGGCGTACGTGGCGGCGGGCAGCAACACCCAGGCCGGAACCTATGCGGTCAATGTGACGACACCGGCAGCGCAAGCCACCGTCACGGCGGCCAATCCCGTGGCCAGCGGGGGACTGAGCAGCGCCGAGACGCTCACCATCGCCTCCGGCGCGACCAGCGTGGCGGTGAATCTCGCCTCGGGCAGCACCATCGCCGCCATCGTCAACACGATCAACAGCACACTGAACCAGCAGGGTGTCAGCGGCATCGCGGCGATCAACGACAACGGCACCCTGCAGCTCCAATCCTCCAGCTACGGGAGCGGGCAAACCTTCACGGTCGTGTCGAACGTTGCCGCCGGCAGCGGCAGCACCGGCATCGGCACCACCACATTGACCGGCACCGGGGTCGATGTGCTGGCTTCTGTGAACGGGCAAGCAGCCAGCGGGACGGGACAGTCGCTCACCGTGACCGGCCCCGGCCCAGCGCTCGGACTCCAGCTGACCGTGAGCGGCCAGTCCACCGGAAGCCTCGGCTCGGTCACCGTCAGCCAGGGCATCTATCAGCAAATGAATGCCATTCTGACCCAGGCGCTCAACGCCCAGAGCGGCTTTGTCGCGGCGGCAACCAGCGGCATCAACAACACCATCACCAGCATCGGTCAGCAGATCACGCAGTTGCAAAGCAGCGCTGCGGCGCAGACCGCACTGCTGCAGCAGCAGTTCAACGCCATGCAAACCCAGTTGGCGCAGCTGCAATCCGTGGGCAATTATCTCAACGCATTTTTCTCGGCCAATAACGGCAGTTCGAGCAGTTCCTCGTCAACCAGTGGTTGAACACTCGTTTAGGAGACATCCATGAGCGCAGGTTTGGCAGTGCAGGCCTATCGACAGGTCGGGCAGCAAGGCGTACCCGAAGACAAGCTTCTCGTGCTCGGGCTGGACGGCATTCTCGAATATCTGCGACGCGCCAGGGCGGCCATTGCCGAGGGCGCGGCCGATCGCAAGGTCCTGGCCTTGAGCAAGTCCTACCAGATCGTCGAGCATCTGCTGGCTGCCCTGCCGCCGGACGACGCGCAGCAGTCGACCCTTGGCACGCGGCTCGGGGGCATCTACAAATATCTTCTCGAACGTCTCGGCCAGGCCAACATCTTCGACGACGTGCAGGCGCTCGACGACTGCGGCGCCGTGGTCACCGCCTTGCGTGACTCATGGGTCGAGGGCCTGCGTCAGGCTTGATGCATGGTGGCAAAACGTCCGCGCGGGTTATGCTGTGCGCAGCGCAGATCGTGCGCTGGGTTTCCCGCGATGCCTTTCCATGAGTTCCTCGACACCCCACATGTCACTCCCCGGCCATTCGCATGGAGATGCCGTGCGCCTGGAAGGCATGATGCCGATGGATTGGGTGGATACGCTCACGTCGGCATCGGCGCTGGCCGATGTCATGGCCGACAACGCGACCTTGCTGCGCGCCCTGCTGATGCTCGACGAGCCGCATGCGGAAGCCGAGTCCGAGTCCGGACGCAGCGACCCCATCCATCACCTGGAGCGCCGTATCGACTTGCTCCTGCTGATGGCGAGCACGGCACTGCGCGGCATGAACGCCATGCCGATAGAGCGTCCCTGCGTTCTTTCTGCCCATCGCCTGCACTGGGGCAGCGAGCAGGCCATCGGCGTCGGTCAGAGGCTGTGGGCGCGCATCTACCTGCGGCACCGCATCGCCTTGCCCCTGATGCTTCCGGGGCAGATCGTCGAGGAGTCGGTTTCAGGAGATCTGCTCTGGCATTCGATGGACATCGAGCCGCTGGAAGAATCCTTGCAAAACGATCTGGAACGTTTCATCTTCCGCCATCACAGGCGGCAGATCGCCAGGCAGCGCTCCACGCTCTGAGTGCCCCAGGGGCAGCAGGCCGCCCCGCCCCCCGTGGGGGTCAAGAACACTGGGGAGCGGCCCGGCGCGTCCTTGAGAACCGGGCGGCCGACGCCGCCTGACCCTCGCGCTCCGATCGGCGTCCTGAATCCGGATCCGCACCGCCATGGCCCGCAAGAAAGCCCATGAGGAACACGAGAACCATGAGCGCTGGCTCGTGTCGTATGCCGACTTCATCACCCTGCTGTTCGCTTTTTTCGTGGTGATGTACTCCATCTCTTCGCTCAACGAGGGCAAGTACAAGGTGCTGTCGCAAACCCTGGTCGCCGCTTTCACGGGCCAGCCCACCGCGCCCGACCCCATCCAGACCGGCCAGCCATACTCCAATACGCCGAGCGTGGTCGATCTGCCGCCGCTGCCCAGGCCGACCAATATCGCCGCGGTGCCGACGGCCGCGCATCCGGCGCCGGGCCAGCAGTCCGGCCGGCCATCGGTCCCGCTCGATCCGGTCCAGCAGCGTCTCGAACGCATCGCGCAGGCCATGGCGGCGCGCCTGGCCAGCCAGATTCGCGCAGGCGAGGTCCAGGTCCGCGTGACCCCTCTGGGCGTGGCCATCGATATCCACGACAACCTCTTGTTCGCCTCGGGCCAGGCCAATCTCTCGCCCGGCGCCCAAGCCCTCCTGCTGCGCGTCACCGACGTGCTCAGCGGGCTGCCCTACCAGATCCAGGTCAATGGCTACACGGACGACAAGCCGATTCACACGGGTCAGTTCCAGTCCAACTGGGCGCTTTCGGCGATGCGCGCGGTTTCCGTCGTGGACATGCTGATCCAGCAAAACGTCCCGCCCGGACAACTTGTTGCGGCGGGCTATGGGCAATATCATCCGATCGCCTCGAATGCCACGCCCGAGGGGCGCGCCGCGAATCGGCGCGTCAGCATCGTGATCGTGTCGCCCGAGAAGCTCAGCGACGACGCGCTCGTTCCACGCGTCGTGACTGGCCAGCCGCCAGCCGGTACCTCGGCCACTCCATCAGCAACCACCGCCAAGAACCCTTCGTGACCGACCCACTCGATGCCATCCAAAACCGCTTGCGCTGGATCAATCGAGGCATTTTGCTGGCAGCCATTCTGGTGCTTGCCGGGCTTTCTGCACTCGCGATCCGAACCCTGCAAGGCCCCAAGACGCAGACCAAGGTCGAGACCGTGAACTTGCCCTCAGTGGCGGTCCATCGGGCCTCCGCGGCGCTCGCGTCCGCGCAGGCCTCCGCGCCTCCTCAAGCGCCCGAGAGCCGTCCGTCCGGACCCGTACCGGACCAATCCCACGCCTTGCCCAGCGCCCCGGCCTCGCGCCCCGGCTCGGCGCCGTCCCTTGCGGCCCCGCCGTCGGCATCCGGTGCAAGCTCACCGGGGCGCGAAGGGCCGCCCGGCGCGGCCCAAGCCGATCACCAGGCCCGTCCGGCGGAGAGTGCCAAACCCGCGTCCGCTGCGTCTGCGGGGCCCAGCGCCAAGAAGGCGCGAACCCAAAGCGCGTTTGAACATGCTCCCATGGCCGAACCCAAAGTCCCGGGTCACCACAAGGCGCATCTTGCCCCGACATGCGAGCAGGTCGGCTGGTATGTGCAAGTCGGTGCCTTCGCGGAGGATGTGCGATTCGAGCGGCTGAGAAGTCGTTTGACGCATGAGGGCTTCGCGACGTGCAAGGCGCCGCAGACCCCTCGGCGCCTGAGCCTGCTGCTCGTCGGCGCTTACCCCACGCGCGAACGGGCGAATCTGGCACGGATCCGCCTCGAGAAGCTGCTGGGCAGCGCCAGCTATCTACGTCATCTGCCCGCGCCGAAACACGCCCCTTGACCGGACCATCGGGACGGCATTCCAACGGTTCGGCAGTCTTTTTGCACCCGACGCGGCGATGATGCTCGGGACGGGGCGCTGCAAGTGCGAAAATGCGTCTCAAATGAGCGAGTCCACTTTACAAATCGACGAGACAACAACGCTCGATCCCCAGCTTCTGGGCGACAGCCAAGCCGTGGTGGCGTTGCGCGCGCTCATCCGGCGCGTGGCCGCCACCGACAGCACGGTGCTGATTCAGGGCGAATCCGGAACGGGCAAGGAACTGGTGGCGCGGCTGCTGCACGCTTGGTCACCCAGGGCTTACCGCTCCTTCGTCGCCGTCAACTGCGGTGCGATTCCGGGCGAGTTGATGGAAAGCGAGCTGTTCGGCCACGAACGCGGCGCGTTCACGGGCGCGCAAAACGCGCGCAAGGGCCGCTTCGAGCTGGCCGGGCGGGGCACGCTGTTTCTCGACGAGATCGCCGAGATGAGCCCCACCTTGCAGGTCAAGATCCTGCGCGTCTTGCAGGAGCGCTGTTTCGAGCGGGTGGGGGGCTCGGAGACCATCCCGGCTCCAGCGCGCATCGTCGCGGCCACCCACCGCGATCTCGAACAGCAGATTCAGCTCGGGCGGTTTCGTGAAGATCTGTTCTACCGGCTGCATGTCGTGCCCATCCAGATTCCGCCCCTGCGCGCGCGCGGCGACGACATCCTCCTGCTTGCCGAACAAACACTGCAGCGGCTCGAGGCCTCGGGACTGGGCGACATCCGCCTAGGCGACGGTGTCGAGCGGGCACTGCTTGACTACCATTGGCCAGGCAATGTGCGCGAACTGCAAAATCTGATGGAGCGCCTGGTCATCATGCACGCGGGGACCACGGTTCACGTGCGGGATCTGCCTGCGAAAATGCGCGCAGCGGGCAGCAGCATGGGCATACCAACGGCCGACCCGCCCTCCGACACGGATGACGGGCTGCACGATCTGATGCGATCGGTGGCCGAGCCCTCCGACCCGCTTCTGCCGCAGCAGGGCATCGACCTTCGCGCCTACCTCGAGCGCATCGAGCGTTCGCTCATCGAGCAGGCTCTCGCCGCCAGCGGCCACGTGATTGCGCACGCGGCCGGAAAACTGGGCCTGCGGCGCACGACCTTGGTCGAGAAAATCAGGAAATACGGTCTACGCGAGGAAACCTGAGGGAGCGCTGCCCGAGCGCATATAGGCGTCAAGTTTCAGGCTTCGCGTCATGCATCAGTCAAGGCCTTGACGCTCCATGAGTGGCAGGGCAGTGCCAAGGCCCGAGAAACCCATATCCGCCGGGAGAATTGCGCCGGCACCGGAATTGCTTATAGGGTACAGGGGGGCACACGAGACAGACTGACACGCCGCAGTTCGTTTATCGCCGCCAACCGCACTCCAGGACCATCGACCGATCACCTCGACAAGCCTCGCATGACCCTTCCACGCATCTTGCTGCTGGTCCGAAATAGGGCCGTGGCCGAAGTTTGCCAGCAGACCTTGGTCCAAGCCGGCTATCCAACCCGACACGATCCCGCTGTCCCGGCCGCGTCAGGAGAGGGGCGTGACTGGGAAACCGATCTGGTCATCGCCGAATGGGGTGCATCACCGGATTTTCAACCTCTGCTGGAGCGGATGCGCCTGGACGATCCCCATCTGCCGGTGCTGTTGTTGGCCGGGGACGCCGACTTCGCGCCGATCCAGGATCGAGGCTATCAACGCCTGCAGCTTCCGCTGAAACCCGGCGATCTGTTGGGGATAATTCGGGACATGCTGGATGGATCTGCCAGCGCGCCACGCCCATCGGCCGCAACCCCGGACGCGGCCGGCCTGGTGGCGCAGTCACCTGCCATGCAGAAGGTTCTGGAGATGGCGCGTCGCGCGGCGCAGACCGATGTGGGCATCATGCTCCTCGGGGAAAGCGGCGTGGGCAAGGAGGTGGTTTCCCGCTTCGTCCACCGCAGCTCGCCGCGCGCCCAAGGGCCGTTCATCGCCATCAACTGCGCCGCCATCCCCGAGACGCTGCTCGAAGCCACCTTGTTCGGCTACGAAAAGGGCGCGTTCACGGGGGCGTCCCAATCCGCCCCCGGCAAGTTCGAGCAGGCGCAGGGAGGAACACTGCTGCTTGACGAGGTGACCGAAATGGCGCCCGGCTTGCAGGCCAAGTTGTTGCGCGTGCTGCAGGAGCGCGAGATCGAGCGCGTGGGGGGGCGCAAGCGCATTGCGCTGGATCTGCGCATCGTCGCCACCAGCAATCGCGAGCTCCAGCAGGCCGTGCGCCAGGGGGTGCTGCGCGAAGATTTGTTTTACCGCTTGAGTGTTTTCCCACTGCGCATTCCGGCGCTGCGTGAACGGCGCGAGGACATCCTGCCGCTGGCCAACTCCATGCTCGCACGCTATGCGGGGCTGTACGGACTGGGGCAACCCCCGCGCCTCGACCACGCAGCGCAATATGCCCTGCAGCATTACGACTGGCCCGGCAATGTGCGGGAGCTTGAAAACGTGATCCAGCGCTCGGCCATCCTTTGCCTGCAGGGCGTCATCACGGCCGGCGACCTGCTGCTCCAGTCTTCGGCGTTCGCCCCGGCAACCCAAACCACGCCCGCGGCTGGCGAGGCGGCTACAGGTCATGGAAATCAAGAAACAGCCGCCATCCGTGATTTGGATGCCGAGTTGGCCGACAATGAGCGCAAGCTGATTGCCGATGCGTTACGCGATTGCCACGGATCCAAAAAGCAGGCCGCCGAGCGCCTGGGCATCAGCCCGCGTACGCTGAGACACAAACTGCAGCGCTTACGCGAGTCCGGCGTGGAGTTGCCCTATGCGCACGATGGCTAAGCGGACATGGAATCATGCGCGCCTGGAATGGGTTTTGCTTCTCCAGGGGGAGGCCGACGGATTTTCGACGGGCTGACGCACGGAGCTGGAGGAGGGCAGGATGACAATCGACCGCATGCAGGAACTCGTTGGGCAAATGCGCGCACTGGCTGCCGAGGCTGCCGCCAAGCCCGGCGCGGCGACGTCGGTAACCGGCACGGCGGCGTCGCAACAGGTCGATTTCGCAGCCATGCTGAAATCTGCGCTGGATGAGGTCGGCCAGCAGATTCAGCAGGCCGATGTCATGCAGCAGCAATTCTCGGCTGGCCAGTCGAACCTGAGTTTGAGCGATGTGATGCTCGCGTCCCAGAAGGCCAGCCTGTCCTTTCAGGCCGCGCTCCAAGTCCGCAATAAGCTGGTTTCCGCTTACCAAGACATCATGAATATTCAGGCCTGAACCCGGTCCGAGAGCCAGGCGCCAGGTTCATGGCGTTAAGCCCCCCAGCCGCCCCACGGTTTCACCGACGACATTCCTCCCATGGCCACGACCGATACCGCCATGCCATCCCCGGCCCCGCAGCAAGACCTGTTTGGAGCCTTCCGCCGGATGAGCATGAACCAGCGCTTTACCTTGCTTGCCGGCTTGGCCGCGCTGGTGGCGCTGATCGTGGCCATTCTGCTGTGGAGCAGAAATCAGGGCTATCAAGTTCTCTACACCAATCTGTCCGAACGCGACGGCGGCTCGGTGATCGCCGAACTACAGAAGCTCAATGTGCCTTACAAGATCACCGATGGCGGTGCCGTGATCCAGGTTCCTTCGGATCAGGTCTATGCCACGCGCATGAAGCTTGCGGCGGGAGGGCTGCCCAAGGGCGCCGGCGTTGGCTTCGAGGTGCTCGACAACGAGCCGATGGGGACCAGCCAGTTCGTCGAACAGGTCAATTACCAGCGCGCCCTTCAGGGGTCATTGGCGCGAACCATCCAGTCGCTCTCGGCCGTGGAGTCGGCCACGGTGCATCTGGCCATCCCCAAGCCATCGGTATTTCTAAGCGAGGCCGAGAAACCCTCGGCCTCGGTCCTGCTCAAGCTGTACCCGGGGCGCGTGCTCAGCGGCGCCCAGGTCGCCGGCATCGTGCACCTGGTGTCTTCTGGGGTGGCCGGGCTCAGCGACAAGAATGTCACCGTGGTCGACCAGGACGGCAATCTGCTCACGACGTCCAGCCACAATGACACCGGCATCGAACCGGGCCAGCTGGCTTACCGCAACGCGATCGAACAGCAATATCGCAAGCAGATCGAATCCATTCTCTCCCCTATCGTGGGGCATGATGGCGTGCGCGTTGCCGTGTCGGCGGATCTGGATTTCGGCAAGACGGAAACCAGTTCGGTGTATTACGGCCAGGGGCACCTGCTCAGCCAGCAAGCGCAGTCCTCCAGCAGCACCGGCAGCGGCAATGTGCCGGCCGGCGTGCCCGGCGCGCTCAGCAACCAGCCGCCAGGCGGGGTGACGGCCCCCTTCGCTGTCGGCTCGGCCTCGGCTCCGCTGACGCCGCAGCAATTCGCCCAAATCACGCCCAGTCTGAAAGCCCTGGCGCCCACGGCAGCCAGCAGTTCCGCAACGACGAACTATGACCTCGACAAGACGGTCAGCCATACGCAGCTTCCCGTGGGTTCCGTCAAACATATTTCCGTTTCCGTGCTGGTCAACGACCAACCTGGAGCAGGGACCGGTGCGGCGTCCAAGCCGCGCGCCCTGAGCCCGCAACAGTTGACCCAGATCAAGCAGTTGGTGGAAAACGCCATCGGTTACAACGCGCAGCGCGGTGACAAGGTTTCGGTGGTGAACATGCCGTTCTCCGCGCAGATTATGGCCGCCGAGCAGGCCTTGCCCTGGTGGCGTTCGGCATGGTTGTGGGATGGCGTGCGTCAAGGCGTTCCCTATCTGGTTGCGCTCATCCTCGGCTTGTTCATCTATCGCGCCGTGCGCAAGCTGGGTGCGGGTCGTGACGCCGGCACGAAGGCCACCGGAGGCGGTGGCGGGGAGGGCGCCAGCGAGGCTGGGGCCGTGCGCCAAGGCAGGCCACAGGCTGAACTGGCTCCCGATGTGGTGCATATCGGCCACGATTTCGAGTCCGATGCGGCCACCTCGCGTGAACTCGCCAAGCAGGATCCCCGCAGGGCGGCCCAGGTCGTGAAGGAGTGGCTTGCCGATGGCCAATGACGACGAATTCAAGGGGCTGGACCGCGCCGCCGTGTTGTTGCTGAGCCTGGGGGAAGACCAGGCGGCCGAGGTGATGAAGCACCTCGCCCCGCGCGAAGTGCAACGCCTGGGGCTGGCGATGTCCAAGCTTGGCCGAGTCAGCACCGATCAGGCACACGCCGTGATGCGCGAATTTCGCGAGAAGCTCGAACGGCAAACCTCCCTGGGGCTCGGCGCCGACCAGTTCCTGCGCGGCGCGTTGACCAAGGCGCTGGGAGGGGATCGCGCGAACGCATTGATCGAGCGTATTCTCCACGGTGGCGAGTCCAGCGGCCTGGAAAATCTGAAATGGCTGGAACCGCGCGCGATTGCCGAACTCATCAAGCTCGAGCATCCGCAAGTGGTTGCCCTGGTGTTGTCGTACCTGGAATCCGACCAGGCCGGTGAAGTCCTGCACTTCCTGCCGCCCAGACAGGCCAGCGAGGCATTGCTGCGCCTGGCCAATCTGGACGGGCTTCAGCCCGGCGCCCTGCGTGAACTCAATGACGCGCTCGAGGAGACACTGTCTGGTGAGTCCCAAGGCGTGCAAGTCAGCGCCATGGGCGGGCCGAAAGTCGCTGCCGAGATTCTTAACCAGCTCGACTCCACGCAGTCGAACAGCATCATGGAATTCCTGCGCTCGCAGGACGAAGAACTCGCCAACAAGGTGCAGGACCAGATGTTTGTCTTTGACGATCTGATCAACGTGGACGACCGGAGTATGCAGGCGTTGTTGCGCGAAATCTCGTCCGAAACCCTGATTCTCGCGCTCAAGGGAGCGAATGCGGCGCTGAAGGAGAAATTCCTCGGCAATATGTCCAAGCGCGCGGCCGAGATGTTGCGCGACGACCTGGAGGCCAAGGGACCGGTCAGGCTGACCGAGGTCGAGGCAGCCCAGAAGGAAATCCTGCAGATCGCGACGCGCCTGGAATCCGCCGGCCAGATTCAGCTTGGCGGCAGCAATGCCGAAGCCTTGGTGTCGTGAGCGTCCCCTCCCACCACGCTTCCAGGCCGTGATGAGCGACATCATTCCGAAGGAATCCGCGGCACAGGCCAGGATGTGGCTGGCGCCCGAACTGGATTCGCCCCTGGGCGTCGCCCGCGCGTCGGATGCAGATGCCCGCGACGACTCTCCGATCAAGTTGCCCACGGCCCAAGGTCTCGAATCGGTGTTCGATACCGCGCGCGCACAGGGCCATGAGGAGGGGCGGCGCCAGGGTTGGGCCGAGGGCCACGCGGCGGGACTGGAAGCGGGGCGCGCCCAAGCGCAAGCGAATCTGGCCGCCTTGCGCGCCATCCTGCAGCGGCTCTCGGCTCCCGTGCAGCAACTGGAGTCCGACCTGGAAACGGCGGTTGTCGCCTTGGCGCTCGAGATTGCGCGCCAGGTCGTGACGCGCGAACTCCATACCCACCCCGAGCAACTGCTGGATTTGCTGCATCGCGCGCTCTCGGCATTTCCGGCCCACGCTGGGGTGCCCTGGGTGCGACTGCATCCTGATGACGTCAAGCTCCTGCAGGAGTTCGCCCCCGACTTGGAAGCCGGCGGCGTGAGCCTGATCGCCGATCCAACCTTGCAGCGCGGCGATTTGATGTTGGCCTCGGGCTCCGATGCGCAACGCGCCACGCCGGATCGCCGCTGGCGCCCACGCAGCGGGCACGATACGCAATCCGAATTGGATCTGCGCACCGAGGAACGCTGGCGCCAGGTCATGGCACGTTTGTTCGAGGAAGGATCGCTGTGAGCCAGGAAGTTGGTGCCAGCGAACAGGATGCAGAAGGGCAAGCCTGGGTTCCGTCTCAAGCCGGACAATCCGCCTCGCAAGCCCTCGCGCGCGTGCACACGCTGCACAAACGCCTGCTGGCGGCAGGCGAATTGCCCATCCAGCCCAGCGGCAGCCTGGTTCGCGTGCGCGGACTCATCCTCGAAGCGCAAGGACTGGACATCAGCTTGGGCACGCGCTGCACCATCACCGCCGATGGGCACCGCCGCGTCGCGGCAGAGGTCGTGGGGTTCAACGGCGACCATATCCAGCTCATGGCCTCAGGCGAAATGCAAGGCCTGGCCCCCGGGGCTCGGGTCACCCCCATTCCCGGCGATTTGCGCATTCCCGCCGGCATGGAATTGTGTGGCCGCGTGCTCGACGGAAGCGGCAAGCCGCTGGACGGTCATGGCCCCTTGCTCGCTTCGGCATTCACCACCCTGACGAGCGCACCGATCAATCCCCTGGACCGCGCGCTCGTGCGCAAACCGCTGGATGTGGGCATACGCGCCATCAACGCCCTGTTCACCGTGGGGCGAGGCGCGCGCATGGGTTTGTTCGCCGGCAGCGGCGTGGGCAAGAGCGTGTTGCTGGGCATGATGGCACGCAATACCGACGCCGACGTGATCGTGGTCGGGCTCATCGGCGAGCGCGGACGAGAGGTCAAGGAATTCATTGAGGACATTCTTGGCGAGGCAGGTCTGCGTCGTGCCGTGGTGGTTGCCGCGCCTGCCGACGCGCCCGCGCTCTCGCGCATCCGCGGTGCGCGGCTGGCCACGGCCCTGGCGGAATATTTCCGCGATCAGGGCCAGCATGTGCTGCTGCTGATGGACTCGTTGACCCGCTATGCGCTGGCCTTGCGCGAAGTGGCGCTGGCGGCGGGAGAACCCCCTGCCGCACGGGGTTTCCCGCCTTCGGTCTTCGCCAAGCTTCCGGCACTGGTCGAGCGCGCGGGCAATGGGCGCGACGGCGGGGGAAGCGTCACGGCGTTCTACACCATCCTGATGGAAGGCGACGACCAGCAAGATCCGATTGCCGACAATACGCGCGCCATCCTGGACGGCCACATCGTGCTGAGCCGGCGTCTGGCCGAGCAGGGGCATTTCCCGGCCATCGATTTGCGGGCGTCGATCAGTCGCGTCATGCCGAACCTGGCCGATGCCGAGCAATTGCGGCGCATGTACAAGCTCAAGGAACTGGATTCGCGGTATGCCAGTCAGCAGGATCTGATCGCCGTCGGCGCCTACACCCCGGGCAGCGATCCGAATTTGGATCTCGCTGTCCAAGCTCACGCCGGAATCCGGTCATTTTTGCGCCAAGGGATGCATGAAGCCGTCAATCTTCCGACGAGCCAGTCCATGTTGGCGCAACTCATGTCGCCCTACCTGGGATAGATGAGGACTGCGCGATGCCAGGCACAATGTTAGGTTTTAGATATGCCACACCACAACGCCACACCCCAGCGCATCGAAGCGCTGCAGACGCTCCACGCCCAAGCCACCGGGCTCGGGCAGCAAATCGCCTTGGCCCTCAAGCAACTCAAGGCTCAGCACGAGCAGGCTATGGAAAAGCATGAAAGCTTGCTGAGCTACGCCCAGCAATACCGGCAGCATCTACAGGCGCTCGAGGCCCAGGGAGGGGATTGGAGCAAGGTGCGCGACCTGCGGGCCTTCATCGCCAAGGTCGGCGCCGCGCTGGCAGCCCAGCAAGCCGAGATCAACCGCCTGCAGGATCTGCATGCCGAGCAGCGGCAAGCTTGGATCTCGGCGCGGCAGCGTGAGAAAGCTTATGAACTCCTGCTCGCCCAGCAGCATGTTTTCGTGAAGGCGCGTGAGCAGAAGCAGGCCCAGCACGAGATGCAGGAATGGGCCTTGAGCCCCCAGTCGCAGTTCTCGACGACGACACAGCAGCCAACTCGGTTCTGAACCCTGTAGGGCTTGCTGGCCTCCTGCGGCCACGGCGATTTGGGCAGCAGAGGATGGCCAGACAGGCTGGCGCGGCTTTTGCTTGATTCCATGCGAAGTCACGAATGAATCTCAGCATGACCACCATATCCGCCACCTTGCCAACAACCGGCTCCGGTTCGCCGGGTTCCGCCAGCCCGGCCCAGGGTTCGGGTCAGGCGGCCGATGGGCAGCCGGCGTTTTCCGAGGCGCTGTCACAAGCCCAGAGCCGCGACCAAGCGGCGCAGAGTCAGGATTCTGGCGCCCCGGCACCCGAAAAGACTGCGTCGCCGCAAGCCGCTGCAGGTTCGACGCGTGGCAAGGACAAGGCAAGGCCAGACCTGAAACACGTTGATCAGACTGCTCCCGCACCACAGCAAGGTGTGCTTCCCGTTTCGGGTTTGCCGCAGAATCCGCAAGTCCTTGCCTCGTGGAGGCCGGAGATGGGCGCGGCAAATCCCGCCACGACCATCGCTAGCGGCAAGACTTTGCCGCCTGGCGGCAGCCAACTGGCTCTTGAATCGCCGCTTTCATCCCCGGGTTTGCCGCGGACCATCGCCCAATCCGCTGCAGGGCAACATGCCTTCGACGGCACTCCCACCACGGGCCCGATCTCCGATCCGCTATCGCAGACGGGTGCCCCGGCGGAGGCTGGCTCCAGCGGGAAAACCCTGCCGAGTGCAAACGGCGGCCATCCAGTTCAAGGCGATCTTTTCCAAGCCACCATGAGCACTCACAGCGAGACGAAATCCACCAACGCCCCGAGTCTGGGGAAATGGGCTCAAACCATGACTGGCGTGCTGACTCAGGATCGGGGTGGACAGGCCAAGGATGGAGGGGCTTCGCCACGCGTCGACGCGACGACGCCTCCAACGAACGCACCCACCTCATTCGCCGCCACGCTCATGCCGGGCGCCGCGCCCATACCATCGACGTCAGCTTCCGTACAGCCTTATACGGCATCGTTGCATGTGCCAGTCGGTGGCGCACCATGGGGGCAGGAGCTCGGTCAGCAGCTGCTTTTCGCCGTCAATGGCCAGCAGCAATTGGCGACCCTTCATCTCAACCCGCCCCAACTCGGGCCGCTCGACGTGCACCTGACGCTGCACAACGGACAGGTGGACGCACAGTTCGTCTCACCGCATCAAACTGTCCGCCAGGCGCTTGAGAGCGCCATGCCGCAATTGCACGATCTGTTTACAGGTGCGGGACTCACACTGATGCAAACCTCCGTCAACGCGGGCGGCAATGGGCGCAGCGCGTTCCAGAACCGTCCCGCAAGAGCCGGAATACAAGGTGTCGAATCCGGCAGCCCGCAAGCGCAAGCTGGGCTGCAGCCAGGAGTCGCGGCGTCATCGAACTGGAAGCAAGGGCTGGTCAATACTTATGTGTGATCTGGATCTCATGCTCAATTTCGTGGAATTCGTGCCGTTTAGAGCATCAAGTTCGGCATGACTTCTGGAGCATCGATATGGCAGAAAAACCGGCTAAGGCCAAAGCAGGCAAGGGAAAATGGATCATCGTCGCGGCCTTGGTCGTGGTCATTCTGGCGGGGGGGGCTGGCGGCGTCTGGTGGTTCATGTTGCGGCCAAAGCCACAGCTTTCCGCCCAGGAACTGGCGGCCCAGCGCGAAAAACTTGCGCACTACATTAGCCTGGAGCCTTTCGTCACCAACGTACTCAGCCAGGATGGCAACACGCACTACCTGCAGGTCAAGATCGACCTCAAGACCTACGAACCCAAGGCGGACGAAGAGGTCAAGGCCATGACGCCCGAAATTCGCAACACCATTTTGCGCATTCTTGCTTCCCAGGAGGCGAGTAAAGTCGGCACGGTCGAGGTTCGTGAGCAGTTGCGCAAGGAAATCGAGGGAGCCATCAACCAGCTGTTCGCACGCGAGTCCGGCAAAGCCTCGCCTGCCAAGCATGCGACCGGCCAGAAGGGCCCCATCGCCGGCGTCTATTTCACAGCTTTCGTGGTGCAGTAATGGTCAAGGACGTTCTGTCGCAGGATGAAGTCGACGCTCTACTCCAGGGCCTGAGCGGCGACGAACCTCCTGCGGAACAGGAACCCGCCGATACCGGCGGCATTCGCCCCTACGATCTGTCCAGCCAGGATCGGATCGTGCGCGGGCGCATGCCCACGCTGGAAGTCATCAATGAGCGTTTCGCCCGCCTCTGGCGGGTCGGCCTGTTCAATTTTCTCCGGCGCACCTCTGAAATTTCTGTCGCATCGGTGCGCTTGCTGAAATACAGCGAATTCATTCGCACCCTGGTGGTCCCGAGCAATTTGAATCTGGTGCAGATCAAGCCGTTGCGCGGCACCGCGCTGTTTATTTTCGATCCCCGCCTGATTTTCAGCGTCGTGGACAATTTTTTTGGCGGCGACGGTCGTTTTCACGCACGTATCGAGGGGCGCGATTTCACCCCCCTGGAACAGCGCATCATCGCCCGCATGCTGGACATGGTGTTCAAGGAATACAAAACGGCATGG
>JAJXUC010000080.1 GCA_021783435.1 Pseudomonadota bacterium | reverse complement strand
TGGCGAAGACGACCACCGCGGGGGTGTAGTACCGCGCGAATTGGTCGACGAAACGCTGGGTCGGCGCGCGCTGGGACTGCGCGCTCTGGATGGCCAGGGCGATGCGGGCCAAGGTGCTGTCACTGGCCGAGGCCGTGACGGTGGCTTCCACCACGCCATCGGCCACGATACTGCCGGCATACAGCAAGTCGCCCGCCTGCTTGTCCACAGGCAGGCTTTCGCCGGTGATCGGCGCCTGGTTCAGCGCCGCGCGGCCGGAGTCGACGCGTGCGTCCAACGGCACCCGCGCGCCGGTGCGCACCCGGATGCGGCTGCCGACGGCCACCTCGGCCACCGGCTTGGCCTGCCAGGTTTCGCCGGCCTTGACCTCGGCGGTTTCCGGCGCGATGGCCGTGAGCGCCTTGATCGCGTTCCTGGCACGCTCCAGCGACAGCGCCTCGATCGCCTCGGCCACGGCGAACAGGAACACCACCATCGCCGCCTCCGGCCACTTGCCCAGCGCCACGGCCCCGGCCACCGCGATGGACATCAGGAAGTGGATGTTGAGGGTCAGGTTTCTGAGCGCGACCCAGCCCTTTTTGAGGGTCGGCAGGCCGGCGCTGAGGATGGACACGGCGGCAAGCGCCATGACCATCCACGAGGTCTCCCGCCCGCTCGACCAGGCGATGACCTCGGCTGCGACGGCTGCGACGCCAGCCACGGCGAGCAGACCTTTTTGCCGTCGGCTCAGGGCCGGGGGAAGCACAGACACCGGCGCATTGGCTTCCAGCAAATTGGGTGCCATGTCCAGCTTGTTCAGCACCGCGGCAATCTCCTGCGGCCGCTCCAGACGGTGATACACCGTGAGTTCCCGTTGCAGCAGGTTGAAGTCGAGTTGGACCACCCCGGGCATGGCCTCCAGTTTGTTGCGGATCAGGCGCTCCTCGGTGGGGCAGTCCATTTTGTCGATACGGTAGCGCACCCGGCTGGTCCCGTCGGGTGCCGGATTGGTTATGCAAACCCCCGTCAGGCCGTCGACCCGTGTCGTCGCAGCGCAGCAGGCATCGGCCGCCGCGCGGGCATGGACGCGCGAATCAGGGTCGTCTCGTTGGCCATGATCGTGCGCATGATCGTGGTCACAGGCGGGCCCATGGTCTTGCGCCTGGACAGGCAGGCGTAACGCTGTGCCGGTGGGGTCGTGCTGGCTCATGATGGCGGATCTCGGTGAACAGTGCCATCATTGAACAGCCTGTACCTGCTACAGGGTCAAGTGCCTTTGCACGAGAGGGGAATGCAAGATGCGAATCGGGGAATTGGCGCAGCGCGGCCACTGCGACGTGGAGACGGTGCGTTTTTACGAACGCGAGGGCTTGCTGGACGCGCCCGCCCGCGAGGGCAACGGCTATCGCAACTACAGCAGCGACCACCTGGTGCAGCTCAACTTCATTCGCCACTGCCGCTCGCTGGGCATGGGATTGCCGGACGTGCGCGTGTTGCGCAGCTTTCAGCAGCATCCTGAATCGGCGTGCGACGCCATCAACCAGTTGATCGACCGGCAGATCGCGCGCATCCACCGTCAGGTCGAATCGCTGCGCCTGCTGGAGCAGCAGTTGCACGCGCTACGCGAAACCTGCCAGGTCAATCAGACAGCGAGCGCATGCGGCATCCTGCAGAACCTGCAGCAGGCTGCGGCTGGCGAGCCCTGCGAATGCCACGCGGAACCTCCTGCAGTGCAGGGCCAACGGGGGTGATGCGCTTGGCGATGGCCGGCCACAGGACCATGCCCACGGCGCCATCGACCCGGCGATTGACGCCAGCCAAGCCACCAAGCGGCTCGTCGACGGTTCGCCATCGCGGCTCATGAAAAACCGGGCTTGCGCGGCAGGTGCAAGGTGGCCTCCAGGCCGCCATCCGGGTGGTTGCGCAAGGTCACATCGCCACCGGCCGCGCGCGCGATGTTGCGGGCGATGCCGAGGCCGAGGCCGGTGCCGCCGGTCTCGCGGCTGCGTGATGCTTCGAGCCGGTAGAACGGCTCGAACACCTTGTCGAGTTCGTCTGGCGCGATGCCGGGCCCCTGGTCCCGGATGCGAAGGGTGAGGGCTGCGGGACTGTCTTCGACGATGATGCGCGCTTGCCTGCCGTAGAGAATGGCGTTGTCGATCAGGTTGGAGACACAACGTTTGAGCCGTTCGGGGTCGCCGACATAGGGGACCAGTGCGCGGCCTTCGATGAGGACTTCGCGCTGCATGTCCTGATTGTCCGCCTGCAGGCTTTCGAGCAGCGCCGTGATGTCGATCGGCCGGGCGACTTGGGGCTGCTCAAGCCCGCGCATGAAATCCAGCGTGTGCGTCACCATCAGTTCCATCTCGCGCAAATCCTTGTCGAAGCGCTGGCGCAAATCGGCGTCTTCCAGCAGTTCGGTGCGCAGGCGCATGCGGGTGATGGGCGTTTTCAGGTCGTGCGACATGGCGGCGAAAATGCGGGTGCGGTCCTGAATGAAACGCACCAGGCTGGACTGCATGATGTTGAACGCATGCGCGGCGCGCCTCACCTCGGTCGGCCCGGTCTCGGGCAGCGGCGGCCGGTTGATGTCCTTGCCCAGGGCATCGGCGGCGCAGGCCAGGACCGCCAGCGGCCGGGTCATCCAGCGCACCGCCGCATACGACAGGACGAGCACCGTCAGCAGCAGCACCAGCAGGGTCAGCAGCAGTCGCCACGGCGTGCTGGCCGGGCCTTGCGGCAACTGGGTGTCGAAAGCGACCCAGCGGCCGTCGCGCAGTTGCACCTGGGTCAGGAACATCAGACCCGATGCCATGCCGGATCTCATCGCCGGCATAGCCGACATGCCCGGCATCGCGGCCGACATGGCCGCTGCCATGCCCCCATGTCCACCCATCATGTCCTGGCGGCCGGACTCGAGCCCGGATGGCCTGGCGCCCGGCGCGGCCTGCAGGACGGAGACCCGCAGCGGCCGCGCATCACCCAGCGCGGCATGCAGCGCGGCCGAGAACATGGCGGCATGGGGGTTGTCCAGCGCCGCGGCACGCGGCGCTGCCTCCAGCCTCACCACCTGCGGCGGCACGCTGAGGATGGTGACGATGCGCTGCTGCTCGGCAGGGTCGAGGGAATCGAGCAGCTTGACGATGTCGGCGATGCGCTGCGCCGACTGCATGCCGCTGCTGCGCAACAGCAGGCGATCGCGCTCGGCGAAATTGATCGAGGCGCTCAGGATCTGGGCGAGCACCAGGCCGCTGAACAGGATCAGCATCATCCGCCCGAACAGCGAGGCCGGCAGCAGGCGCATCAGGCCATTGCCTCGACCGGGGCCGACAGGACATAGCCGATGCCGCGCACGGTCTTGATCAGGGCGGGGTCGCGCGGGTCGTCGCCCAGGCGCTGGCGCAATCGGCTGACCTGCACGTCGATGCTGCGATCGAGCGGGTCGGCCTCGCGGCCCTGCGTCAGATCGACCAACTGGTCGCGGTTGAGCACCCGGTTCGGATGGCTCAGAAAAACCCGCAGCAGCCGGTACTCGGCGCCGCTCAGCGCGACCACCACGCCGGCGGGCGAAACCAGGTGGCGATGCGCGGTGTCGAGGGTCCAGCCGGCGAAGCGCACCTGGCGCGCCTCTTCCGGCTGAAGATTGCGCGGCAGGCTGCGGGCGCGACGCAGGATGACCTTGATGCGCGCCAGCAACTCGCGCGCGCTGAAGGGCTTGGGCAGATAGTCGTCGGCGCCCATTTCCAGGCCGACGATGCGATCGGTTTCCTCGCCGCGTGCCGTCAGCATGAGGATGGGGATGTCGGACTTGGCGCGCAGCTTGCGGCACAGGGTCAGGCCGTCGTCGCCAGGCAGCATCAGGTCGAGCACGATTAGGTCGACGCCGGAGGCCAGCAGCGCGCGTTCCATGGCCTTGCCGTCGCCAACAGCCGTCACGCGCAAGCCGTTCTTCTGCAGATAAGCGCTCAGCAGGTGGCGAATCTCGGCGTCGTCGTCGACGATCAGGATATGGTCGGAGGTTTCCATGCGCCGATTTTGGCCGGCGGGCCGGGTGCTCAGGAAAAAACAATGTAACGCAGCATGTCAACGCCAGGATTGCGCGCAGTGCGATACAAAAAAGGGCTTCGTTGACATGGCGCGCTTACATGCCGGGGCTGCAATGGGAACCGTTGCGAAGGACTTCCTTCCATCGGGCCCGGCGGGATCGTCCCACGGACCATTCGCCCAATTCAGACAGGAGCAGCACCATGAAACGCAATCAGAAAGTCATCGTCGGCATCGCCGCCGTCTTGTCCGCCGCCGCCATCGGCACGGCCTTTGCGCAATCCGGCGGCATGGGCGCATATCGCATGTCGGGCAGCGCCGCCGGCATGGAGTCGGGGTCCATGATGGGTGGAGGCATGATGGGTGGGGGCATGATGGGTGAGGGCGACATGCGTCAGCGCGGCATGGCCGAAGGCATGATGCATGGGGGTGATTCCGCGGCGATGGTGGACCGCCATCTGGCCGATACCAAGGCCGCGCTGCACATCACCGCCGCGCAGGAACCCGCCTGGCAAGCCTTCGCCACCCAGGCGAAGCAACAAGCCGGGGCCATGCAAACCATGCGCGGCAAGCTGCAGGGCGCGGACACGAACGCAACCGCACCCGATCGCATGCAGGCACGCACGCAGTTCTTGCAGCAACGCCTGAGCGGCATGGAGGCCATGACCAAGGCCTTGAAGCACCTCTACACCGCGCTGAGCCCCGAGCAAAGGACCATCGCCAATCAGCGCCTGAGCATGATGGGCGAACAGCGAATGGGCATGAGCGCTCATACCGAGTGAACCCGGTTCAAGGCACGAGTTGCGCCAGCGCTTCCGATACCGATGCGCTGGCGACTCAGGCCGGATCGGCGTTGCCCACCAGGTGATCGCGACGGCTTGCGGCACCGGCCAGCAACAGCGCGTCCAGGGTTTCGGAAAACAGCGCATCCAGGGTCAGGTTCGGCCAGAAGTGGCATGCCGTGCGCGCCACGAGTGCGGCATCGCAAAACCAGCCACGCAAGTCGTCGCAGGCCACGCCTTCGGGCTGTTGCAGCAACTGGAATTTGAGCAGCACGCGCAGGCCGTGGCGGGCATGGCGCTCGGGGTTGGCCTCGAAGACGCCGAGGCGCGAGCGCGCACGCGCCAGTGCCGCGGCCACGTCCGTGAAAACGGCGCCATGGCCGGGGATGACGGCGGCGGGAGCGAGGGCCGCGATGGCGTCCAGCGTGCGGCGCGTTGCCGCGAAGCCGCTCTCGCCCACCATTTCGGGAAAGACCACGCCGAAGCCATGCTGCCAAAGCGCATCTCCGCTGATGAGCAGGCGCGCCTCGGGCTGAAACAGCATCAGCGCATGCGGGTCGTGGCCCGGCGCGGCATGTACCCGCCAAGGCATCCCGCCCAACTGCAGCAGATCGCCGACTGCCATGCCGGCCGCCGCGCTGAAGCCGGCCGCCTGCTGGCCGGTGGAGCGAAAGGAGAGCGCGTCTTCGTCCCAGTTGTTCACCGCCTGCAGTTCGCCGGCCGGCACGGTGACGGCGCAGTGCGCGGCGCCGCCATATGCCGCCTGCAACGCGGCATTGCCACCGCAATGGTCCGAATGCAGATGGGTGTTGACGATGCGCGTGAGCTGCCGCCCGTCCAGCGCATGCCGCACCAACGCCACCGTCTGCGCAGCATGCAGCACGTAGCCCGTGTCCACCACGCTGGCGCTGTGGTCGTCGTCCAGGAACACGATGTTGTTGGCCGACAGCCAGCCGCGCTCGAGCAGCCGCATTGAACGCGGCAAGGGCGATGTGGGCGTGGAAAGCTCGGCGGACATGGGCGTGCTGTGCATGGATGGCGAAGACGGTCGAGCGGGCGGAGACGGGGATTGAATCAGCATGGTGGAGGCAAGGTCGATACAGCCGGGTGCAGCCAGTCGCGGCCGGCCCTGGTGCCGCAATCTGCACCACACAGGTGCAGCGCTTGGGCCGCGCAGGGGCCACAAGCCTGGAGTGGCGGTGGCTTTCGGGCAGATTTAGCATAAGGCGAATCGCAACCGGAGATCGTGGCATGGACAGACCCTCGTTGTTCTCCTCGGACTTGCGCGCCGCCTACGAGCACCTGCACGCCGCCAGCCGCGCGGACCCCTACCCCGACTGGCCGGCGCGGCGCGATCGGCTCAAGCGGTTGGCCGCCCTGATCCAGGATCACGAAGCCCTGTTGTGCGACGCCATCTCCGACGACTTCGGCCACCGCGCCCGGGCCGAGACGCAGGTGCTGGACATCGTGCCGTCGCTCGAAGCCATCCGCCATGCGCTGCGCCATGGCGCCGGCTGGATGCGTGCGCGCCGCGCGTCCACGTCCATCTGGTTCTGGCCGGCTCGCGCCCAGGTCCTGCCGCAACCTCTGGGCCTGGTGGGCATCATCGTGCCGTGGAACTATCCGCTGTATCTGGCCGTGGGTCCGCTGGCCTCGGCCTTCGCGGCGGGCAACCGCGCGATGGTGAAGCTCTCCGAGTTCAGCCCCGCCTTCGGCGCCCAGTTCGCGCGCCTGGTGCGCGCGGCGTTCGATCCCGCCGAATTGGTCATCTTCACCGGCGACGCCGACGAGGCCGCGGCATTCAGCGCCCTGCCCTTCGATCACCTGTTGTTCACCGGCTCCACCGCGGTGGGGCGTCGCGTCATGGCCGCCGCCAGCGCCCATCTGGTGCCGGTGACGCTGGAACTCGGCGGCAAATCGCCCGCGGTGCTGACGCCCGGATGCGACCTCGCCCTGGCCGCCGGGCGCATCGTTTACGGCAAACTGGTGAACGCCGGGCAGACTTGCGTCGCGCCCGACTATGTGCTGGTGCCGCGCGCCGAGATGCATGCCTTCGTCCGCGCCTGCGGCGAGGCGGCGCGCCGCCTCTACCCCGCGGGCCTCGATAGCCCGGACTACTGCAGCATCGTCGACCTGCGCCACTACAGCCGACTCACCAGCCTGCAGGCTCAGGCGCATACCGCGGGGGTCAAGTCGCATGCGCTGTTCGACGGCGCGCAGCGCATGGACCTGCGGCATCGTCTCGCACCCATGCTGTTCATCGATCCGCCGCATGACCTCGCGCTGATGCAGGACGAGATCTTCGGCCCCTGGCTGCCGGTGCTGCCCTACGACACGCTGGAGCAGGCGATGGCCCTGGTCAACGCCGGCCCGCGCCCGCTGGCGCTCTACTGGTTCGATCGTGACAAGCGCCGCATCGCCCACGCCCTGCGCGCCACCCACGCCGGCGGCGTCACGGTGAACGACGTGCTCATGCATGTGGCGCAGGACGACCTGCCCTTCGGCGGCGTCGGCCCCTCCGGCATGGGCCACTACCACGGCCGCTGGGGTTTCGACACGTTCAGCAAGCTCAAGCCCGTGTTGCGCCAGCCGCGCCTGGCAGGCACTGCGCTGATCCGCCCGCCCTATGGCAAAACCTTCTCGCGCCTGATGGCGCTGATGAAGCGCTGACCCGCGACCCATGCCATGGTCGATGCAGCGCGCAGGAATGCCGGTGCGGAACCGACACAACCCGGCATGAGCCTGCGTCCATGACAGCCCGCTGGCTGCGTCGCCTTCTGCTTGCGCAGCTTGCCACGCTGTTGGTTCTGGGCGGCGTGTTGGCTTGGTTCGGTTACCCCCGGCTGGCGCTGGTGCTGGTCCTGCTCGGTCTGCCTGCCGGCCACCTGCTGCTCACCGGCGCGCATGTCCTGCTGCAAGCTGCCTGGTGCGCCCGCCACGAGACGCCCGCTTGCCCTGCCATGGTCCGCTGGCGTGTCTGGTTGACGGAAGCGGGCTTGCAAATGCGCGCCTTCATCTGGCTGCAGCCCTGGCGTGAACGAGCGTGGCCCGACGCGCTGAACGCGCCCGCTGCAAGGGATCGGCCAAGCGGCCCTGCATCCGGGCATCCCCCCGGCAATGCGCCGCACGAGGCCGGTGTGGTGCTGGTGCATGGCTACTTGTGCAACCGCGCCTTCTGGAACCCCGTGCTGGCGCGGCTGCAGGCTGAAGGCACGCCCTTCATCGCGGTGAACCTGGAGCCGACGTTGCGCGCCATCGGCGACTACGCACCCGGCATCGATGCCGCGGTGGCGCGTCTTGCGACCGCCACCGGCCGACCGCCGGTGCTGCTGGCCCACAGCATGGGCGGGTTGGCGGTGCGCGCCTGGCTGGCGTCGAGTTCGGCCAACGCCGCGCGCGTGGCCAGTGTCATCACCATCGGCTCACCGCATGCCGGCGCATGGACCGCGCGCTACGCCAACACCATCAATGCCGTGCAGATGCGACCGGGCAGTGCCTGGTTGCGGGCACTGCTGGGCATGGAAAGCCGGCAGCGACAGCCGCCCATGCACTGCATTGCCGGCGATTGCGACCAGCTCGTCTACCCGCCCCAGACCGCCCTGCTGCCGGGTGCACAGACCTTGCGGCTGCCTGGCACCGGGCATCTGGCCCTGGCCTTCCATCCGGCCACCTGGGACGCGCTGCAAACGGCCTTGCAGCACGCGCGTGAAGGCCGTGTCGGTGCGTTCATGTCCGGTCGAACGGCCCCGGATGAACATGAGAACATCTGAGCAGCCCCAGGGTCGGTTCACCGCCCCGCACTCCGCGGGGGGCAGGCAAACCGGGGGCGGCCGAGGGCGTCATCGCGGGATGACGCCAACCGTTCTCATGCGTCTGCAACGTCCGGCGCGATGTCGTGCTCGCCCGGCAGCACGGCTCCGGGCGCGATCTCGGCCTGAGCCGCGGCCTGCAGGTACAGCGGCGCGAAGTCGGGCGCGGTGGCGTCGAACAACTGCGCGAAGTTGTCGATGACGAAATAGGTGGCCTGGTAGTCGTCGATGCGGTAGCGACTGCGCAACAGCCGCGGCACATCGAAGGGCAGACGCCGCGGCTTCGGGCTGTGCAGGCTGTACTCCACCTCGCCGCCAGACGACAAAATGCCCGCGCCGTAAATGCGCAGGCCCTGTGCCGAGCGGACCAGTCCGAACTCCACCGTATACCAATACAAGCGGGCAAGGTACTGCAAGGCGTCCAGGCCCTCGGCCTTGAGGCCTCCGGCGCCGAAGGCCTGCATGTAGTCGGCGAAAGCCGGCTCGAACAGCAGCGGCACATGGCCGAACAGGTCGTGAAACAAGTCGGGCTCGACGATGTAGTCGAACTCCTCGGGCTTGCGCAGCCAGACCGTCACCGGGAATCGCCGCTGGCTGAGCAGCCGGAAAAACGCATGCTCGGGAATCAGACCGGGAACCGCCACGATCTCCCAGCCTGTGGCGGCGCGCAGCCGCGGGTTGATGTCGGCAAACCGCGGGATGCCTGCGGCCGCGACCAGATGTCCGAGGGCATGCAAAAACTCCTCGCAAGCCCGGCCAGGCACCAGCGCCATCTGCCGCGCGTAAAGCCGCGCGAACAGCGCATGCTCGGCCGGCGTGTAGCGCTCCCAATGCTGATCGCAGGTGTAGTCCGCATGGGCCTGGGCATAGTCGCCCCGCGGCGTGATGCTGGCCTCGCCATAGATCACTGGCGTGGTTGCGGCTGCGACTTGGTCACGTCCGGGAGAGGGTTTCATGCGCGTGCACGCCTTCAGTCGAGCCGGTTTGGGCAGCGGCAGCGGTCGCCGCGCTGAACCCCAAGCCGGCAGCCAGGACCGCCGCCATGCGGACTGTCAGCCGCCGCCACGCTTGCATCGTCGTCATGCTGGTTCACCTGCTGTCGGCCGTCGATGTTTGGGCGAATCGATCAGGCGGCACTGGGCAGGACGCCACGCCGCATCTGGTCGAGTTCGATGCTCTCGAACAGGGCCTTGAAGTTGCCCTCGCCGAACCCCTGGTCGCCCTTGCGCTGGATGATCTCGAAAAAGATCGGGCCGATCACGGTCTGGGTGAAGATTTGCAGCAACAGGCGCTTGGTCGGCGCGGTCGTGCCGTCCAGCAGGATGCGGTCGGCCCGCAGCCGCTCGACCTGTTCGCCATGCCCCGGCAGGCGTTTGTCGAGCAGCTCGTAATAGGTGTCGGGAGTGCCCAGGAACTGCACACCGGCGGCGCGCAGACCTTCCACCGTGGCATAGATATCGTCGCTGGCCAGGGCGATGTGCTGGATGCCCTCGCCGTGGTAGAGGTCCAGATACTCCTGGATCTGGCCGGCCTTCTCCTGGCCTTCCTCGTTGATGGGGATGCGGATCTTGCCGCAAGGGCTGGTCATGGCCTTGCTTTTCACGCCGGTGACCTGCCCCTCGATGTCGAAATAGCGAATTTCGCGGAAGTTGAACAGGCGCGTGTAGAAGTCCGCCCACTCGCCCATGCGGCCGCGGTGCACGTTGTGCGTCAGGTGATCGATCTCGATCAGTCCCGCGCCGGCGTGTTCGGCCGAGGCGCCATCCAGCGGCACGAAGTCCACGTCGTAGATGGAAATGTCGCCGATGCCGCCCTGGCGTCCGTCCTTGCCGCGCCAGCGGTCGACGAAGTAAATGACGCTGTCGCCGATGCCCTTGATGGCCGGGATGTTCAACTCCATCGGTCCGCTGCGGGCGTCGAAGCCCCAGGCGCCCAGGTCGAGCGCGCGCTTGTAGGCGGCGGCTGCATCATCGACGCGAAAGGCAATGGCGCAGATGCTCGGTCCGTGCAAGCGGGCGAAGCGCTGGGCGAAGGAATCGGGCTCGGCGTTGACGATGAAGTTGATGCCGCCTTGGCGCCACAGCGTGACATGCTTGTGCCGGTGACGGGCGATGGCCCTGAAGCCGAGTTGGGCGAACAGCACCCCGAGCTTTTCGGGCTCGGGCGCGGCGTACTCGACGAACTCGAAGCCGTCGGTGCCCATCGGGTTGCTTGCAGTCGCAGCGGTCATGCGCATCTCCATGAATACATATCCGTTTTGTGCCATGCACTGTAAGCCGGCTCAGACGCACTTTTCTGGCGTTCTTTGGCTTATTCTGGTGGATACACGCGAATAATCTGCGCACCATCCATCAAACACGCATGCATCATGCAAACCATCAGCCTTGATACTCTTGACCGTATTGATCGCACCCTGCTCAACCAGCTCCAGCGTGACGCGCGTTTGACCCAGGAACAGTTGGCCGAGCAGGTCGGGCTGTCCGCGTCGGCCGTGCAGCGCCGCGTCAGGCGCATGGAGCAGGCGGGCATCATTCAGGGCTACCACGCCGCGGTGGACGCGCGCCGACTGGGCCTGGGTCTGAGCGCCATGCTCAGCGTGCGCCTGGAAAAGCACCGGGCCGAGAGCCAGCGCGCGCCCCTGGAAAGCTTTCGCGCCGCGGTGCAGACCTGGCCCGAGGTGGTGGAGTGCCTGGCGCTGACCGGGGAGATGGACTACCTGCTGCGGGTGCATGTGCAGGACATGGAGCATTACGCCCATTTCGTGCTGCAGACCCTGCTCAAGCACGAGAGCGTGGAGGACGTGAAATCCAGCTTCGTGTTGGCCCAGATCAAGCCCTATGCGGGCATCGCCCTGTAGGGCCTGTCGACGCGATGGGTGCGGCGCGGCTTCAGACCGGCTGAGGACGATGCAGGCCGAGCTTGATGGCGAAGTCGAGCTGGCCCGTGGCGTTTTCCACCCACTCGTCCAGATGACTGAGCACGTTGTGGTGCGGCACCTTGAGGCAAGCCTCGGTTTCGCTGCCGGCGACATGCACCTCCATGCCGGCGCGGCGGGCGATGCGCATCATCGCCGCGTTCTGCGTCAGGCATTGCATGGTGAGGGTTTCAATGCCGTGGTTGCGCGCGAACATCGCCGCGCGCTGAAACAAGCGCGTGCCGATGCCCTTGCCGCGTCCGCTTTGCAGCACTGACACACCGATCTCGGCCTGGCATAGCTGCACCGGGTCGCAGGATATGGCGATGTGCGCCACCGCGATCAGCTCCAGCTTGCGACTGAAGACTCCGAAGATCTCATCGCGAAGGAAATCGATGCGGTCTACATAGGCAGCAATCTGCGCATCGCTCGCGGCATAGCCGAAGCGCAGGTAACGATCGTCTTCGCCCAGCGCGAGGAAATGCGCCCGCAGTTCAGCCAGGTGTTCCTGGCCGATGGCACGGATGGGAATCGTCGCCTGGCCTTGCTGGTTGAAATACGGCAGAACCTGCGCATTGGCCTCGGGCGGCGAGTCGGATGGCGCCAAAAAACCCGGCTCATGGATGGGCATCATGTGTTTGCGTCCGTGGAGTGGCGCATCGTGATGTTGCAATGCACCAAATATAGGCCCATCGAGCCGGAATACAAGTCCGAGGGCCATGGCGGCGCCAACGGCGCCATCGACTCCACGGCAGGGCAGGCGCCATGCGCAAGCATCGCGCCCCGCCGCCTGTCATCAGCCTGACACCGACATGGGCGAGATTCGGGCTGCGCCCCGGCGCCAACCCACGCGACATCACCCAACCCCATGACGCACACGGTCAAACACCCGGTCCTGCGCGTGCGTTTCGCCTCGGCCACGGCGGATTGCAGCGATACCCATTCCGAGCCCATCGCACCCGGCGATGCGTTGTTGCGCCTGCGCGAAGGTGATGCCTGGGCAGCGCTGCTCAGCAGCGGCCACGACGTGCGCGACATGACGGACTGGCTCATGCTGCTGCGCCACCAGCCCGGCGGACGCCTGCCGGGCGCGCTGGCGCTGCTGCCCGACGTCGCCGACCCCGGTGCCCTGGCGGCACTGCGCGCCGGCGCCGATGCCGTGCTGCACATGACCAGCACCGCCGCCCTGATCCGCGCACAACTCGGCCGGCTGCGCGAGCGCGTGGCTCCGCAGCCCGACGGCTGGCTGCAGTTGGATGACGACCTGGCGCTGGATGGGCAGGCCAGACGCCTTGACTTGAGCGCCAGCATCCGTCCGCCAGCGGACTCCCCCCAGGCAGGGCCAGGAAGCTTGGGAGCGGCCCTGCGTCTCCCGGGGAGCGCCCTCCTCCATGCACCGGCGAACTCCCCCCAAGGCGGTCAGAGAGATCTCGGCGCGCTCCACCCTGAAGGCATGCGGTCATTGGTGCTGCCGCCTCAACTCTTCCAACTGCTCCGGGCCCTCGCAGCACAGGCTGGGCATGTGCTTGGTCCCCAGGCGCTGCGCCTGGCGATGGACATTCCTGCCCAAGCCCAGGCCGACACGGTGCACACCGCCGTGGGTCGCCTGCGACGTGCGCTGCGCCCACTCGGGCTGCACGAGCATGTGCAGACGGTGCATGGTGTGGGCTACCGCTGGCACCGAACCTGGCCACCGATGCAAACGACGACCAGCGCGGACGACGCTGCGCCTCGACAAACCTGAGAGCACTGGCTTGTCGACGCCCGCCGCGCAGCAGACCTGCCGACCGGCGCCACCCGCCGCCTCTGTTCCTGATGTCGATTGGCGTTCGCAACGTCAACGTTTGCGTACAAGTTTGACGCCGGCGGTCAGATCTTCGTCAGGTTGATGCAACCGGGGTGTCACGCGCCCTGGCTGCAATAGCGCCCTGAACCCGTGGGCCAGACAACCTCGCGGACAAGCCGAACCCGACCCACCCCGGAGGATTGCATGCAGCACCCGATCACGCCAACCGCGCATCCCGCGTTCAAACCCAACCTGCTCGCGCAGGCGCTGTTCGCCGCTCTGCTGGCAGCTCCCATCGCGGCCCAGGCCCAGACCGCGCCGACCGACCTCGGCAGCGTGCAGGCCGGCTCCCAGGGCGCCGTCGCCAAGAAGAGCCACGAGCAAAAAAAGCTCGAGGCTGCTCATGTGTTCAAGTCAGGACAAGCAACCAAAGTCATCACGAAGACGGAGCTCAAAACGGCCGGACCCGTCGGCGGCAGCGCGCAGGCGCTGTCTCTGGCCCCGGGCGTCGGGGTCACGGGCTATGGCAACACCGGCTCAACCAAGACCTCCATCAGCATCAACGGCATCAAGCAGGGCTGGGGCGGCTTTTCCGGCGGCCAGATCGACGACGGCAGTATTGCCGTGACCTTCGACGGCGTGCCCATGGCCAACCCGTCCACCGGTCTGTGGCAGTCGCCGGAAGTGCCGCAACTCGGTCTGCTGCAAGGCATCGGCGTCACTTATGGCCCGGGCAATCCCCTGGACCGCTGGTACAACAACATCGGCGGTGAAATCGCCTTCGTGCCCTTGCAGCCCACGGCCAAGGCCGGCGGCACCATCGGCTTGAGCGTCGGCAGCTACGGCGCACGCAATCTCTCCCTGAGCCTGCAGACGGGCATGCACGACGGCTGGGCCACCGTGCTGGCCGGCGGCGTGGGTTCGGCCGACAGCTACCGAACCAGCAGCGACGGCTTCAAGAACCACAGCCACAACTACGCCTGGTTTCTGAAGACGCGCAAGACCTTCGAGAACGGCGATTTCTCGCTCGGCTTCTATCAGGCCGAGGGCCAGGGCTATCGCCCCGTGCCGATTCCGCTGCAGCCCATCAACGGCGTGACGCTGGACGGCACGCCCAACTCGCCGCAGTACAGTCAGTCGACCTCCGGCTATTACAGCTCGCTGCCCGCCACGGTCTGGTTCAAAGACGACACCAACAAGACCCGCATCATTGACGGCAAGGCCAATATCCAGGTGGACGACACCTTGTCGCTGCACAACCTGGTGTGGTATCGCCAGGGAAAGCGTCTGCATTATCACTATAACAATTATGGCCTGAGCAACCCGGGGAATCTCTACGAGTACAACAACCCCAGCACACAGGTTTATGGCGACAAGGCATGGGCCGACCTTTCTTTGCCGCATAACCTGGTGAGCGTGGGCGGCTTTTTCCTGAAAAGCCACTACAACTCCAGAAACGCGTTCTACAACACTAATGCGCCGTATTTCGGTAGCCAGCAGGTGCCCAATGCGAAATATCGCAGCGATTATTGGGATCAGACCGACCTCGCAGTCTTTCTGCAAGATAAGATCAGCCCCGCCGCCAATGTCGACGTGACGCCCGGCATTCGATTTATTAACTACCAGACGAATTATTATCCCGCCGCGCCCAGCGATTTCAGCCAGGCCTATGCCCTGTATCCGCAGAACGACCAGGGCAAACTGCCTGCCGCCAACGTCACCCATCGGGAAACGGAGCCCTCCATCGCCGCCAACTGGAGAATCACGCCGTCTCTGGCAGTTTTCGGCAACTACGCCACGGCTTACAAGGAACCCCAGGTTGGTGGCGGCGGCGGAATTTACCAATCCACGCCCCCCATTTACAACCTGGAGAAAAGCGCGGACTACAACCTCGGATTCAAAATGCACATGAAGAACGAGGGCATGCTGCGCAACTTCCTGCTGAGCGTCTCGTATTATCACCTGCATTACACGAACCAGTACATTCCCCTGTCGGATGCCAACGGCAATTTCCTGGGTGACGCCAATGGCGATTCGGTCTACAAGGGTTTCAATATTGCCGTGGCTGACGATATTGCGTACAACCTGCACGCCTTCGCCAACCTAAATTTCCAGCGCGCCAATTTCAACAATTACACGACTGGCGGCGTGAGTTATGCCGGACTGCCCGTGTCGAATGTCCCGGACAAAACCTTCAATGTCGGCCTGGCTTATGAGAAGTACCTGAGCGGAATCCTGGTGACCCCTCGCGTCTGGTATCAATATGTGGGCCAGCAGCATATGTTCGACAACAACCTCGGTGCGCCCAGCCAGAAAACCATCCCGGCTTATGGACTGCTCAATGTCGGCCTCGACGGCGAGTTGCCCGTGCGCCATGCCGTGATGCACGACGTGCGCTTCAGCGTGGACGTGCTGAACCTGTTGAACAAGCAATACGACCCGTTCGAGGAAGTGACCAGCGGCGGCCTGCTCGGCGGCAACTCGCAGGGCCAGGTGCTGGGCTTGCCGGGCGCGCCGCGCACGCTGTACGCCAGCCTCAGCGCGAGTTTCTGATGCTCGCGCGCTCCTCGATCGCGCCCTGATCGACCACTTCCTGGAGTTTTCTCATGTCGCTCGATACCCTCACCCACATCGCCCGGACTTCGGGCGGCATTCTCTACATCATGCTGGTCTTGCTGTTCGTGGCTCTGGCCGTGACCGTGGAGCGCTTCTGGACCCTCTCGCGCATGCTGGACGCGGCCAAGTCCTGGGGACGTGAACTCAAGGGCCAAGCGCATGTCGACACCAAATTGCTCAAGGGCCTGGTCGAGGCGAACGCCGAGACACCGGCAGCGCAGGTGGTGGCCGTGGCGCTGCATCACGATCTGGGCGACGCCGTCGAGCACTTTTCCAGCCGCCTGGAAGAGGCCGTGATGGACCAGGCGCCGCGCATCGACCGCGGGCTGTGGGTGCTCGACACCATCGTCACCCTGGCGCCGCTGCTGGGCCTGCTGGGCACCATCATCGGCATGTTCAACACCTTCTCGGCGCTGGCCCATCCCGGGGCGGCTTCGCAGGCCGTCACCGGCGGCGTGGGCGAGGCGCTGGTGGCCACGGCCGCCGGGCTGTTCATCGCCGTGCTCGGCCTGGTGGCGTTCAACGCGCTCAACCAGCGCGTGCGCCTGCTGATGCACCAGTTGGAGCGCATCAAGCTCATGCTGGTCAACCGCATGCTGCCGCATTACCGCGAGGGTGGCGTGCGCAGCCCGGCGCGGCATCCGGCCGTCACGCCCGTCAACCCCAGCCGCGCCATCCCTGCCGGGGGCTTGGGTCCGGCGCTGCAACAAAAAACGGCCTGACCTCGGCATGGTGTCGTTCCAGACCTCGGATCCACGAGCCGATTCGCTCCGCTCACCCGTTCTTCAAGCAGGCGCGCATTCTCCGTGCGCTTGCGCCGCGGCGCCGTCGCGCTGCGGCATTTTTCCTTGAGCCCCCATGAAGTATTTCGAAGTCAAGAAAGCCCGCATCGAGATCATTCCGATGATCGACATCATGTTTTTCCTGCTGGTGTTCTTCATCATGGTGACGCTGCACATGATTCCCGACGCCGGCATCGCCTCGCGCCTGCCCACCAGTGCCACGGCGC
>JAJXUC010000222.1 GCA_021783435.1 Pseudomonadota bacterium | reverse complement strand
GCGCGAAAACATGCCCAAGCGACAAAATTGGAAGCAATCCTATCGGCAACTCGACCTTGCTGTACCGACCCGACTCGACCCCTCGCATGGCAGCCCGGACGAACCAACCGCTCTCCTTCTCGACTAGACCTGCAAGCCAATACATCTCGACATGTTCAGGGCCGAGGTTGGCAAGCTGCCTGATCAATAAACGGCTCATGCTGCAATGCGCATCACGATGGGGGCCTCATCAAGTATTGCGTGAATTCGGGCGATGTCCCGTTCGCTGTTGAACCGTGCTGAGGCGACGGCTCCATGGTGGGGATGCTACGCGGCTTGGCGAGTAGCTTCGACGGTGTCCTTTGGCGAGCGCGGCGCAAGGGCGTGAAGCAGGGTCGTGATCTGGTCGCAGCCACGCAGTCGACGCATGCGTGGGGCGGCGTCGCTCAAGGCGCTGGCGACCCATCGCAGCACCATGGCCCCGTCGCTCCAGCGTTTGACGTTGCGCGTGTAGGTGGCGACGAGCCCGTTGAGGTTTTCGATCGGGTTGGTCGTGCGCAGGGTGCGGTACAGCGCGCCAGTGATGCCCAGGGTCTGCAAGGTCAGCGTGTCCTCCAGGCCCTCGCGCAGGCTGGCGGCAGCGCCTGGATGCTTGGAGGCCAAGGAGTTGGCCAGGCGCTGCAGTTGGCGCCGAGACAGGTCGGCGTCGCTGGCCGCCCAGGCATCGCGCAGCGCGCGGTTGACGCTGGCGTGCAGCGTCTTGGGCAGGTGGTCCAGGACGTTGCGGCGCTTGTGCTCCTGGCAGCGCTGGATGCGGGCCGCAGCGCCGAAGGTCTGCGTGATGGCGCGGCGCAGCGCCTTGCCGCCGTCGATCACCCACAGCCGCGGTCGCTGGGCATCGAGACCGCGTTCGATCAGGTCGGACAACAAGGCGGCCACCACGCGGGCGGCTTCGCTCGAGCCCTCGCGAATGCCCAGGACATGCTTGCCCGCGCGCGCATCGACCCCCAGGGCGATGAGGACCACGCGGTCGGCGAAGTGGATGCCGTCGATCATGACCACGGGCAGGTCCAAGGCGTCCAGCCGCCGGTTCAGCCAGGTGTCGAGCTGCTGCTGGCTGAGCTCCTTGAAGCGGCGCGACACGGCGCTCTTGGACGCGCAGGACTGCCGCACCTTGGGTGGCAGCGGATCCAGCGTGCTGGCGTAGCGTCGCGTGGACACCCCTGCGGCCACCGCCGCCAGCGTGGCCGCGTTGAGCGGGTCGGCACCCGCCGCCCAGGCAAACGTGGGCAGCGACAACTCCCCGGCGTCGACGGCGCGCGCTCGCGGTCGGCGGATGTCGATGCGCTGCCCGCCCAGCACGACGCGGCTGCTGGTGTGCCCGCCGCGCACCGCCCGGCGCTGGGCATCGGGCACACCCTTGGGGCCGCACAGCGCCTCTCGGTCGGCTTCCATCATCACGTCCAGCACCCGCCGACCGGCTTCAATGCACAGCCCGTAAAACGCTTGCCGCACGTCTTGCAAAACGCCCTGCAGCGGCATCGACATCTGAACTTGGGGTTGCGCGCATGCGCGCGCAGCGGACTTCGTGCGAGACTTCATCTTGGTGGCTCCTTTCTTTGCTTGCGAGGCACCCGCATGCTCTCATGCGGGCGAAAGGAGCCGCCACCTTCACACTATCCGTTCAACAGATTCCGGGACATCGCCTGAATTCGCGCCAAGTTGTTTGAGCGTAGACCGGCTTTTCGCATGATTTGCCACGCTTTGACGGGAGCACCACACAACTCCAATTCGGCGATGGCCCAGTGAATGCGGCGAAGCTGGAATTGCTCTACCGTTTCCACGGCTTGATCCAAGAACTCCATCGTCAACGGCAAATGATGCCGACGCTTGAGTAGCCAGTCGCGCCGGTTGGCCCGACGCTCGAGTTCGGCAACAGTGATGCGCACAGGCGGCCTCTCTTGACAAACAATGTCGACCCATGCACTGAGCTTCGTGACCCAGTCACGATCGATCTCCGGCCACGCACGACGAGTCCGGCGCGCCGCGTTGCGAGTCACCGGCACTGCTGGGCTGGCTTGAGCTAAAGATGCTGCGGAGTCGGCAACTGATTCCGGCGATACCAACACCTTTTCAATGCGTGGCAACGGCTTCCACGGGATTGCGATGCCCAACTCAATCGCCAAACGCACCACAGTTTTCGGATCGAGTTGTAGAAATCGACCGACCTCGCGCAGCCCTTTCCCAGCGATCACGAGTTGACGCAATGCAGGTTCCAGAAGTGGCCCATATTGGAGAAAACGTGGTGCCCCAAGTGCGCCCGTCTTCGATTGAAGGCAGCGGGTGTAGACATAACCGCAATTACAGGAGAACACACCGACCCTGTTACCGTGGTTCCAATGCTGGGTGAAACTCTTGATCGGTGCCGATGAGCGGTGGTTTGCCAATGGGTTGATACAGGGCCACGGTCCGGTGCCGAATGCGGAATCGAGCCGCTCCCTTTGTGCCAGGAAATCCTGAACCAGAATGTGATGTAAAGGATGATGGGCTTTGCGATGTTTGCGCACCATCGATGCCAGCCAATCGCCTGCGAAAGCGCCGTCGTCCATCACTGCGGGAAGAAGATCCAAAGCGCCGCCAAAGAAATTGCGGAAATCCCTGTCAAAGCGATGCTGGTTCATCGTCACATCCGACTTGGACAACCCGGTTTCAAGCATGTGACTGCGATAAAATTCGGTCCACTGCCACAAGGTGCGCCCGTCTGGTGGGCTACACAATAAATCGGCGCTTCTCCGAGCTGCACGTTGCAAGTGCGCCAAACTTGCAGGCTCCATCAAGGGGGCGACTGATCGAGCATGTGACGGGCAGTTATCGGGTGTTGCCGCAACGAACTCGTGTCGGCTCACTTTCGCTAGGCGAACTGTGCTTCCTTGTAGAGGGCACCTGTGTTCTGGGCAGACGATGACGCCGGGTAGTTGGTGATCACGGCGCCACCAAAGCTCTCCATAAAGCGCCTTCATCTCCCATGCGCATGTCGGACAGAAGCGCAGTTGCTGGACCCGCCCAATACGAAAGGCAGATAGTCCGAGGCAAACATGTAGTCCATCAATGGCACCTTGCCCCATTGCCCGGCGAACCTTCTCTTGCAGTGCGGGCGGTTCGAATGCCGTGATGTAGGGATAGAGCGTGAGCGTGTCGATGACGCGATCCACGTTCAACGCCCGATCTGGAGGAATTCGATCGGCCAACGCCTGAAGATGCCCTGGCAAGTCAAAAGTGGCGATGACTTTTCGGTTGCCAAACAACGCATCTAGGGTATGCATTGGACTTGGCGTACCGACATGACGGTGGTAGCGGGCAAGCACGCGCTGTACAGGAGTTCACCAGGATAGACCGTCGGGAAATACGCGAGCATCTGTGCCACCGTCACGCCGCAAGATCGAGCAATGGCGGTTTCACAAAACCAGCGGCCAGCAGCGCTTCATAGCCGGTCTGCCCGGCCTGCTGGCCAAGCGACACAATATGACGCAAGTCCTGTTCGGGCGTTGCCGAGGCTTTTGGTGGCTTGCGCGCCTGGGGCTTGCGTACCTGCACCGGCGGGCGCTTCGCCAACCGCTCCGTGATCGCTGCCATCAGCAAAAGCGGATCGGCTGATGGATTCAAGCCGCTCGCTTCATTGATCAGCACATCCACCACATCGTCAGCGACGCCGAGTGATCTCAGTGCCGCGCGAATCGAGTCAACGCCGTCATCTTGCATTGGCACGCTCACGGGCTCTACGATAGCAGGCGGTCGCGCCACGTCAGGAAACTGTGTCTTGAGCGTCGAAGCCAACACCTGATCCACATGCGCTTGCAGGGGTAGCAAATCGTCGTATTTCAGTAATGCTTTTTTGTCATTCGAGCGAAGC
>JAJXUC010000221.1:309-3928 GCA_021783435.1 Pseudomonadota bacterium | reverse complement strand
CTGTTGCCACGCACCTTGCTTGAGGCTGGCGACGTATTGCGGAATGCGGCGCATGGCAGCCATGATCAGCGCCCAGGTGAATTCCGCGGCCGGAGCCGGATCTCCGCTGCCTTCGATGACGCCGATGCCAAGTTTTGTGCAGGCCTCGACGTCCAGGTGGGGGCCGGCGCGGCCGGTCTGCACGACCAATTTAAGTTTTGGGCATTTGTCCAAAACCGCGCGGTTGAGGGCGGTGCGCTCGCGGTTGAGCACCACGACCTGCGCATCGCGCAGGCGCACGGCAAGCTGGCCGGCGCCCTTGACGTTGTTATTGAAGACTTTGACGTCGTGACCGGCTAGATTGGTGAAACAGGCCAGCTTGCGCACGGCGTCCTGATAGTCGTCCAGGATCACGATGTTCATGGCGCAACTGTAGCGCGGTACGTGGCCCGGCGGTGGAATCATGGGCGCGATGGGCGATGCAAAACGCAACCCCATAAGCCCTGACAGGTTTTTCCCGAGTTTTGCTGCACTGCAGCTTGAATGTTGAGATCCCCAGGGAATATAAGTACAAAACGATATTGCAGCACCCGCTGCACGCAACCCCAAGACTATCGAGGCCAACATGGACGTCCAAGGCAAACGCAACATTCCACTTACACCGGCCCAAACTTGGGAGGCGCTCAATGCGACGCAGATGCTGAAAGCCTGCATTCCTGGGTGCGAGTCCGTGACCCAAATCGGCGAAGGACAGTTCGAGGTCGTGCAGGTTCTCGATATCGCCGGCTACAAAACGCGCTTTTCGAGCACGTTGACGCTGGAGGACGTGAATCCGCCGCACAGCTATGTGCTGCGCTTCGAGGGCAATGGCGGCAACGCCGGGTTCGGCATCGGGCGTGCGCTCATCGCCCTGCAGCCTAACGATGGCGGCACGCAGATGAACTATCAGGCGAGTGCCGAGGTTGGCGGCGCGATCGCGCAGATGGGCCAGGCCGCTGTGGATCAGGCCGTCAAGGGCCTGATCGAGGATTTTTTCAACCGCTTTGAGCGCAATGTGCGCGGGGAAGCGGGCGTGCAGGCGCCGGGCAGCGTGGTCGAACGCCTGTGGTTCATGATGCCGCCATGGGCGTGGGCGATTTCAACCCTTGTCGCCGTTTTCATCATTTATTGGGGCTTGCACGGGACTTGGTAAGCGCCTTTCGAATGGGCTTCGACGCGCCGGTGATTCCCGCCCCGGCGGCGGCTGGCGCAGGACGCGTTGGGGTTGGGCGGCGTCGCGTCAGTCGGTCAACTCGCTGCACAACGCCTGCACGACGGTCCGTACCTGCGGCGTCTTGATGCGGTAGAGCATGAAGCGACCGCGCCGCTGCGCCGCAACGATGTTTTCGGTGCGCAGGCGCGAGAGTTGCTGGGATAGCGCGGCTTGACGCATGCCCACCTCGCGCTCCAGGTCGCGCACGCACATTTCACCGTCCATCAACAGGCATAGGATGGCCAGCCGCTCGCGGTGCGCCATGGCCTTGAGTACCCGCACGGCCGTGGCACCGGCATCTCCCCGCAAGATCTCGGCGCGGTGTGTGCCTGGGGACGACAGGTCGAGAACGTGTCCGGCGGATGTGACTGCAGTTTCCATGCGTCCTAGTCTATGGATTCGGCGCGCCGATGTTTTGATGCAGCACAAAGCTCATGCCCGGCCAGGGCATGATCCGTGCTTGACACAAGACGTTTCGCATGGCGCCGGATCGATGGCTGGGCGCCCGAAGGCCGGCATGGGGAGGCGGTCTGCAGCACCGGGCTCGCGCTGCTAGAGTGGACGGTGCCATCCTTGTCGTGTATGTCCACTCCTCCAAACACCGCGTCTCATCCGCCTTTGCGCCTTTCGTTGTCGATGTGGGCACTCGCGGCGGCGGCTTATCTGGCAGGGTTTTTCCTGCGTGTGACGCCAGGGGTGCTCAACGTGCCGTTGATGCGCGATTTCCACCTCAACGCGGCCCAACTAGGCAATCTGGCCTCGTTTTATTTTTATTTCTACGCCGCATCCCAGATTCCAACCGGGGTTGCGAACGATCGCTGGGGGCCGAAAAAGCTCATCGTATTCGGCACCTTCCTGACCGCCGTGGGGACGCTCCTGTTCGCCATGGCGCCCAACTACGCGGTGGCATTGTTGGCGCGCGGCATGATCGGCCTAGGGCATGGGGTGGCTTGGGTTTCTCTGCTGGAAATCGCGGCACGATGGTTTGCGCCGCGCGTCTTCGGCACCATGTCGGGCTTGTCGCTGGGTGCTGGCACCTTGGGTGCCGTGCTTGCGCAGGCACCGCTGCTGGCGATGAGCCGCTGGTGGGGTTGGCGCGAATCCCTGGCCGGTGTCGGACTGGTTTGCCTGCTCCTGGCGCTGCTGGCTTGGCGTGTGATCCGCAATTCCCCGCATGAGCTTGGGTTTCGCGATTACCTCCCGGAGCGGACCCCAAGCTCGCTGGCCCAGGTTCTGCGTGGCTTGCGTGATGTCTGGGGTTGGCGCAACACAGCCTTGCTGTTCGTCGCCCCGAGCGGGATTTGCGGAGCTTTCCTCACCTTCACCACGCTTTGGGGAACGCCTTTCCTGGAGCAGCATCGGGGGATGAGCGGCCCGCAGGCTTCGTGGATGATTGCCGCGATGCTGGTGGCGTTTTCGGTGGGCGGCATGGCCTGGGGGCGTTTTTCGGATCGCCTCCATCGACGCAAGCTACCTTATGTCGTGGGCGGGGGCATGACCCTGGCTGGATTCGCGCTGCTCAGCTTATGGCCCCAGGCGCCGGGCGTGCTTCTGTTCGGCGTCCTGCTGGCCAGCGCCCTGGGTGCGGGCGCGATGGTGGTGGGGTTTGCCTGGGCCAAGGAGTCCGTTCCGCAGCATCTGGCCGGCACGGCAACCGGCGTGCACAACACGGGGGTGATGATCGGCGCGCTCGTCCAACTCCCTTTGCTGGGCTGGGTGCTCGATGCCCTGTGGACGGGGCGTGCGTTGGGCGGCGTGCGCCAGTACGACGAACACGCCTTTCAGGTGGCTTTCGGCGTCTTGATGGTTTGGGTCGCTGTTGCGCTGGCGTGCGTGCTGGCGGCCCGGGAAACCCATGCCCGCCCCTACGCGAACCTGGTTCCGGTCCGTACCGAAGGGGCGGTTTGAACGCGACGCTCAGTGGGCGTGCAGATTCTGGCGCGACAAGGCCGAAAAACTGTCGAGGAATTCATCGATGTCGTCGGTGGTCGGCGACCCCGCCATCAGGTTTTGCACGCGCTGACGAAACCCGTCGGCAACCGGGCCTTCGATGAAAATTTCCTTCTGGGCAAATTTGTCCACAATCTCGAAGCCACCATGCTGGGCGTCGGCGGCGCCGTCTTCGAAGGGCTGCTCGTTGTGGTGAGCCCAGTTGAGCTGAAAGACGCTGAATGCGTCGGAGTCATAGATCATGGTTTGCATGGCGAGCCTCGCGTTGAGATTTGCGGCAAAGTCCGAACGGTTCATGCACTGCGACGAAACCCGCCAATCAGCCCGATGAACATTCGTTTTCGAGTTTGATCAGCAGATAGGGACGAACCAGCAAGAATCAAGCCCGATCCGGATGGGGGCGCCGGCCAGTGTCTTTGTGCCCATAACGCAGTCGGC
>JAJXUC010000221.1:0-299 GCA_021783435.1 Pseudomonadota bacterium | reverse complement strand
ACACAACAGCCATGTGTGTAATGCTGTGAATAGAGTTACTAAGTGTAAATACTGGTGCATTGTCTGACATCAGGTTGCCAGCGGACATTCTGGGGGGAACAATCTGCAACAACTGCCCATGGTTCAGCGCGCCAACACCCATTGGGGCCGAACCAAGATTCGGGCACGAGAACAATCAGGCACCCAGACCACGCCGGCCTTTCGAGCCGCCATCAGGAGACTTCATTGAACCCTTCGACCGCCTTGCCCGCGGGCATCGTTTTCACGCAACCGCTCACCCCCATTGCGGGCTCGCTACT
>JAJXUC010000220.1 GCA_021783435.1 Pseudomonadota bacterium | reverse complement strand
TCGACAGCCACTCGGCGTGATCGCGGTCGAAGTAATGACGGGAGAATCGCTCCAACCGCGTGCCGCGCTCGGCCTGCATGCGCGGGTACCAGAAATAGCCTGCGAACACCTCATCCGCACCCTGGCCGGCAAGCACCGCTTTCACGTCGTGCCCGACCCATTCGGACAGCAGGTCGAAGGCGACAACGTCGTGGCTGAACATGGGTTCGGTCATGCGCGCGATGGTGTGCGGCAGGCGCTCCAGCACGGCGTGGTTGGGAATCCGCAGCTTGTGGTGGCGTGTGCCGAAGTGCTGGGCCACGAGGTCGGAGTACTCGAATTCGTCGGCTTTCTCCGTATCGTCGCCCAGGCTTTCGAAACCGATGGAATAGGTGCGCAGTTCGCGCACATGATCGGCCAGCAGGCCCACGAGCAGGCTGGAATCGAGCCCGCCCGAAAGAAGCACCCCCACCGGCACGTCGGCGGCGAGGCGATGGCTGTCCAGCGCGGCGCGCAGCGACTTGCGGGTGCGGTCGATCCATTCGACCTCGCTCGGTTCGGGGTCCGGGCGCGTGGCCTGCAGACCCCAGTAGCGCGTCAGTTCGCTGCGCCCGTCGGCCTGCAGGCGCAACATATGTGCAGGCTCCAACTTGCGCACGCCTCGTAGGATGGTGTGCGGTGCGGGAACCACGGCATGCAAGGTGAACAGATGGTGCAGCGCGACGGGATCCAGCGATTTGTCCACGCCGCCCGCGGCAAGCAGGGCCGGCAGGCTGGAGGCGAAGCGCAGGCGCTTGTCGTCCTGCGCGAGGTAGAGCGGTTTCATGCCGAAGCGATCACGCCCCAGCAGCAGGGTTTGGCTGCGGGGATCCCACAGGGCGAAGGCGAACATGCCCTCAAGCCTGCGCACAAACTCGGCGCCCCAGACGGCATAGGCCTTGAGGATGACCTCGGTATCCCCCTGGGACGCGAAGCGCTGGCCATGCGCCGCCAATTCGGCGCGCAGTTCGCGGTAGTTGTAGATCACGCCGTTGAACACCAGCGTGCAACCGGTGTCGGCGTCGGTCATCGGTTGATCGCTCCCGGCGCTCAAATCGATGATGGCCAGGCGGCGATGGCCGAAAGCGATGGCGTCCTTCGCCCAACTTCCGGCGTGATCCGGTCCGCGCGGTGCCAGCGCGTCGCGCATGCGGGCAACGGCAGGGATGTCGGCTTGCCCGCCATCAAACCGCAATTCTCCGCAAATTCCACACATCGGCGGATTTCCTTATGAGATCCAAACCCGCCATTGTCTCCGAATGTCCGCCTGCGCGCCCTGCCGGGCAATGGCCTGGCGCATGCGGCGGCACCGCGCGGACATCAGGCCGTGGCTTTGGCCGAAGCGAGAATCTCCAGTCTGTCCTTGCCTGCACTCTTCGCGGCGTAGAGGGCGTTGTCGGCCAGGCGCATGGCGTCGACGAGATCCGCTGTCGGCCCCGCCACGCTGGTCATGCCGATGCTGACCGAGATCGGCAGGGGAATGTCTTGTAGCCGGACGTCGAGCTGGCGGATGCGTATCAGCAGGCGTTGCGCAAGCTCTTGCGCTACAGCCAGGCTGCTCGCGCGGAACAGAAAGGCAAACTCTTCGCCGCCGATGCGCGCGACAACGTCGGTGTCGCGCACCGAGCAGCGGCAAGCATGCGCGATTTGCTTGAGCACCTCGTCCCCGCCCAGGTGGCCGAAGCGGTCGTTGATGGTCTTGAAATTGTCGATATCGACGATGGCCAGCGCAAACGATGTCCCATGCACTCTCGCCTGCTCGATTTCCGCATGCAACACCTGCATGAAATAACGACGATTGTGCAGTTCGGTCAGGTGGTCGCGATGAATGAGTTCGTGCAGTTGCGTATGCGCTTGGTCGAGTTCTCTTACCAGTCTGAGCGTGATGTACGTCATCACCGGGGAGATCACTGCTGGGGTGAGCAGAGTGATGATCCAGGCCGACCGCGTCATGCTCCCGTCCAGAACCCAGTAGGTCATGCCGGAGGCGATGCCCGCCGAAACGGCAATCGACAACACGGTCACGACGATGACGGTCGGCCAGATTCCGTAGCGATTGAGGCAGGCTTTAAGCATGGACGGATGATGCGCACGAGGTGGCGCAATTGTCCCAGTTTCCGCAGCCCATGCGCGCCAGCGCCAGTGTCGGCGCATGACGCGCATCCGCCGCCCGGCGGGAACCCGCGTGCCTGCACCGCCGCGCTCAGCTGCGGAATCATCGTGCCCGATGCCTTGCGCGCATCGATGCGCCCTTGAAATCCGTGCGTGCATACCCAGTAAGCCGTGTACGGACAACTTCGTTAAGATCCCAACTCCGGGGCCGATCCGGTTTCGACGTGAATGACGAAGTCGTGGAGTGCATGCCGAGCACCAGTTCGCTCGTAAATCCACTGGAATCAAGTTAAACGCGAACGACGATAGTTTCGCTCTCGCAGCTTAATTGCCGCGAGCCTTGCAACGGCACGCTGATGGGCCGGGGTGGCAACACCTGCAAGGTCATCCACATCAGATCGTGATTCTGTGCGCCGCGCGCAAAATCATTAAATCCTGCGGATCGCCAGTTCAGAAGCATGTCCATCTGCGTCTGGGCGGTTAAAACCAAACGATGGCACTAAGCATGTAGAGCTTGCGATGGAGGATTTGCGGACGGGGGTTCAATTCCCCCCGGCTCCACCAATACCGATGCCCAACTGCTTGTGCAGTTGGGCATTTTTTTCGTAAGTCCGCGTGTCTGCAAGGGTTACTGCGGAAGCCTGTGGACTTCGACGTTCAGCGTGGGCCTCGAAAAACGCCTGTTTTCACTCTCTCCTGGCCATTTTTCTCTCCGGGCTCGCTCACCCGGAGTGGCCCGAAGTCCGCAAAGGCCGCAACACAGCCCCATACAGATCAAAGGGTTACGCGCGGACGAATCAATCGGTTGGATTGCGGCAATGGGTGGAGAAGGAAACAGCTTGTCAGGACGTTGTCCGGACAGCTACAATGGGGGCATTCAAGATCAGTCCGGAGGTGCACCATGAGCACACTGAACCTTTCCAAGACTGAACGCATTGACGTCCGTGCCAGCACACCGGTCAAGCAACTGCTGCAGGAAGCCGCACGCGCTTGCCACAAAAACGTCAGTGAGTTCTTGCTCGACGCGGGCGTGACGGCTGCCGCGCAGACGTTGGCAGATCGTCGTCAGTTCGTGCTAGACGAGACGCAGTGGCAGGCGTTCCAGGAAGCGCTGGATCGTCCAGTACAGAGCAAGCCGCGCCTGAAGAAGCTGCTGCGCGAGCCCGGGGTGCTGGGTTGACCAGCGACTACGCGCCGGTTCGCAAGCTTGCAGCAACAGATCAAGTCGATGCTTTCGACTGCGGCCAGACCGCGCTGAACCAGTTCCTGCAGCGCTACGCGCTCGTCAACCAGAAGGCCAACAGCGCGCAGACCTACGTCTGCTGCCAGGGTGACGTGGTGGTCGGCTTCTACAGCATCGCCGTCGGCAGCGTCGATCCGGAAGCCGCGCCGTCGAGAGTCATGAAGGGCCTGGCGCGTCACCCTGTGCTGGTCATGATTCTGGCCCGGCTCGCGGTGGACAAGGAGCATCAACGCAAGGGGCTGGGCCAGGCATTGCTCAAGGACGCGCTGCTGCGCACGGCGCAGGCTGCAGACATCGCCGGCATTCGCTGCCTGCTGGTGCATGCCAAGGACGATGCTGCGCGGCTCTGGTACGAGTCCTGGGAGTTCGAGCCCAGCCCGACCGACCCGTACCACCTGTTCCTGATGCTCAAGGATCTCAAGAGCATGTTGAGCTGAGGAGGAGGTATTCCACCTCAAAACTCAACCCGCGCTCGCTGCTCATCCCACAGCGCAGGCGGATCAACCGCCAGGTCAAACAGCGTGACGTGGTTGGGCATGGCGTCGTCCAGGATGGCGGCCACGATGTCCGGCGCCAGCGTGGTCAGGTTGACCATCCGGCTGACGT
>JAJXUC010000079.1 GCA_021783435.1 Pseudomonadota bacterium | reverse complement strand
AAGCGCCGCCAGATCATCGCCGGACATCATGCCGCCGCATCTGTCGATCCGCGCCTGGCCGGATCGTCGTCTCAACAGGGCGCCGTGTGGCGCCCGCCACCCACTCCATCAAGGAGACCCTCATGAGCAAGGTCAAAGCCATCCCCGACGGCATGCACAGCCTCACCCCGCACCTGGTCTGCCGCGGCGCCGCGGCGGCCATCGGGTTCTACGGCCGCGCGTTCGGGGCGATCGAGCTGTTCCGCCTGCCGGGCCCCGACGGCAGGCTCATCCACGCGTGCGTGCGCATCGGCGATTCGCAGCTGTTCCTGGTCGACGAGATGCCCGAGCACGGTGCGCTGGGCCCGCAGGCGCTCAACGGCACGCCGGTGACCCTGCACCTGCAGGTCGAGGACGCCGACGCCGCCTTCGCCCGCGCCGTCCAGGCCGGCGCCACGGTCACCATGCCGCTGGCCGACATGTTCTGGGGCGACCGCTACGGCCGGGTGGTCGATCCCTTCGGCCATCACTGGTCCATCGCCACCCACGTGCGCGACGTCCGTGCGGACGAGATGGTCGCGGCGATGAAGGCCGGTGGATAATTGGCCGACGCGGTCGTCTGCCGCGCAAGTCGACCGAGGGAGCACGCCATGCGTTATCTGCTGCTGATCAGCGAGCCGCGCGGCCAGCGCGAGGCGCGCACCGACGACGAGGGCCGCGCGCGCTACGCCGAGATGGTCGCTTTCGGCGAGGGGCTGGGCGCGCGATTGCTGGCCAGCGAATCGCTGCGTCCGGACCGCCACGGCGTGCGCGTGCAGGTTCCGCACGACCAGCCGGTGCTGCGCGACGGGCCGTTCGCCGAAGCCCGGGAGATGATCGGCGGATTTTTCCTGCTCGACTGCGCCAGCCTGGACGAGGCCGTGGCCATCGCCCGGGACTGTCCCGCCGCGCGCTTCGCCACCGTCGAGGTGCGCGAGTGCGCGCCGTGTTTCGTCCACTGAAACCCCCGGCAGCCTGCCCGACTGCCCGCCACCAGGAGACCGCAGCATGACGACCGGTACCGTGCAACTGCATCGCGTGCTGCGCGCCCCGCCCGAGCGCGTGTACCGCGCCTTCCTCGACGCCGACGCCCTGGCCAAATGGCTGCCGCCGCACGGCTTCACCGGGCGCGTGCACGAGCTTGATGCCCGCGTCGGCGGCCGCTACCGCATGGCGTTCACCAGCTTGAGCACTGGCGCCACCCACGCCTTCGGCGGCGAGTACCTGGAGCTGGTGCCCAACGCGCGCATCCGCCACACGGACGTCTTCGACGACCCGAACCTGCCCGGCGTGATGGAGACCACCATCAGCCTGCGCGCGGTGTTCTGCGGCACCGAGCTGCAGGTGGTGCAGCAGGGCATCCCTGCGGCCATCCCGCTCGAGGCGTGCCATCTGGGCTGGCAGGAATCGCTGCAGCTGCTGGCGCAGCTGGTCGAGGCGGACGTGTCCGCCGCGGCAAACTGAGCCGCGGGAGCCGGCCATGACGAAACTGCGCGTGCAGAACTTTGCGGTGTCCCTCGACGGCTACGCCGCCGGGCCGGAGCAGGACCTGCAGAACCCGCTGGGGGTGCGCCTGGGCGGCGGCGCGGCCACGGTGCGGCAATACCTGCAGGCGCGCCTGATCGACGAGCTGCACCTGGCCGTCAGCCCGGTGCTGCTGGGGCGGGGCGCTGTTCGCCGGCCTCGACCTGCCGGCGCTGGGCTATGCCTGCACCGAGGTCGTGCCCGGCGAGCGCGCCACCCACGTCATGCCGGGCAGGCGGCCATGAGGCGCGCACGGAAGCCGGGCACGATGCCGCGCGATCCCGCCGTGCCGTTGCCGCACGCTGCCTGAGCGGAGGCCGGTCATGCCCACGCCGGCGGTATCCCTGGCGCAGCGGCATTACGCTGCCGTCGTTGCGGCGCTGGACGCCGATGCCGAAGTCCACTGCGACGCCTCGGGGCGCGGCTTCGGCGCTTCCACGCTGCGCACGCACGGCAAAATTTTCGCGATGCTGGCCTCGCGCGAGCGCTTCGTGGTGAAGCTGCCGCAGGCGCGCGTGGCCGAACTGCTGCAGGCCGGCGTGGGCGCGCCCTTCGACATGGGCCACGGCCGCGTGATGCGCGAGTGGGTGGTGATCGCCCCGAGGGATCCTTCGCGCTGGATCGCACTGGCGCGGGAAGCCTTGCTTTACGTGGCCGCATCGAGCCAGCGGCCGCCCGCCGGCAGCCGCGGCCGATCGCCGTGAGCGCGTCCGCCGGCGAGGTGGCGGGCGCCATCGCCGCGATCTGGCACATCGAGTCGGCCAAGGTCGTGGCGCACGTGGCGCGCATCACGCACGACCTCGGCCTGGCCGAGGACTGCGCCCAGGACGCGCTGCTGGCCGCGCTGGAGCACTGGCCCGAACTCGGCATTCCCGAGCGTCCCGGCGCCTGGCTGATGACCGCGGCCAAGCGCCGCGCGCTGGACCACCTTCGCCACCAGAAGCTGGCCGCGCCCCGCCACGAGGCGCTCGGCCACGAGGCCGACCTGCAGCACGCCATCGCCGCGCGCGAGTTCGCCGAGATGGTGGATGCACGGCTCGACGACGCCATCGGCGACGACCTGCTGCGGCTGATCTTCACCGCCTGCCACCCCGTGCTCGCGCCGGAGGCGCGCAGCGCGCTCACCCTGCGCGTGATGGGTGGCCTGTCCACCGCCGAGATCGCCCGCGCCTACCTCAAGCCCGAGCCCACCATCGCGCAGCGCATCGTGCGCGCCAAGCGCAGCCTGGCCGCCGCGCAGGTGCCGTTCGAGATACCGCCCGGCGACGCGCTGCAGGCGCGCCTCGCTTCCGTGCTGGAGGTGCTGTACCTGATGTTCAATGAGGGCTACGCTGCTACCGCCGGGCCGCACTGGACGCGCCCGGCGCTGTGCGGCGAGGCGCTGCGGCTGGGCCGCGTGCTGGCCGGGCTGATGCCGCAGCAATCGGAGGTGCTGGGGCTGCAGGCGCTGATGGAAATCCAGTCCTCGCGGCTGGATGCGCGGGTGGACGCCAGCGGCGCGCCGGTGCTGCTGGCCGAGCAGGACCGCCGCCGCTGGGACCACCTGCTGATCCGCCGCGGCCTGGACGCGCTGGCGCATGCCGAGGCACTGCCCGGCCCGCTCGGGCCCTACGCGCTGCAGGCGGCCATCGCCGCCTGCCACGCCCGCGCCGCCCGTGCCGACGACACCGACTGGACGCGCATCGTGGCGCTGTACGACGCGCTGCTGCAGACCGTGCCGTCGCCGGTGATCGCGCTCAACCGCGCAGTGGCGGTAGCGATGGCTCTCGGCCCCGCAGCGGGACTGGAGCTGGTGGATGCCCTGCGGACCGAGCCCGCCCTGGCCCAATACCACCTGCTGCCCGCGGTGCGCGGCGACTTGCTGATGCGACTGGACTGTCGCCCTGAAGCACGCGCAGAATTTGAACGCGCGGCCGCCCTGGCCGCCAACGCCAGCGAGCGAGCATTGCTGCTCAAGCGAGCGGCGACATGCCGGAGCCTGGCTGATGGAGACCGCCGATGAAGCCGCGCATCACCCTGATCACGCTCGGCGTCGCTGATCTTGAACGCTCGTTGCGCTTCTACCGCGACGGACTGGGACTGCCCACCGACGGCATCGTCGGCACCGAGTTCGATCATGGTGCCGTGGTCTTTTTCGCGTTGCAATCGCAACTCAAGCTGGCGCTGTACCCCCACGCCAGCCTCGCGCACGACGCCGGCCTCGCGCCCGGCACGCCAGGCGCGGTGTCATGCAGCCTGGCCCACAACGTCGCCAGCCAGGCCGAGGTCGATGCGGTGATGCGGCAGGCCGAGTCCGCGGGCGCGCGCATCGTCAAGCCGGCTTGTGACACGTTCTATGGCGGCTACGCCGGCTATTTCCAGGATCCGGATGGCCACTTGTGGGAGGTGGCATGGAATCCGGCCTGGGCGATGCCATCGCACGAGCAAGCAGATCAACCATGATGCCGACCTGTCGCGCGAACCCGGGGCATTCCAAAGCCCCCTCATGCAAACACTTTGCCGGCATCGCACCGAACGATCAGGTCCCGCGCCTGCGCAGCCTCCGGGAGACGATCACCGCACCCACCCAGCATGGGCCGGCCGCTCTGGACCGGCACTGGACTGACGGCCACGCAAGGCGAGGACGGCCGTGACACCGGCCGCGCGTGCCGGCACCGGGATTTTTCGGACCCGGCCTGATTTGCGGCACCACGCCCATGCCGGCGCCGGCAGCAGCCGAGGCGGAATGCACGTCGTCGATGGGGTCCGCGACCCGGATTCACCGCGGGACGACACAGCGCGACGCGCCTCCAAGTAACACACGGTAGCAACTGCGTGCGCGCATCGGCGTCAGGAAGCGACAGAATCGCCGACGAATCCGCCATCGGCATCGAGGAGACCTCGCCATGAGCAGCAACGCAACAACGATCCACCCTGTCTGGCTGCGCGTGTCGCACTGGATCAACGCACTCGCCGTGGTGCTCATGGTCATGAGCGGCTGGCGCATCTACGACGCTTCACCCATCTTCTCCTTCTCCATCCCCACCGGCTGGACCCTGGGTGGCTGGCTGGCCGGCGCGCTGCAATGGCATTTCGCCGCCATGTGGCTGCTCGTGGGCAACGGGATTTTCTACCTGTGCATGAACAGCGTCACAGGGCGCATCAAGCGCAAATATTTTCCTTTGCGGCCACGAGATCTTTGGGGTGACTTTCGCAAGGCCATGACTGGCAAGCTGGAGCACGGTGACCTGTCCCAGTACAACGCGGTGCAGAAACTCGCCTACCTGGTGGTCGTGCTCGATTTGATCGTGCTGGTGCTGTCGGGCCTGGTCATCTGGAAGTCGGTGCAGTTTCCCTTGCTGCGCGATGTGATGGGCGGCTACGACAACGCCCGCATCGTGCATTTCGTCGCCATGAGCATCGTCGTGGCCTTCGTTTTCGTGCACCTCGTCATGGTGGCGCTGGTGCCCAAATCATTCCTGACCATGGTTCGCGGTCGCTGAGGAGTTCGCCATGCACATCGATCCGAAAACCATCGTCCGGCCCTTCGACCGCGAAGCGCTGCTGAAAGAGGCGCAGCAATCCCTGGGCGCTCCGGCACGCCGGCGCTTCGGCAAGCAGCTCCTGAGCCTGGGCGCGCTGTCGTTACTGAGTGGTTGCGACGTGACCGATACCAAGTCCGCGCAGAACATCCTGCAAGGCATGTCGCGCTGGAACGACCGGGTGCAGCTCTGGCTGTTCGACCCGAAGCGGCTGGCGCCGACCTACACCGAGGCGCAGATGACGCATCCCTTCCCCTTCAACGCCTACTACGCCGAAGACCAGACCCCGGTGATCGACGGCAGCACGTATCGGCTGCAGGTCGGCGGTCTGGTCAGGGACAAACGCTCGTGGAGCCTGCCCGAGCTTTACGCCCTGCCGCAGTCCGATCAGATCACCCGGCACATTTGCGTCGAGGGCTGGAGTGCCATCGGCCGCTGGGGCGGCACGCCGTTTCACATCTTCCTGAAACTCATCGGCGCCGACCTGTCCGCCCGATACGTGGCCTTTCAATGCGCGGACAACTATTACGAAAGCATCGACATGCAGACCGCGCTGCACCCGCAAACCATCATGGCGTTCACGTACAACGGCAAGACCTTGCCGGTGAAATTTGGTTACCCGATGAAATTGCGCATACCGACGAAATTGGGCTATAAAAACCCCAAGCTCATCACCACCATGCAAGTCACCAACAAATACCCGGGCGGTTACTGGGAAGACCAGGGATACAACTGGTTCGGCGGCTCCTGACCCGTATTGCCGGTACGCGCACCCGATGTGTGGGCACTCCGGCCATCGATTGGACTGAGGATTGCATCATGACCACCCTGTCAACCCTGCTCGGCGCACTGTGCCTGGCGCTGTATGCCGCGAGTGCCGCGGCACAAACGACCACCGACCCTGGCGCCATGGGCGGGATGCATCACCCCGCCTCGGCCGCCGCTGGCATGATGAAGCAAGGCGAGCCCATGAACATGAAAAAACGCATGATGAGCAAGGAGAAAAAAATGCAACAGGAAGGCATGATGAACAAGGATGCCGCGGGCACAGCGCCCATGGGACACGGCTCGCAATGATCGAGGGCATGTGGACGAAGACCACGATGCTGAACGCCGGCGTGGGCCCAAGCCACGCCGAGAGAGGCATCGCGCGGCGCAAGTGCCGCAGCGTCACGTCACCGGCGTCCTGTACCCGTCCCGAGCCCTTGGGCAAGCGCCAACACGCCCCGCATGATCTCGGAATGTGAACCTGCACCAGGGCCGGCCGACGCTCGGGAATAGGCGGTCGAGGATGGCTTGTTTGGGCTCGCGTCAGCGCGCAGAGCTTCCCTGGAGGCCGCCCGGTCCTTGAGCCGGACCATTCGGCAGCCTCACACGAAACCGCGTGAGTCCGCCCTCGGACCTGACCAGCACCGTTCCGCCGTGCGCTTCCACGATGGACTTGACGATTGCCAGCCCCAATCCCGCGCCTTCGCCTTTGCGCTGGCGGGAGGGATCGACGCGGTAAAAGCGATCGAAGAGTCGGGGCAGATGTTCCGCGGGAATGTCCGGCCCCGGGTTCGAGATGTCCACGACGGCCTGATCGGCCTCCCGCCGCAGCGCGACGACGACAGCCTGGCCTTCAGGCGTATGCCGAATGGCATTGGCGATCAGGTTGCTGAGGGCTCGCTGCAACATCTGGCGATCGCCGCTGACCGTGTCGACCTCTCCTTCGAGGACCAGACCGACGCGGTGATCGTCCGCCCAGGCCTCGAAGTAATCGAACAGCGCCCGCACCTCGGCACCGAGGTCGACTCCGCCCGACTCCAGGTGGATCCGGCTGTGGTCGGCCTGGGCCAGAAACAGCATGCCGCCGATCATCGCGCTCAAGCGCTCGAACTCCTCCAGGTTGGAGTAGAGAACTTCACGGTAGGCGTCCATGCCACGGACTTTCGACAAGGCGACTTGCGTCTGCGTGATCAGGTTGGTCAGCGGCGTGCGCAATTCGTGGGCAATATCTGCGGAAGCGTTTGTCAAGCGTTGGAAACTGTCCTCGATGCGCCTGAGCATGGTGTTGAAAGACACCACCAGTTCGGCGAGCTCGACCGGCACCTGCTCCGGGTCGAGCCGAACGTGCAAATGCTCGGAGGTGATGTCCTGCATCCTGGCACTGATACGGCGAATCGGCGCATGACCATGCTGCACCGCCAACCATGCCACGCCGATGCTGATGATGCTGGTCATCAGCGCCCCCAGCCAGAGGGCACGCTTGAGTTCAGCGAGGTAGTGGAGATGAAAGCCCATGTCCATCGCCACCAGCACGGTGAATGGGCCGTCACGCAGCACGGCACCACGGTAGGTGCGTTGGTTGACTCGCCAGATGCGCAGCGCCCGCGCGTCGAGGCGCGTCACCGGTTGCACCCCATGGGCAAATCCGGCAAGGCCCGGGGTCGCGGTTTCGTAGAGTAGTTTTCCCTGGGCATCCTGCACCAGGAAATACACCCCGTGATGCCCGGCCACCGCGGCCGCCAGTCTGTGTTCGAGGTCATCGCGGTTCGCGCTCCTCGAGGCAAGCGCAGCCTCCACGGATTGTTTGACGGCCTGCAGTTCGCCAAGATCCTGTTCGGCGAAGTGGCGCTCGATAGACACCTCGATGCCCCAGGCCGAAAGCAGAAACATGAGCGTCGTGGCCAAGCCGACGAAGGTCGTCACGCGAAGCGCGAGCGAGGCCGGGCGGCGTCGGCGTGCGCTACTGGCCATCGGGTGCGTCCAGCATGTAGCCCAGGCCCCGCACCGTCTGGATGAGCTTGGGTTCGAACGCGTCGTCGACCTTGGCCCGCAGGCGCCGGATGGCCACGTCGATGACGTTCGTGTCACTGTCGAAATTCATGTCCCAAACCTGCGACGCGATCAGTGAGCGGGGGAGCACTTCCCCTCGCCTTCGGACCAGAAGTTCCAGCAAGGCGAATTCCTTGTTGGTCAGATGAATCCGGGTGTCGGCGCGAACCGCGCGGCGGCGCGTCAAATCGAGCATGAGGTCGGCGACCTGCAGCCGTTCCGCCTGAACCGCGATGCGCCCCCGCCGCAACAAGGTTCGCACGCGTGCGAGCAGTTCCGTGAAGACAAACGGCTTGACCAAATAATCATCGGCCCCCAGCTCCAGTCCCTTGACCCGATCTTCGACGCTGTCGCGGGCGGTCAGGAACAGCACGGGAGTGTCCTTGCCGGCTTGACGCAGAGCCCTCACGATGCTCCAGCCGTCCACATCGGGGAGCATGACGTCGAGCACGACGAGATCGTAGGGCTCCGTCATCGCCTGATGATGCCCGTCCAGGCCGGTGCGCGCGAGGTCGACGACGAAGCCGGCCTCCATCAGTCCTTGCCGCAGGTACTCCCCGGTCTTGGGCTCGTCTTCGACGATAAGCAGTTTCATGCACGTCTCCGTTGCTGCGTCGCCGTTGCACTTGCGCCGCCCTTCATCCGTTCCCCGCTCCCACGGTGCCCCATCAGCGGATTCGACTGACCTCACTTTAATCCGGCGAACGCGACACGAACATGACCGCGAGATGACATCAATGTCATCTCGCGGTCATGACTCTGAAATCTATCGTTACATACGATGCTGACTTGTCGAGTAGCCGCATGGGCGGCAGGCGCGGCGCAACGGCGCCGGTGCACCACAGCAGATTACGGACCGACACATGCCGCGATGACGCTTCAGAACATGCCGTCGAGCCATCCAGACCAGGAGAACAGATCACCATGCAGCAACTTCCGCCGTCTTTCCCACACACAATCCAGGGACCTCGTCGACGATTCGTTCAGGGACTCGCGGCTGGCGGCGTCATGCTCGGCCTGTCGCCGTTTGCCGGCTTGGCCCGGGCACAGGGCACCACGGCTGCGACGGGCTCTGCACCGGAACTGCGAGGCACCGAATTTGACCTCGTCGTGGCCGAGTCACCTGTGAACTTCACTGGAAACCCGCGGATGGCAACCACCATCAACGGCTCGATTCCGGCGCCGACCTTGCGCTGGCGCGAAGGCGATACCGTCACGATTCGGGTGACGAACAGACTGCGCCAGGCGACCTCGGTGCATTGGCACGGCATGCTGCTGCCGTTCCAGATGGACGGCGTGCCGGGCATCAGCTTCAAGGGCATCGCGCCCGGGGAAGCGTTTGTCTATCGCTTCAAGGTCCTTCAATCGGGCACCTATTGGTACCACTCCCATTCCGGCATGCAGGAACAGACTGGCATGTATGGCGCCATCGTCATCGAGCCGGCCGGTGGCGAAACCCTGAAGGCCACGCGCGACTATGTCGTGCAACTTTCGGATTGGACCGATGAAGATCCGATGCGCGTCATGGCCAAGCTCAAGGCGGACAGCGGCTACTACAACTACAACCAACCCACCGCCACGGAGTTCTTTCAGGATGTCGCCCGGGACGGCTTGAAAGCCGCTCTGGAGAAGCGCCAGATGTGGAACAAGATGCGCATGAGCCCGAACGATCTGGGCGATCTCTCGGGCAGCACGCTGACCTACCTGATGAACGGCGCGACTCCGGCCGGCAATTGGACCGCGCCGATGCGCCCGGGTGAGGTGGTGCGGCTGCGGTTCATCAATGGAGCGGCCGACACGTTCTACGACGTGCGCATTCCGAATCTGAAACTCACGGTGGTGCAGGCCGATGGTCAGAACATCGACCCGGTGACCGTGGACGAATTCCGTTTCGGTCCCGGCGAGACCTACGACGTGCTGGTGCGACCGCAATCGGATGCATACACGATTTTCGCCCAATCGATGGATCGGACCGGCTATGCCCGCGGCACGCTGACGAGCCGCGCAGGTCTGGCGGCGCCGGTGCCGGCGATGGACAAGCCGCAGCAACTCACCATGGCCGACATGATGGGCAGCATGGATGGCATGGCACCGGGCAGCATGCCGGGGATGGCCGACATGCCTGGCATGCAGATGGGAGGCGATACGGCCGCGACGAGCAAGCCTTCGCGCCATGCGTCGACCGAATACGGCCCGACGACCGATAACCGCGTGGACTCCCCGCGCACCAACCTGGACGATCCGGGAGTCGGCCTTCGCGATAACGCCCGCAGGGTCCTGACGCTGGCCGATCAGCACACCGTGGGGGGTCCCATCGACCCGCGCGCCCCCGAGCGCGAGCTTGAGTTTCACCTCACGGGCAATATGGGGCGTTACACCTGGTCGATCGACGGGGTCGAGTTCGGCAAGTCGACGCCCGTGCATTTCCGCTATGGCGAGCGCCTGCGCGTTGTCCTGGTCAACGACAGCATGATGACCCATCCCATGCATATGCACGGCATGTGGAGCGAGTTGGAAAGTCCGACTGGGCAATTCCAGGTCCGGCGCCACACCATCCCCGTGCAGCCGGCGCAGCGCATCAGCTATCTCGTGACGGCCGATGCGCCAGGACGCTGGGCTTGGCACTGCCACCTGATGATGCACATGGAAGCCGGCATGTTCCGCGAAATCATCGTGTCGTGACTGCGCGGGTACGAGCCCAGCAACAGGAACCATCAACAAGGAATCCGGATGAACACGATACACACCCAGCTGTTATCGGTTGCAATTGCAATTGCAGCCCTGTGGACCTCTCCCGCATGGTCGCAGAGCGCCGCCGGGGATCACCGGCAGCACACCGGCGCGAAGGCTCCGACCCAAGCGACCGCCTCCTCCGACGCCCCCATGGCGGGCATGGCGATGCCGGGCATGACGGACGAAACGCAAGCGAAGCCGCCCCAGCCTGCAGCCGGCGGCACCATGCGAGGCATGACCGGTTCGATGGGCGCAACAGGCGATCAAGCCGCGCCGGGTGCCATGCCGTCGAGCCATGCGCCAGCTTCAGGCTCCCTGAGCCAGCGCGATCCCAATGCCTATTCGGATGGCTACACGCTGACCACGGGGCCTTATGCGCTGGCCGGCCTGCAACCGCCGCGAATGGCTGACCAGGAGAACTTCGGCTCGCTGCTCGTCGACCGCCTGGAGCGGGCCTACACCCGCAACGGCGACTCGACGGCCTATGACGTGCAGGCCTGGTTCGGGCGTGACGACAACCGTGCCGTACTCAAGGCGGAAGGCGACATCGCCCGGGGTCGGCTGCAGGACGCACGCACGGAGGTGCTGTGGGGGCATGCCGTTGCCGCATTCTGGGATACACAGTTGGGCTTGCGCCTGGATCATGGAATCGGTCCGGAGCGTTCCTGGCTGGCTTTCGGCGTGCAGGGCCTGGCCCCTTATTGGTTCGACGTCGAAGCCACGGGCTATCTTGGCGATCAGGGGCGAAGTGCCATCCGGCTGGCCACGAGCTACGACATCTTGTTCACGCAAAGGCTGATCCTGCAGCCGCGCGTCGAAACCAACCTGTATGGCAAGAACGACCCGGCGCGCATGGTGGGCAGCGGCCTGTCCGACGCGACCGCCGGCCTGCGCCTGCGCTATGAAATCACCCGCCAGTTCGCGCCGTATGTCGGCATCGAGTGGGCAGGCAAATTCGGTCAAACGGCCGACTATGCCCGCGCGGCAGGCGAAAAGGCCAAGCAAACGCGCCTGTTGGCCGGCCTGCGCTTCTGGTTCTGATGCGTCGCGCGGGACGTCAATCCCTTCAGACCCGATTCACCCAGCGGAACAACCCACCTCAGCAACCACCTCCAAGGACGACCTGCATATGAAAAAAATGATCTCGACCATCCTGCTCGGCGCGATGCCACTCTTGGCCAGTGCCGCCGCCAACCATGATCACAACCATGACGGGCAGGCGCCGGTTCAGGCACAAGGACAGGGCGCCGCGCCACAGCAGAGTCCGGTTCCGGGCCAGGCTGCGAAGCAGGGCCAGGGCATGATGGACATGCCGATGATGGGAAAGCAGGGCATGGACGGCATGCACGGCCGCCAGCATGATGCCGCGGTAGGACAACCCGGCGATCCGGCCCAGGTCAGCAGCACCATCGACATCACCATGGACGACTCGATGCGTTTCACACCGGGCACGATGCACGTCAAGGCGGGGCAAACCGTCCGTTTTTTTCTCAAAAACACCGGCAACATGCCGCATGAAATGGTGATCGGCAGCATGGCTGAGCTCAAGGAGCACCAGAAGATGATGCGGACGATGCCTGACATGAACATGCATCATGCCGAGCCCAACATGATCGCCCTGGCGCCTGGGCAAGAAGGGGGCATCGTGTGGACATTCGACAAGGCAGGCACGGTCAATTTTGCTTGTCTCATGCCTGGTCACATGGAAGCGGGCATGGTTGGGCAAATCATCGTGGAGTAAACCTGCCTCGACGGCAACGCGGGCGCACCCTGTTTCGGGAACTTTTGCGGTGTTTCCATGCTCATGTCCTGCATGCCCGTCTCCCAAGCTGGTTTGCGTCCGCATTGGCAACCACGTCGTCTGAGCCCATGAAAGTCCTGCGTGTCGTCTGGGCTGCCGTGCTCCTGGCCTTGTTGCCGCTGCACGCCTGGAGCGCCGTGCGCCACGACGGCATGACACCAGGCGCCCCCGCTGCCTGCCACGGTGCCAGATCCGGCCCATCCATGCTGCAGGCATGGCATGCCGACACCTTTGCGGCGGCCGCGGGCATGCGGGAATCGACGCCACGCCGCTCCAATCGCTTTGGTCTGGCGCTTGACCCGGCCCGAGGCGCCCGTGATGCCAGCCGATCCAATGGCCGCGGCCTTTGCCATGCGCTGTGCGGCGTGGTTCTCGCGCCGTCGACCGCTCCCATCGCTTGGCAGCTTGCGCGAGTCGCAGCACATCGGCCGAGTTTCCGCACGCGCCTCGTCGCAAGTGCGCTGCCGGACGCGCCGTATCACCCACCCCGGGTCTGATCTCCTCTCGGGCTGGCATGCGTCCGGCCAGCGCGCGAGTCGCGATCGACACGCGCGCTGGCCCTCGACGTCACGACGTGCGCCTGAAACCGACCACGGTTCAGGTCAGCAACCCAAGGACTGTCGTCAAGCCCGGCGAGCCAGACCTCCCTGCACTCGGTGGGCTGGCCCCGCACGAGCTTGCCGCAAGCGCTTGAAACGGGCGACCCCCCATGGACCTCTCACTTCTCCTCGAAATCATGCTCGCGCTCGGCGCCGGCGTGCTGCTGAACCTGACCCCATGCGTGCTGCCGGTCATTCCCATCAAGGTTCGCACCATTCTGCGCGCTGCGGGAGAAAAACCGGCAACCCGAGCCCTGTCTGCGAGCCTGTTCGCGACCGGCTCGCTGTTGTTTTTCACGCCCCTGGGGCTGGCCACGGCGCTGCTGCATCTCCAATGGGGCGTGCTGTTCCAATCCCAGGCCGTGTTGATCGGCCTGGTCATCGCCCTGCTGGCGATGGCGGTGATGAATTTCTCGGGACGCGGATTGCCCATTCCTCCGACCATCGCCGGAATGGAAGGCCGTCGTTTGGCCGAGCCGCTGATCTCCGGCCTGGTCAGTGCGCTTCTGTCCTCGCCCTGCACCGGCCCCTTGCTGGGTGGAATCCTCGTGTTTGCCCTCACCCGGCCAGCGACAGAGATTGTGATCATTTTCATGGCCATCGGCCTCGGTCTGGCTCTGCCCTATGTCGTTCTGCTGCTGAAGCCCGGGCTGCTGGATCGACTGCCGCGAGGTGGAGCTTGGACCGATGTCGTGCGTCAAAGCTTCGGCTGGCTGCTTGCCGGTGCCGCAATTTTTTTCGCACAAAGCCTGGTTCCGGCCATGCTCGACAAAGCACTATGGTTGGGCCTGGTCGTCGGGATCATGCTGTGGGTTTTCGCAACGAGCATTCGCGCCGCGGATCGCGCCTCCCGCTGGGCTGCGCCGCTCTCGAGCCTTCCTTCACTGGCGCTGGTCTACCTGGGAGCAGGAATCTGGCCAGTCTTATCGCAGAGCATCCCCTGGCAGCCGCTGAAGGCCAATCAGATCACCGAGATTGCCAGTCTGCATCGACCTGCGCTGATCGAGTTCACCGCGCAGTGGTGCCTGAATTGCAGGTTTCTGGAGCAAACCGTCTACCGCGACTCACGCGTTGTGCACGCCCTGCGCACGGGTCGTGTCGTCCCGTTGCAAGTCGATCTGACACACCCCAACCCAGCCCTGCAGCGGCTGCTTGCCGCGTACGGCGGGGATGGCCTGCCATTCGTGGCGATCCTGGATCGGCATGGGCGGGAGGTCGATCATCGTTCAGGATTGTTCCCGGCCGACGCACTCCTCGGCGATTTGAAGGCCCTCCACCACTGAAGAACTCGTGATGAATCCCAGAACCCTACGCATCGCCATCGCCTTGTCCATCATTCTTGGCCTTGTGCTTGCTGCTTTGTTGCTGATCCGGGCCACCGACCGTCCCGGCTTCAGCGCCAGCACCTCCGCCAACCTCGCCGACTCGTCCACCAAGGTTCGTGCCGGCGCCGCGATCGATGGACATGAAGCCGTGGTGACGCTGCACATCCAGCCGGGTTGGCATGTGTACGCCAATCCGCCATCGGCTCCATACTTGATCCCGGTCACGATCGTCGCGCAGCGAGGCGGCCATGTGCTTGATTTCCAGCCGAGCTACCCACCCGGTCAAAACATGGGCCTGCAGGTCGATGGCAAGATCATCCGGGTCTACGAGAACGGCACACGCATCGCACTACCCGGTCTGTCCAGCCTGCGCGATGTCCGCATACTGGTGCGGGTCCAAGCCTGTGCCGACAAGGGGCTGTGTCTTCCGCCCGCCACGCTCATTGCGTCGTCATGATGAGCGTTCATCCCGATGTGTTCGATGGATGCCGCCCACGGCGTGCGCGCAACACGGCATGACCCAGCAGGCCCCAGGGCTGCGATGCGCCATGCTGATGTGCCTCGCAGCAGCGGCCACCCGGAACTCGGGAGCGCGCCAGTCAGACAGCTCAGGAGCCGGGCGTGGACGCTGCCGCCGCTGGCTGTGACGGAACGATCAATGCAACCTGGATTTGCTGCTCTGCCTGAAGGCGGATGTGGACGATTTGCCGCAGGATGTCGACAACCGCAGCGCCGGCCTTGGCCTGCGCTGCGGGATCGGGCTTGACCATGGAGTTGACCGCCAGCAGATTGGCGCGGGCGGAGTAGAGTTGCGTCTGCAAGGCGCCTTCCTGACGCAAGGCCTCGGCTTGGATCTGTCCAATCCGTACGCGCTGCTGCGGCGTGAACGATTCCTGCCAAGCTCCCCCGACCGCCGGCCAGATGCCCCCGCCCATCATGCCGTAGCCATAAGCACCATCGTCGACATAGGCGTGACCGCCCTGCACGCCGAAGGCGCCCCGGTCCCTGACCGGACCGTTCATCAAGCCCTCGCCAAACCGTGGCCCCCACCAACCGGAACTCCCACGCCAGGGGGGCGGCGCGCCGGTTTCCCATCGCGGGCCCCAGAAGGGGGCGGCGCCGAATTCGGGAATCAAGAGCAAATAAAAGGCGAACAGCACGATCGCCAGCGCAAGCAACCACTTCGGTAGCGGTTTCATGAGCCGGGCCTCAGCTGTCCAGCTCGCGCCGCATGCGGTCGTAGGTGTCGCGGTCGATATCTCCGCGGGCATAGCGCTCCTTCAGGATATCCAGGTGCCTTTTGCTGTCGGATCGCGCCCCGGCATCGCCCGAATGGCCGGTGAACAGCCATCGGATCAAACCGACAAGCACGGCGAGAATCAAAGCCCACCACACCAGCATGAAGAGCCAGCCCAAACCGAAGCCGCCCCATCCGCCCATCATTCCATATCCATAGCCCATGGCCATGCTCCCATTGGATGTTCACAAACACCAGGCACCGACCGGCCGGACCGAATCAGTGCCTGGATGATGACGGCACCGACGCAGCCCTCAGGCGCGCAGGGCCTCGGCGACACGCTTGAGCTTGTCGCGCACTTCGCCGCCGAGTTTGTCCACCTCGGCGCGCTTGACCATGCCGAGCACGGCGGCCGGATCCATGAACACCACGCTGATCCTGCCGTCCGCTTCTTCCCGCACGACGACATTGCAGGGCAGTAGCGCGCCGATATCCGGCTCGGCCTTCAGGGCCTGGTGAGCGTAGTGCGGATTGCAGGCCCCGAGGATGAGGTAGGGACGCTCCTCGATGCCGAGTTTGGCCTTGAGCGTGGCGGCCACGTCGATGGTGGTCAGGACGCCGAAGCCCTCCTGTTTCAACGCTTCGGTCGCCGCTTGCACGGTGGCCTCGAAGCCTTTCGGGCTGGTCACGGTAAAGACATAATCACTCATGGGTCGATCTCCGGGGTTGAGGAAAGAACGGGTTGAAGTGGGTGATGAACGGTCCTTGAAGGCATCGTTTGGTGCGTGACTCTCCCGGCTGCATCTCAAACCTGCGCCGTGGCCATCTGCGGCGCGACGACGGTGCCCGTCGTCGCGCCGATGCGAATGCCGGTCAGCCGGGTGCGCTTGAGCATCAGGGCATTGACGGCCACCAGCGCCGAGCTGCCGGACATGGCGAGCGCCGCCACTTCCGGACTGATGGTGAAGGGGTAGAACACCCCTGCGGCCACTGGAAACGCAATGACGTTGTAGGCCACCGCCCACCACAGGTTTTGATGCATCTTGCGCAGCGTGGCGCGCGACAGCTCGATCGCGCCGACGACGTCGAACGGATCGCTTTTCATCAGCACCACGTCGGCGCTTTCGATCGCCACATCGGCTCCGGCGCCGATGGCGAAGCCGACATCGGCCTGCGTCAGCGCCGGTGCATCGTTGATGCCGTCGCCGACCATGCCGACCCGCTTGCCCTGCCCCTGCAGTTCTCTGATCTTGGCCGCCTTGTCGCCGGGCAGCACGTCCGCCAGCACGATGTCGATGCCGATCTCGCGGGCGATGCGCTCCGCAGTCGGCCGGTTGTCGCCGGTCAGCATGGCCACCTGCACGCCCCTGGCGTGGAGCGCCGCCACGGTGGGGGCGGAGGTCGCGCGCACGGCGTCGGCAATGGCGACGAGACCGATCAGCCTCCCCGCGCGTGCGACGTGCACCACCGTCCTCCCCTGTCCCTGCAGCCGCTGCGAATCAGCCTCGAGACCGTTCATGTCGACCTTGTCGAGCGCCATCAGCTTGTCGTTGCCCAGCAGCACCACGTCGCCGCCCAGCTCGGCGCGGGCGCCCATGCCGTCGATATTGGTGAACGCGCTGGCGGGTTCGAGCGCAAGACCCTTGGCGCGCCCGAGGATCGCAAGCGCCAGCGGATGCTCGGAGAACTTCTCCACCGCCGCGGCGGTCTTCAGCAGATCGTCCTCCGCGATACCGGCAGCCAACGCCAACTCGACAACTTCCGGCCGCCCCTGGGTCAGCGTGCCGGTCTTGTCGAAAACCACCACGTTCAACCGGGTCGCGTCCTCCAGCGCGGAGGCGTTCTTGAACAAGATGCCGTTCATGGCGCCGAGCCCCGTCCCCACCATCACGGCCATCGGGGTGGCAAGGCCCAGGGCGTCCGGGCAGGCGATGACGAACACGGTGATGGTCAGTGCCAGCGCCAGCAGCAGCGGCTGCCCCAGGACGAAGTACCAGGCGACGAAGGTCGCCACGCCGATCAGGACGGCGATCACCACCAGCCA
>JAJXUC010000219.1 GCA_021783435.1 Pseudomonadota bacterium | reverse complement strand
AAGAACACGGCGCGGGCCAGCGCGTTGCGCGCTTCGCCCTTGTTCAGCCCGGCATGCACGCGGCGGCGCAGTTCCACGCTTTGCAGCCAGTCGAGGATGAACAGCGTGCGCTCGATGCGGCCCAGCTCGCGCAGGGCCACGGCCAGACCGTTCTGACGCGGGTAACTGCTGAGCTTCCTGAGCATCAGCGAGGCCGTCACCGTGCCCTGCTTGATTGAGGTGGCCAGCCGCAGGATTTCGTCCCAGTGGGCACGAATAGCCTTGATGTTCAGCTTGTCGCTGCTAATCATCGGTTTGAGCGCGTCGTAACTGGCTTCGCCCTTGGGGATGAACAGCTTGGTATCACCCAGGTCGCGGATGCGCGGCGCAAAGCGGAAGCCCAGCAGATGCATGAGGGCAAAGACGTGATCGGTGAAACCCGCCGTGTCGGTGTAGTGCTCCTCGATACGCAGGTCGGACTCGTGGTACAGCAGGCCGTCGAGCACATAGGTCGAGTCGCGCACGCCGACGTTGACTACCTTGGTGTGGAACGGCGCGTACTGGTCGGATATATGGGTGTAGAAGGTTCGCCCAGGGCTGCTGCCATATTTCGGGTTGATGTGGCCGGTACTTTCGGCCTTGCTCCCGGTTCGGAAGTTCTGGCCGTCCGACGATGACGTGGTGCCGTCGCCCCAGTGTTCGGCGAAGGGATGTCGGAATTGGGCGTTCACCAATTCAGCCAGCGCTGTCGAATAGGTTTCGTCGCGGGTATGCCAGGCTTGCAGCCAGGCGAGCTTGGCGTAGGTCGTGCCGGGGCAGGACTCGGCCATCTTGGTCAGGCCCAGGTTGATCGCGTCGGCTAGGATGGTGGTCAACAGCAGGTTTTTGTCCTTGGCCAGGTCGCCCGATTTCAGGTGCGTGAAATGGCGGGTGAAGTCCGTCCACTCATCGACTTCGAGCAGCAGTTCGGTGATCTTGACGTGTGGCAGGATCATGGCTGTCTGGTCGATCAGCGCCTGCGCGATGTCGGGCACCGCCGCATCCAGCGGCGTGATCTTCAGGCCCGATTCGGTGATGATCGCATCCGGCAGGTCGTTCGCCGCTGCCATGCGGTTGACCGTGGCAAGCTGCGCTTCCAGCAGCGTCAGCCGGTCGTGCAGGTACTGGTCGCAGTCGGTGGCCACGGCCAGCGGCAATTCGCTGGACTGCTTGAGGCTGGCGAATTTCGCGGGCGGCACCAGGTAGTCATCGAAGTCCTTGAACTGGCGCGACCCCTGCACCCAGATGTCGCCCGAGCGCAGCGCGTTCTTCAGCTCCGACAGCGCGCACAGCTCATAGTAGCGCCGGTCGATGCCGGAGTCGGTCATGACCAACTTCTGCCAGCGTGGCTTGATGAAGTCGGTCGGGGCATCGACGGGCACCTTGCGGGCGTTGTCGGCGTTCATACCGCGCAGCACCTCGATGGCATCAAGCACATTTTTGGCGGCGGGCGCGGCCCGCAGCTTGAGTACGTCGAGGAATTCCGGCGCGTAGCGGCGCAAGGTGGCATAGCTCTCGCCGATGCGGTGTAGAAAATCGAAGTCATCGGGCTGCGCGAGCTTTTGCGCCTCGGTGACGCTTTCGGCGAAAGCGTCCCAGGACATGACAGACTCGATGGCGGCGAACGGATCACATCCAGATTGCTTGGCGTCGATCAGCGCCTGGCCGATGCGCCCGTACAGGCGCACCTTGGCGTTGATCGCCTTACCGGACGCCTGAAACTGCTGCTGATGCTTGTTCTTGGCGGCGTTGAACAGCTTGCCCAGGATGCGGTCGTGCAGGTCGATGATTTCGTCGGTGACGGTGGCCATGCCTTCGATGGTCAGCGCCACCAGGGTGGCGTAGCGGCGCTGCGGCTCGAACTTGGCCAAGTCGGCAGGCGTCATCTGGCCGCCTTCGCGGGCGATCTTGAGCAGCCGATTCTGATGCACCAGCCGCTCGATGCCGGTAGGCAGGTCGAGCGCCTGCCAGGCTTTCAGGCGCTCAATGTGTTCAAGCATGTGGCGCGAATTCGGTTTGGCGGGCGACTGACGCAGCCAGGCCAGCCAAGTCGTCTTGCCGTTGTCGCGGCGTTTCAGCAAATCGTCGAGACGATGCCGGTGTCCGTTCGACAACGGTTCGGACAGGGCTTCGTAGATGCGACGGTTGGCTCGGGTAATCGCCTCGGAGCTGGCGCGCTCGATGGCATTGAGCGCGGGCAGAATGATGGACTGCCGCCGCAGATGTTCGATCAAGGCATCAGCCAGCACGACGCCCTTGTCGGTCTGCATGGCCAGCTCGGTCAGCGTGTGTACGGCCTGCCGGTAGTGGCTCATGGTGAAGGGCTGGAAGCCGAACACCGTTTGCAGCTCCACCAGGTGCTCGCGCCGGGTCTGCTCCCGCTGCCCGTAGTCGTCCCAGCTTTCGACGCCGACCTTGAGTTGGTCGGCGACCAGTTTCAACAACGGCTGGAACGGCGGCTGATCGACGCCAAGAATGATGCCGGGAAAGCGCAGGTAGCAAAGTTGCACGGCGAAGCCCAGCCGGTTGGCTGGCCCGCGCCGCTGCCGGATGATGGAGAGGTCGGCTTCGTTGAATGTGTAATGTCGAATCAGTTCGTCCTTGGTGTCCGGCAACGCCAGCAGGCTTTCCCGCTCGGCGGCGGACAGTATGGAACGACGAGGCATAGCTATTGATCCAATTTCAAGTATTGATACAGGGTCTCCCGGCTGACACCAAATTCACGTGCCAGCTTCGCCTTCTGCTCGCCGGCTGCGGCCCGCTGCCGCAGCTCGGCGACCTGTTCGGGCGACAATGCCTTCTTGCGGCCCCGATAGGCTCCGCGCTGCTTCGCGAGCGCGATGCCTTCTCGCTGCCGCTCGCGGATTAAGGCCCGCTCGAATTCGGCGAACGCACCCATCACCGACAGCATCAGGTTCGCCATCGGCGAATCCTCACCGGTGAAGGTCAGACTCTCCTTGACGAACTCGATGCGCACGCCGCGTTTGGTCAGCTTTTGCACAAGGCGGCGCAAATCATCGAGGTTGCGCGCCAGCCGATCCATGCTGTGAACCACCACGGTGTCGCCTTCGCGCACGAAGGCCAGCAGCGAATCGAGTTCAGGCCGCTGAGTGTCCTTGCCCGACGCCTTGTCGGTGAATACCCTGCCGACTTCGACATGCTCCAGTTGCCGTTCCGGGTTCTGGTCGAAGCTGCTGACCCGGACATAGCCGATGCGTTGACCCTGCATGGTGCCTCCAAACACGAAAGTGTCAGGAAGAAATCTATGACCTTTCGCCGCAGGTGTCAATAAACGTGAAAGCCAACTCTATTCTGACGTTGCAGTGTGGCCTATCCTGACATCAGGATAGGGTATAGCCTAGCCGGACGCACCACACTTCGGTTGACTTCATTTAAATAGTTGTTGTAGTATCTTAATATGGAAAAGCAAACCGCAACATCAATTTTTGAATCCCTCTCATCGGGGCTGCGTCTGGATGTGTTCAGACTGCTAGTCAAGAAGGGGCCGGAAGGCATGGTAGCGGGCGAAATCGCCAGCGCGCTGGACGTGCCTCCGGCCAACCTCTCCTTTCACCTGAAGGCGTTGTCACAAGCTCGCTTGGTGACAGTAGAGCAGGAGGGTCGCTTCCAGCGCTACCGCGCGGATATCCCGTTGATGCTGGATTTGATCGCGTACCTCACCGAAGAATGCTGTTCGGGCAACCCCGTGCAATGCATTGACATGCGTGCTACCTCGAAATGTGTCGAGGAACTATTGCCGCCTCTGTCACCCACCCCAACGAAAGCGACGATATGAAAATTCTTTTTCTTTGCACCGGTAACTCCTGCCGTTCCATCCTGGCCGAGGCGACCTTCAACCACCTGGCACCCACAGAGTGGGAAGCGATGAGCGCAGGTAGTCAGCCGACCGGGATTGTTCACCCGCGCTCTCTGGCGCTGTTGGCGCGTGAAGGCATCGCCACAGATGGACTGCGCAGCAAGTCGTGGGA
>JAJXUC010000218.1 GCA_021783435.1 Pseudomonadota bacterium | reverse complement strand
AGCTTTGTGCGGGCCGCCGATGCGCTGGGCATCTCCAACGCCGCCGTGACACGCCAGATCGGGGCGCTCGAGGCGCATCTGGGCGCGCGTCTTCTGCATCGCACGACGCGCCGGCTCTCGCTCACCGACAGCGGCGCCGAGTTCTGCGCGCGCAGCCGGACGATCCTCGAGGACATCGCCGACGCGGAGGCCATCGCGGCCCAAGGTTCGGCACATCCCGTCGGATTGCTGCGTGTTTCTGCGCCCCTGTCGTTCGGCGTGATGCAACTGGCAGCTTTCCTGCCCGGGTTTTGCGCCCGACATCCACAACTGCGGCTCGATATCGATCTGTCCGATCGGGTGGTCGACCTGGCCGACGAGGGCGTCGATGTCGCCCTGCGCATTGCCGGCAAGCTCGAAGGCCATCTGATCGCCCGACGGATTGCCCCGATCAGCATGGTGGTCTGTGCCTCCCCGGCCTACCTGCAGCGTCACGGCACGCCGTCGGTTCCCGCCGATCTCGTCCAACATGCGACCCTGAGCTTCAGCTATTTGTGGGCGGGGGATGAATGGCCATTCACCGACGCGCAGGGCAACGTTATGCTGATCAAGGTCAGCCCCAACGTGCATGCCACCAATGGCGATCTGCTGCGCGAGCTCGCCGTTGCAGGCTCGGGCATCATCCTGCAGCCAACCTTCATCGTCGCCGCCGAACTGGCGCGGGGGACGCTTGTGCCCATTCTGATGGACTACCAAACCCTCGAACTGAACTTATTCGCGGTCTACCTCAGCCGTCGTCACCTCTCGAGCAAGGTGCGCGTGTTCATCGACGAGCTCGTGAGCGCAATCGGCGAACAGCCGCCGTGGGAGCGGTGGCATCGTCGCGCGACGGACACACCCGGCCTGGACGGCGTCGCGGGCCGTTTGCTCGATGGGGCGCACGCAGACTGCACGGACAGCTGACGCCAACCGCACCTGAACGGTCACTTGCGAACATGCCGGTACAGCGTGCTGCGATGAACCCCCAGGAGCCGCGCGGCGCGGCTGATGTTGCCGCTGCAGGACGCGATGGCCGCATGAATGGCCGAGTCGGTCATGGCGCGCAGGGGTGCAGGGGGTAGGGCGGCGGCGCCCCATTCAGTGCCGGAGCGCGCCGGCTGAGGCGTTGCGGGAGCCTGCAGTTGTTGTTGCGCTCGCCAATCGTGCCGGATGTCATCGGGAAGGTCGCCGAGCTCGATGCAACTCCCGGGTTCGGCCAGCGCCAGCAGCGTCTGCGTGACGGCGACGAGCTGGCGCCAGTTGCCGGGCCATGCGTAGGCCAGCAGAGCATCGCGGGCCTGCGGACCGAGCCGCAGCCGGCGCGACGGCAACATGGCATGCAGGAACTCGTCAATACGCGTCCTGGCTTCGGCATGTTCACGCAGGGCGGGCATGACGGCCACGAAATGCTGCAGCCGGTAGTACAGGTCGGTTCGGAAACTGCCCTCCATGGCCATTGCCTTGAGGTCACGATGGGTGGCGCACACCAGCGCGAAATCCACGGTCTGTTGGCGCCCACCGCCCAGCGCCTTGACTTCATGATCCTGCAAGACCCGCAGCAGCCGGGCCTGCATCGACAAGGGCATGTCCCCGATTTCATCCAGAAATAAAACGCCGCCATGGGCCTCGCGAATCTGCCCCGGCTGGCCCTTGCGCCGGGCGCCAGTGAACGCTCCGTCCTCGTAGCCAAAAAGCTCCGACTCGATCAGCCCTTCCGGCACCGCAGCGCAATTGACAGCGACAAACGGTCCCTGGCTGCGCTGGCTGGCCCGGTGGACTTGTCTGGCAAAAACTTCCTTGCCGACGCCGGACTCCCCCAGGATCAAGACCGGGATGCCGCAGTCCAGGACACGCACGGCGCGGTCCAGTCGCACCTCGCGCTGCGGGTCGGCGATGATGGGGGGCTTGGACATGGGGACTTGGCTGATCTGGGGCATGTCCTGCGGCGCCGTGATCGAGCCCAAGTGATTCGAGGTTCGCTTGAGCCCGACCCAGCCCGAGGCCCAGGACGCCGACCGCCCGGGCCGCGCCAGCCAGGGATGCAGGCACAGTTCGAACTGGTCCCGATCGGTCGTGGGCAGGGAGCTGAACAGATCGTCGACGAAGCGGCCGCGCAGTTGGTCGAACGTCATCCCCAAAACGCGCATGGCCGCGCGATTGGCGCCCACGATCGTGGCATTGCGAATCCACAGCAAGGCTTCGCGGTGCGAGCCAATCAAGGCCGGATCGTGGGCAAAGCGCAGGATCTCGGTCTGCGCGGGCCGGTTGTCCATGGCCATGCGGTACTCGATCATCTGCGCCGCCATGCGCACCAGGCCCACGGTCTGGGCTTGAATGCAGCGCGGATCACCCGAGACATCCAACACACCCAACACCTGCCCTTCCGAGCCCAGAAGCGGGGCTGCCGTGCAACCCAAGGCGCCGTTCTGCTCGAGATAGTGCTGGTGCCCAAGGACGGTGATCGGCGAGACCTCCGTCAGCGCCGTGCCGATCGCATTGGTCCCCCGCTGGACTTCAGACCACTCGACGCCGGGCATCAACGCCACGCGCTGGGCCTTGTTCATGAAGACGTCGGAGCCCGCCGCGTCGAGAATCATGCCCTGCGGGTCGGCCAGCAGGACGACTACCCTCGAGGGCGATAGCGCCTCGGCCAGGGCCTCCAACTCGGGCAAGGCATGCCGTCGCAGCCGCCCCTGCGCATCGCGCCGGGCAAACAGCGCGTCATGCGCCAGGGGCTCGGGAATCTCACTGAGGGTCGCCGGCAGGGCCGAGCACCGCCGCCACGATCTGGCGATCAGTTCCGGTACCGCGCCTTGCGGATCACTGCCGTCCTCGAAAAAACGCTGCCGCGCCAACTGCAAGGTGGTCGACAACGTGGCCATTCCCGCGCTGTCCGGCGGCTTGATCTGGGGCATGTCTGTCTCCTGGATTGGCGTGTCATCAACACCTCGGCAACCCATCTGTTGTGCGGGAAGTGTCGCACTCAAGGGCCGCCATGTCACCTGTCGCAAGTTGCGACGCATCCGGTGATGCAAATCGAGAAAGCGGCCTGCAGATCTTCCCTGGGTAAAAACGGATTCGCGCAGCTAAGTCGTTGTTCGTGAACGCCCGAGCTGTATTCAGATGTAAGCCGCAGGACTGGCACGATTCCTGAGAACGAAGCATGCACTGCACCCGTTGCGCAGTTCACTTCCCAACAGTCTCAGGAGACATTCATGGACATGCTTGAACCCGGCAAGTTTGGCACCGCCGTCGCCTTCAAAAAGCGTTATGGCAACTACATCGGCGGCGAATGGGTTGCGCCGGCCGGCGGCCAATATTTCGAGAACATTTCGCCCGTCACCGGCAAGCCCTTTTGCGAGATTCCGCGCTCGACCGCGGCCGACATCGAGCGCGCGCTCGACGCCGCGCACAAGGCCAAGGGCGCCTGGGGCCGCACCTCGCCCACGGATCGCGCGAACATCCTGAACAAGATCGCGGATCGCATGGAGGCCAACCTGCCCATGCTCGCAGCCGCCGAGACCTGGGACAACGGCAAGCCCATCCGCGAAACCACGCTGGCCGACCTTCCGCTGGCCATCGACCACTTCCGCTATTTCGCCTCCTGCGTGCGCGCGCAGGAAGGCGGCATCAGCGAGATCGACCATGAGACCTATGCCTATCACTACCACGAGCCGATCGGCGTCGTCGGGCAGATCATTCCCTGGAATTTTCCGATCCTGATGGCCGTCTGGAAGCTCGCGCCGGCGCTGGCGGCGGGCAACTGCGTCGTGCTCAAGCCCGCCGAGCAAACGCCGGTTTCCATCCTGGTGCTGGTGGAGCTGGTCGGCGACTTGCTGCCGGCGGGCGTGCTGAACGTGGTCAATGGCTTCGGCCTGGAAGCAGGCAAACCGTTGGCGTCGAGCAGCCGCATCGGCAAGATCGCCTTCACCGGCGAGACCACCACGGGCCGGCTGATCTCGCAGTACGCCAGCCAGAACCTGATTCCCGTCACGCTGGAACTCGGCGGCAAGTCGCCGAACATCTTCTTCGCCGACGTG
>JAJXUC010000217.1 GCA_021783435.1 Pseudomonadota bacterium | reverse complement strand
CGCCGGAGTCTCCGGCGATGTCGTAGTGCTCGCCGCCAGCGGCCCAGCACAGCGGCATCATGGAATAGCCTTTGTCGAAAGCGAACACCTGCGCGCCGGGGTAGCGGAACTGCTGCGCGGCCACAGTAGCGAGCAAGGTGGACTTGCCGGCACCGGTGGGGCCGAGAATCGCCGCATGCCCGAGGTCGCCGGCATGCAGCGAGAGCTTGAACGGCGTGGCGCCATCGGTCTTGGCGTAGAGCAACGGCGGGCTGTTCGGGGGATAGAACGGGCACGGGTTGCGGTCGGCGCCGCCCCACATCGCGGTGAACGGCAGGAGGTGGGCGAGGTTGAGGGTGTGCACCAGCGGGCGGCGCACGTTGGCGGCGGTGTTGCCGGGCAACGTGCCCAGGTAAGCCTCGACCGCGTTGACATCCTCGGCCCGGGCGCCGAAGCCGCGGTTCTGGATCAGTTTGACCATTTCCCGCGTAGTTTCGTCGAGGATTTCCGGGTCTTCGTGCGACAGCAGAAGCACGCTGGTGTAATAGCCATACAGCACCATGCCGCGGGAGGCTTCGGCCAGGGCCTGCACGGCATCGGCCGCCATGCGGTCGGCGTCGGCGTTGATGTGAGTGGCCTGGCCACCGGCGTTCTCGCGCAGCAGGTTCATCATGCTCTTGCGCTTCTGCGCCCACTTGCTGCGGTACTTGTTCAGCGTCTTATCGGCCTGGCCGGGATCGAGGTAGAGGAAGCGGGTGCTCCAGCGGTAGGACACCGGCAGGCGCGAGAGCACGTCGAGGATGCCGGGGAAACTCTCCGGCGGCAGTCCCGTCAGCGCGATGCAGGCGAGGTTGCGCCGCCCGATGCGGGGGACGAATCCGGTCGAGAAGTCGTGCTGGCCAAGCACGGCATCGAGGTACATCGGCACATCGGCCATGCGGACAGGCCGACGCTCAGGGATCAGGCTCACGCACTGTTCGAGATGCGCCAGCAGCGGGCTGTCGACCACGCCGCTACGCGGCTCGACCGTATCGGTCAGGCGGCGGATTTGCAGCAGGTTCGACAACCGGGACTCCAGTTCGCGGATCTGCTCGCGGAAGCGTTCCAGGTGACGGCTGGCCGTGGCCTTCACCCGGCCGTCCACGAACAGATCGGCCGTCTTGCTGGCCGCATCCGGCATGGGGAACCAGGTGGCGACCAGCACGAAGCGGCTGGAGTAGCCCGCGCTGTGCGATTCGTGCGCCTGGCGCCGGGCATCATCGATCAGCCTTGTCGTGCGGTCAGGGAAGGCTCCAGGTGGGGCATAGCCCGGTGCGGGTGCCCGCACGGCGTCGACGTGCAGCACCCAGCCATCGCCGAGCTTGAGAGCGGCGTTCAGCCTTGCCGCCATCACACCAAGCTCCTCGGCCGTGGAGGAATCGAGGTCGGGCCCGCGGTATTCCCAGCCGGCCATCAGGCCGCCGGTCTTGGTCAGCACGATGCCGTTGTCGACCAGCGCGGCCCAGGGCAGCAGGTCGGGCAGGCCGTAGGCTGCGGTGCGGAACTCCTTGAGCGCCATCATGGCCGCACCTCACGGGTTTTGGCGAAAGGCGTGGCCTGCGCCGGGTAGTGGCGACGGTACTTGAGCAGCCGGGTGCCGGTCTTGCTCAGCATGGGGTCGAAGGTGGCGGCACGGGTCAAGGCCCAGTGCCCGAGCAGCCAGAGGGTGATGCCGACCGCCGCGGCCCATGCCTTGGCCAGCGAGAAGATGAAAATCCCGGCGACGATGATGAGCATGAGGACGAGCGGACGCTCGCCGCCCATCATCAGGATCGGCCGGTTCAGTGCATCGTGGATGGGGGTCTTGTTGTCGTTCATTGCGGCATTCCTTGCGTGCGATCGATCAGGGCGCTCATGTCGGCAACTGACCGCATCGCGACGGCGACGTCGGCCAGGGCCCAGCCCTGATCCACCAGGGCTTGGACGACGCCGGTCAGGATGTCCGGCAGATCAGGACGGGGGGCATACACCCCGTCCTGCCGCCGCTCGCTGAGCTGCTGGCGCATGGCGTCAGAACACCAGGGTGCCGGTGAGGCCCAGGGCCGAAAGGAACTTGTTGCCCAGCACGATGAACGCCACGCCCAGCACGACGTACAGCGCCTTCTTGGCAATGCCGCCGAGTTCTTCGCCAAACACCAGCGCGGCACCGGCGGCCAGGAAGGCGATGACACTGATGCCGGTGGCCACCGGACCCGTCAGTCGTTCTGCAAGGTACTGATGGCGCTATCCCACGGCAGGCCGCCGGCTCCGGTGGCGAAGGCGTCAGCCATGGTGGCAGCGAACACGGCGGTGGCGAGCAGCATGCGGCGCACGACGGCGGCACGCAGGCGGTGACGGATGGATTGCAGTTTGAGGTGCTTCATGTCGAGGCCTTTCTGTGGGTTGGACAGGGCCCGGAAATCGGCGCCCTACCCTGACTCTGCGGGGTGGGCCCGCACTGGTTTCCATGAACGCGCATAGGTTCCTATGCGTTCGCCCCACCCCCACTAAACCTGCAAAATTGTTTGCATTCCGCTAACATTGCATCATGTACTCGATCGAATACAGCCGCGAAGCGTTCAAGAGCCTCAAGGCCATGCCACGCAATCTGGCAACGACGGTGCGCGACAAGATCGAGCAGTTGGCGGCTGCGCCCCACGGACCGAACAACAACGTGAAGAAGCTGCAGGGGCGCCCTGGCTATCGGTTGCGCGTCGGCGATTGGCGCGTGATCTACGAGCTTCATGACGACCGCCTGGTGGTGATGATCCTGGCAGTTGCCCCACGAGGAGGTGCATACCAATGAGCACGATTCAATTCATCGAACGCAATGGGAAGCGGGAATACGCCGTGGTTCCGATGGAGTTGTTCGCGCAACTCATGCGTGCCGCCGAGAGCCTGGATGACGCTGCCTTGTTCGACGCCGTGAAAGCGGCGGACGATGGCTTTCGGGTACCGGGTGCGGTCGCGCATGCCATCCTGGACGGCACCCATCCTGTCAAGGCCTGGCGCGACTATCGTGGACTCACCCAGGATGCCTTGGCCGAGAAGGCCGGCATCAGCAAGGCCTATCTCAGCCAGATCGAGACCGGCAAGCGGGTCGGAGTGGCCAAAACCCTCAAAGCCCTCGCAGCGGCGCTGGGCGTGACGCTCAGTGAGATCCAGCCCTGAGTTTCCAGCCAAGACTAATTGCCAATTCGCCGAACATCGGCCAAGGTGATCGGCCCCAGTACCATGAACAAGCGACCCAAGCCTGAATTGATCGATGAGAACAACCCGGAGTGGACAAGCGGGGGTTCCCTGACTGCGGAAACTGGCTCGCCGGCATGGCGCGGGAAGGCCGCGACTGCCTGTCTCACCTAACCGGCAAGCTTTGACCCTGCACCGGAGGCGGAGGGATCAGCCTGCGCAAAGCAAATATGAGGGAGGTCAAGCTCTATGCAGCAAACGATCAAAACTAGGAGTGGCCGCGCCCTGATCGTGCCCACGCCCGAAGAAGACGCAGCGATCAACGCAGGCATTGCGGCGGACCCGGACACCCACGAAGTCACGGATGCGGAGTTCGCACAAATGCGACGCATGGGCCGGCCCAGACTGGCCAGCCCCAAGATTCCAACCACGATTCGCTTCGATGCTGACGTGCTCGACGCGCTGAAAGGCACGGGCAAGGGCTGGCAGACGCGCGTGAATGAAGCTATGCGTGAATGGATGAAGACGCACACGCGCTGAAGCAGCGCTATCCGGCGATTCGCCGGATGTCGGCCCGCGCAACGGGCCCCCAGTACCGGCTATCGAAGCTCTGCGCGGCCAGCGCTGGCCGGGCGCCGCTTCCGTAAACCCAGTACTGGTCCGCAGCGAGCGTGAAGGTGCCGATCTGGTGCGGCAGCCGCAGCCAGGGCCAGGTGCCTGATCGGGTGAGTTGGCCGCTGTAAGGCAGCGGGCGGCCGTCGATGGTCACGCCCTGCAGGGTGACGGTGATGCGGTCACCGGGCACGCCGACGACCTGCTTGAACATCGGCATGCCCCCGCCGGGGCAGTCGCCCACCATGTAGAAAGGGAAGCGCTCAGGCGTGACAACGG
>JAJXUC010000078.1 GCA_021783435.1 Pseudomonadota bacterium | reverse complement strand
TTTCAGCTGGCGCACGGCGGTGCGCAGCACCCATTCACCAAGTGGCAGGATCAGTCCGCTGTATTCCGCGACCGGGATGAATTCCGCGGGAGACAGGTCGCCGAACTCCGGGTGATTCCAGCGTAGCAAGGCCTCCACGCCGATGATGTTTCCGCTGCCGATGGCGATCTGCGGCTGATAATGAAGATGGAACTGGTCCAGTTCCAGCGCGCGATGCATCGCATGGATCAGCCGCATGTGCCGCGTCGCGCGTTCCTGCATTTCAGCGGTGAAAAAACGGTAGCCGTTGCGGCCTTCCTGCTTGGCCCGGTACATGGCGGTGTCAGCGCTCCGGGACAGGGTCTCGAGGTCTTTGCCGTCATTGGGAAAGATGGCGATGCCGATCGAGGCGGTGACGACCAGATCGTACGGGCCGATCCGGCAGGGCCTGGAGATGGATTCGAGCAGCTTTTCCGCGACATGCGCCGCCGCCTGTGCGCCGCTATCGGACAAGACCAGGATGAATTCGTCCCCGCCCAGTCGGGAGACCGTGTCCGACTCGCGCAGAACCGATTGCAAGCGCCGGCCCGTCTCGATCAGGAAGGCATCGCCCAGGCTGTGGCCGAGCGTGTCGTTGATGTCCTTGAACCGGTCGAGATCGACGAACATCACGCACAGGTTTTCATTGCCGTGTCGTATCAGGCCGATGGCGTACTGGACATGGTCGGCCAGCAGGTTGCGGTTGGGCAACCCGGTGAGCGCGTCGAAATTGGCCAGATACTGGATCCGGCTCTCGGAGTGCTTGCGTTCGGTGATGTCGCGCGTAACCCCCAGCAGGCTGACAACGGCACCTTGGGCGTCACGCATGGGCGCCGCATGGGTTTCGAGCCAGCGTCGCGTGCCCTTGAGGCCGATCACCTCGAATTCCAGCGTGCCACTCTCGCCATTCATCACGCGCCCGTGAAGATCCCTGAATGCGTCGCGGTGCTCGGGCGTGATGAAGTCGATGAGATTGTGCGTTCTGGCCGACTCGATGGAATCCACTTCGAGCATCGCCAGACCCGCGCTGTTCATCTCCATCAGTGCACCGTTTTTTCCCACGACCTTGACGCACTCCGGCTCGGTCTCGATGATGGTCCGCAAGCGCAGGTCGCTGACGCGCAAATCCTCGATGGCCTGCTTGCGCTCGCGTTCATCGACGAAGCGGTCCATGGCGAAACTGATGTCCATCGCCATCTCGACCAGGAGTTTCTGCGCCGCTTCGTCGAAGGCATCCGGCACATCCGAATAGACCACGAACGCGCCCACGGTCCGGCCCTTACGCAGCAGCGGCAGCGCAGCCATCGAACGCCAGCCGTAGCGGGCGCCGCGCTCATGCCAGGGCGCGGTCACCGGATCCTGCTGGTAGTCCTGGCACCAGTACGGCCTGCCGTCGCGCAGGCAGATGCCGGTGGGGCCGCGTCCGGTCGGGCTGTCCGCGGAGAGGCGGATCTCGATGCTTTCCAGATAATCGACGCCCGTTCCAAACGAGGCGACGGGCTGAACCAGCCCTGCGTCAGCGTCGATCATCCCGATCCATGCCATCTTCAGGCCGCCGAACTGCACGGCATCGCGGCAGATCTGCGGAAACAGCTCCTGCTCGCTCGCGCAACGCACGATGGCTTGGTTGCACTGGCTGAGCGCCGCGTACAGTTGGCTCATGCGCTGCAGCCTGGCTTCGGTGGTCTTGCGGCGGGTGATGTCGAGCAGGACGCCGCGCACCACGATGCCGCGCCCCTGCGCATCACGCTCGGTGACCTGGCCCTTGGCCCACAGCCAGCGCAGGGCCTCATCGGGCGCGATGACACGAAAATCGAATGCGTAATCGTCGGGTCCGCCCGGCGCCACCGCAGCCTGGATGATGGCACCGCTCAGATCCCGATCGTCGGGATGCGTTGCCTGCATGAAGGTGTCGATGTCCCAGCGCTGCTGCCAGGGCAGCCCGTACAGCTGATCGTGGTTGCGGGTGCGAAACATCTGGTTGGACGTGAAGTCGTAGTTCCAGATGGCGATACCCGCCATTTCCGTGGCCAGCCGTAACTGCAGCTCGCTTTCTCGCAGTCCGCTTTCAAGGGACTTCCGCCCGGAGATGTCGCGCAAAACGCGGACGGTGTGTCGGCCATCCCGCCAGCGCGATGCGGACGCCGATATCTCGACGGGAATTTCAGTGCCATCCTTGCGCCGGGCCATGACCTCGATCAGGGCGCCGCCGCGTTCGTCCTGTGCGGCCGGCACGGGCTCGCCGGCCGCGCGCTCCGGCCATGCAGGGCCGGGATCCGCCCCGATCATGTGCTGCACCGTCTTTCCGAGAGCCTCGGCGCGCGTGTACTCGAACATCCGTTCCGCGGCCGCATTCCACTCGACAACCCGATCCTGCGCGTCGGTGATGATCAGCGCGTCCAGCATGGCGCTGATGGCTTGCTGCAGGAGCGCCTCGCTTCTGCGCATCCTGCGCAGGATCAGCCAGTAAAGCGAAGGGACGATGGCGAGCGTCAATGCCGCGACATTGAACACGGCAAAGCCGTAGTGCCGGAGTTCGAGGCGCAGCAGGGGGGCGAAGAACAGGCGCATCAGCAGCATGAATCCGTAGGTGACCACCAATATGGAAACGCTGCCCATGACCATCAGGCACCAGGGGCGCGCCATCCAGTCTGGCCACAGCCGTCTTGTCATGGGAGTGCTCCGGACAGCACGCTTGCTGTGTGATGGCTCATGATCGCACTATGCCTCTCGGCCCCGCCGGTCGCAACGGTTCGTTTTGGAGCTTTTTGGTCTTGAAGCGGCGACCAGCAGCTTTGGGTCGTACTGCGACACCCGCCTCTATAAGGGTAGCGTAAACAGTGCAACGCCGAGTTGCCTCGTGTCCTGTTCCGTAAACAACTGGCATAACTCTTGCATCGAATCCGGCATCGTTGGAACAGGAGATACCGCGGGCGATGGGACTTCGGAAGGCCGAGATTGGCGCGTTTGCCGCCGCTGCCGGCAAAATAGCCAGACACTGAAATCGGCGAGGGGATGACGCGAATGCAGCAGGCTGTGGCAATACCGCTGGGGATCGACGCTTTGCGTGCCCGTACCGGAGAAGTGATCGGAGCCTCGCCCTGGTTGGCGGTCGAGCAGTCGCGCATCGACGCTTTTGCCGAGACGACGCTCGATCACCAGTTCATCCATGTCGATCCTGTCCGCGCCCAGGCTAGTCCGCTGGGGTCCACCATCGCACACGGATTTCTCACGCTGTCCTTGCTGAGTCATTTCGCCGAGGCCGTACTGCCGCAGATTTCGGGCCTGGCCATGAGCATGAATTACGGCTTCGATCGGGTGCGCTTCGTGGCACCGGTACGCGCCGGCTCTCGCGTTCGGGGCGTTTTCACACTCGTCGCACTGGAACAGCAGGCCGATCGCCGATTTCAAATGCGGCTTTCCGTCACGATCGAGATCGAGGGTGAGGCCAAACCGGCGCTGGTGGCCGATTGGCTGACGGTCTTGTTCATGGTTCAGGACTGACGGTTTTGCCGCAGCCGGCCGCGCGCCCTGCCCGGCCTGATCAAGTCGCGAAGGAATAAGGTCCACCGCGCTCCAGAGCGCGCCGGTAAGCCTGTCGCTGCTGAAACCGCTGCACCCAGGCATTCATGTTGGGATAGCTGGCGCGCAAACCACGCGCGGCTTCGCCAACGAAGCTCATCTGGATATCGGCGCCAGTGAGCGTGTCGCCGACCAGCCATGTACGGCCCTCAAGGGCACGGTCGATAAAGCCCAGGTGATTGGCCAGTTCACTGTCGATGCGCGGTGCCAGCGGAGCCCCCGCCTCGCCAAGGCGCGAGACATACATCTTCAGCAGCAGCGGAAGCATGGCCGATCCTTCGGCGTAGTGCAGCCATTGGTTGTAACGCTCGAAATCCAGCGAAGGCTGTTGCGGTTGCAAACGGCCCTCGCCGTAGTGCCGGATCAGGTAATCGACAATCGCGCCGGACTCGATGATGATCTGGCCGCGATCTTCGATCACGGGTGACTTGCCCAGAGGATGCACCGCGGTGAGTTCCGCCGGCGCCAGACGGGTCTTGGGATCGCGGGCATAGTGCCGGATGTCATAGGGCACCGCCAATTCTTCCAGAAGCCACAGGACACGCTGCGAGCGCGATTCATTGAGGTGGTGGACGACGATCATGGGGTTCATCCTGGTGGGTTGTCGCAGGCAATCGAGCATGCGTCGAGTCGGTCCATGGAAGACAGTTCAGGCTGTCGAATGGGTCTGCCGCGCTGCCTCCCTCTCCTGCAAGGCACGCCATTGCACCTTGCCCGTGCCGGACTTGGGCAGGCTCTCGACGAACTCCACGATTCGCGGGCTTTTGTAGGACGCCATCTGCGCATGTGCCCACTCGACGATGTCCTGTTCGCTGACACGGCCACGCGCATCGGGCTTGAGCACCACATAGGCCTTGACCGTTTCGCCGCGTTTGCTGTCCAGCGCGGCCACGACGCAAGCCTCGGCAATGTCCGGATGCCGGTACATCATGGTTTCCACCTCGGCCGGCCAGACCTTGTAGCCCGAGGCATTGATCATGCGCTTGAGCCTGTCGACCATGAAGAAATAGCCCTCGTCATCCACGCGGCCCAGATCGCCGGTGCGCAGGAAACGCGTGCCGTCGAGCATGACGAAGGCCTGCTCCGTCGCTTGAGGCTGCTTCCAGTAGCCCTGCATCACTTGAGGTCCATGGACGATGATTTCGCCGACCTCGCCCTGCTGCAGTTCGCGCAGGGTCTGCGGGTCGATGATGCGGGCATCGACGTCGAAAATCGGAACGCCAAGACATTGCCGCTTGGGTCGATGCACCGGGTTCACATGCGTCGGCGCCATGGTTTCCGTCATGCCATAGCCCTCGATGTAGGTGATGCCGCAGAGGTCATGCAGCTTTTGCGCCACGGCTTCGGGCATGGCAGCCCCTCCCCCGCTCATATTCCAGACACTGGAGAGGTCATAGTCTTCGATGCGCGGATTCATCAGAAAATCCACAACCATGGCTGCGATCGCCTGCCACGTTCCCACCTTGTAGCGTTGCACGCATTCCGCCGCGGCTTCGCGGTCCCAACGCGGCAACAGCACCATGGTGTTGCCGTTGTAGAGCGAAGCGTTCATGCCGCCCTGCATGGCGGTGACATGGAAAAACGGCAGGACCGCCAGCGCCACGGTGTCCTTGGGCATGTGCAGCCATTCGGTGCCGCCGGCTACCGTGCTCATCACGCTGCGGTGGGTGTGCATGCACCCTTTCGGTTTGCCGGTGGTGCCGGAGGTGTAGGGCATGACGCAGAGGTCGTCCGGCCCGGTGGTCAGCGGGGTTGGCCTGTGCTGCTTCTCCAACATCTCCACCCAGAGCGTCACCCCAGGTTCACGGAGATCCTCGCGCGGCGCCGCGGCAAATGGCGGCACGCTGATGCTCGTCGCGCTGGCGATGTAGTCGCTGTAGGCGGCGACGATGATCTGATTCAGCCCCTTGCCCAGCAGCGGCCGCATCTGCGTGAACAGTTCCTGGCCGACGAAAGCCACGGTCGCGCCGCAGTCTTCGACATAGTGGGCGAGCTCCAGCGTCAGGTTCATCGGGTTGATGGGCACCACCACCGCCCCGGCACGCAGGATGCCGTAATAAGCCAGCACGAATTGCGGGCTGTTCTGCATGTCCAGCAGCACCCGGTCACCGGTCTTCACACCGCAACGCTGCTGCAGGAATCCGGCAATCGTCTCAGCCTGGCGCTTGAACTCGCCGAAGCTCAAAGCCTTGTCGTAGAAAATCAGGTAGGGCTTGTCCGGGTAACGTGTCGCGGAGACCTCGGCATTGAAAAACAGGTTGGTGTCCGGGATGGTGATGTGATGCGGCACGCCCTTGGGCCAGTACCTCAGATGGCGCTTGTTCATGGCATGTCTCCTGTTTTGCACGGGTCGGCCTGGCGAGATGCAAGGCAGCCCGAACCGCCTTCAATGCCGCGGACGATAGCGCTCCAGCTCCAACTGCGCGATCTGGTTGCGGTGTACCTCGTCGGGGCCGTCGGCAAAGCGCAGGGTGCGGGCGCTGGCGTAGGCATAGGCCAGGCCGAAGTCGTCGCTGACGCCACCGCCGCCATGCACCTGCATCGCCCAGTCGATCACCTGGCAGGCCATGTTCGGGGCGACGACCTTGATCATGGCGATGTCCTTGCGTGCCACCTTGTTGCCGGCGCGGTCCATCATGTCGGCGGCCTTGAACACCAGCAGGCGCGCCTGGTCGATCAGCAGACGGGCGTTGGCGATGCGCTCGCGCGTCACCCCCTGGTCGGCGACCGGCCGGCCGAACGCGGTGCGTGCCAGCGCCCGTTGGCACATGGACTCCAGCGCCCGTTCGGCCAGACCGATGAGCCGCATGCAGTGGTGGATGCGGCCAGGGCCGAGGCGCCCTTGCGCGATCTCGAACCCCCTGCCCTCGCCCAGCAGCATGTTGCCCACCGGCACGCGCACCTCGGTGAACTGGATCTCGGCGTGGCCATGCGGCGCATCGTCGTAGCCGAACACCGGCAGATGGCGCAGCACCTGCACGCCGGGCGTGTCCATCGGCACCAGGATCATCGATTGCTGGCGATGGCGGTCGGGGTTGGCGGCGTCGGTCTTGCCCATGAAGATCAACACCTTGCAACGCGGATCGTTGGCGCCCGAAGTCCACCACTTGCGGCCGTTGATGACGTACTGATCGCCATCGCGACGGATGCTGGCCTGGATGTTGGTGGCGTCGCTCGAGGCCACGCCAGGCTCGGTCATGGCGAAGCCCGAGCGTATCTCGCCGCGCAACAGCGGCTCCAGCCACTGCGCTTTCTGCTCCGCGGTGCCGTAGCGTTCCAGCACTTCCATATTGCCGGTATCGGGCGCCGAACAGTTGAAGGCTTCAGGGGCGATGTGCGACCGACCCATGATCTCGCACAGCGGTGCGTACTCCAGATTGCTCAAGCCCGCGCCACGCCCGGACTCGGGCAGGAACAAATTCCACAAGCCTGCCTTGCGCGCCTCGGCCTTGAGTTCCTCGATCACCCGGGTGGGCTGCCAGGCATCGCCGGCCTTGCGGTTGGCCTCGACCTCGGCAAAAAATCGTGTCTCGTTCGGGTAGACATGCGCCTCCATGAAGGCGCCGACGCGCTCCTGCAGGGCGCTGACCTTGTCGCTGTGACTGAATTCCATGGGGATTCCTCGAGGGTTGGGTTGCGTGCTCACTGGCCGATCGACGGCCGCTCAATGCCCGAACACACGTTCGACTTGCGCCCAGGCGGCCTCGGCCAGGGGCCGGGCACGGCGGCCGGCTTCGAGCGCCTGCGCGCTGGACGCGTTGCCTTGCAGCGCCCGCGCCAGAACGCCTTGCAAAATGCCGGCAAGGCGGAACATGTTGAAGGCAGCATAGAACTCCCAGTCGCCCGGGGAGACCGGTGCGCGCTGGGTGCGCTCGCAATAGCGCGCGACATAGTCGGCCTCGCTGGGTATGCCCAGTGCGGCCAGATCGCCGCCGACCAGGCCACGAAACTGCCCCGGCTTCAGGCGCCAGGCCATGCAGTGATAAGCAAAGTCTGCCAGCGGATGGCCGAGGGTGGAGAGCTCCCAGTCGAGCACCGCCAGGATGCGCGGCTCGGTGGGGTGGAACACGACATTGTCCAGGCGGTAGTCGCCATGCACGATGGCGGTTTCATCCCCTGGGGGAATGTGCGCCGGCAGCCAGTCGATGAGCTTGTCCATGGCCTCGATGCGCTCGGTTTCGCTCGCGCGGTATTGCTGCGTCCACCGCGCCACCTGGCGGGCGATGTACTGGCCCGGCTTGCCGTAGTCGCCCAGCCCCAGCGCGACCCCGTCGACCTGGTGCAGGGCGGCGATCACGCGGTTCATCTCGTCGAAAATCGCCGCGCGCTCGGCGGGTTGCATGCCCGGCAGCAGCGGATCCCAGAGAATGCGGCCCTCGACAAAGTCCATGAGGTAGAACGGCGTGCCGATGATGCTCTCGTCCATGCAGAGCAGTTGCATCTGCGGCACCGGCACCTGACTTCGACCTAAAGCCTGCATGACACGAAACTCACGGTCCACTGCATGGGCCGAGGGCAGCAGTTTCCCCGGCGGCTTGCGCCGCAACACGTAACGCCGCCCGTCGGCTGCCGTCAGCAAATAGGTGGGGTTGGACTGGCCGCCCTTGAACTGCGCCACATGCAAGGGCCCTTGCAGATCGGTCATGCGTGCATGCAAGTAGCTGGCGAGGGCTGCCACGTCGAACGCCAATGCGGGGGACACCTCGCGGGTCTCGGCTTGCATCGCTTGTTCCCGGTTCAGTTCAGTTTGACCAACTGTTTGCCGAAGTTCTGGCCTTTGAGCATGCCGATGAAGGCGGCGGGCGCCTGTTCCAGCCCCTGGGCCACCGACTCGCGCCATTGCAGCTTGCCGCTGGCCACCAGGCCGCCGAGTTCGCGCAGCGCGGCGGGCCACTGGTCCATGTGCTCGGAGACGATGAAACCCTGGAGTGTCAGGCGGTTGATCAAGACCGTGCGCAGGTTCTTCATGCAGTACGGGTCGGTGGTGTTGTAGTCGGCGATCATGCCGCACAGCGCAATGCGGCCGAAGGCGTTGGTGCGCGTCAGCAGCGTGTCGAAAATCTCGCCGCCGACATTCTCGAACAGGCCGTCCACCCCATGGGGCAGCGCCGCCTTGAGGTCGGCCTTGAGGTTGCCGGCCTTGTAGTCGACGCAGGCATCGAAGCCGAGTTCCTCCACCACATAGCGGCATTTCTCCGCACCGCCCGCCACGCCCACGGCGCGGCAGCCCTTGGCCTTGGCGAGCTGGCCCACCACGCTGCCCACCGCGCCGGAAGCTGCGGTCACCACCACGGTCTCGCCCGCCTTCGGCTTGCAAATGGCGTTGAGCCCATGCCAGGCCGTGACGCCGGGCATACCCACCGGGCCGAGGTAGGCCGACAGCGGGACATGGGTCACATCGACCTTTTGCAGGGCACGCGCGGGAGCGACACCATACAACTGCCATCCCAGCATGCCGACCACCTTGTCGCCGGGCTTGAAATGCGGATCGCGCGAGGCCACGACCTCGCCGGCCGTGCCGCCCACCATCACCGCGCCCAGTGCCACCGGCTCGGCGTAGGACTTCGCGTCGGACATGCGCCCGCGCATGTACGGGTCGAGCGACAGCCAGTGGTTGCGCACCAGCACTTCACCCTCGCCCGGCTCGGGCACGGGGGTGTGTTCGAGCCGGAAGTGGTGTTCTTCCACCCAGCCGCTGGGCCTCTCGGCCAGGACGAGTTGCAGATTATGGTCAGCCATCGGTGTTCTCCAGGAAAGTTGCCAGACCGCGTTCGCCCATGCGAACGAGCAGTTGGCGCGCATCGTTCCGCCCAAGTTCGTAGGCGGCGCGAATGCCATGGGGGTTGGTGTAATCCCAGCCACGCACCGGCACATGGCGCGAGGGCTGGATGTAGACGCGACGTGCCGTTTGCGGCAAGGCTCGCGGATAGCGTCGGGTGAGCAGCACCAGGGTCACGCCGTCGTCGGCCTCAGGCGGCAGGGCATCAACCGGGACGTTGTCGACCATGCCGCCGTCGAGCACCGGGCGGCCGTGCAACTGCATCACCGGCGTGAACGGCGGGGTGCAACTGGAGGCGAGCAGGAGGTCGGCGAGTTCATCCGGCGTGCGGCAATTCTGGGCGAGCAGGACCTCCGGCTCGAAGCCCAGGTTGCGGCCCGCGCGCGGATGCAGCAGTTTGCGCATCTGCTTGTCGAACTGGTAGGCCAGGATGCCCGCCACCACACCGCTGCGCGCACCGAGCCAGCGCGGCAAACGCGCGACTTGCACATAGACCGGAACTTGCCCGCGCAGCACCGCGAGCGCTTGCGTGTCGAAGAGGGTGAGCAGCGCGTCGCGGTACATCTGCGCATGCGGAAACGCGCGCTCGCCGCGCAGCAAGCGCTCGGGGTAGACATTGCGCGGGTTGCGCGCCGTCATGCGGCCGTAGTGCTCCAGGGTCTGCGCGGTTTTGCCCGCCAGCAGCATGCAGGCCGTGGCCGCACCGGCGGAGACGCCGGCCACGCGCCTCGGCGCCAGCCCCTCGGCTCCCAGCACATCCCACATGCCCGCCTGCCACCAGCAGCGGTTGCCGCCACCGGCCAGCACGACGCTGGTGATAGCCGCGAGCGCGCTGCGCGCGGTTTGCCGGCCGCCCTGCCCTCGCGGTGCATCCAGGGTCGACGGCGGCCCGCCTTGGGCTTGCTGCATGTCGGCTGTTGCCGGGGTGGCGTCGGTTCGCATCATGGGGGCTCGCGGCCGGCGCTGTCAGATGCAGCTTGCGCCGCCGTCCACCGCCAGGCACTGGCCGGTGATGTGGCGCGATGCATCGCTGGCGAAAAACACGGCCGCGCCCATCAGATCCTGCTCGCCGCCCAGGCGCGCCAGCGGTGTTTTCTGCATGATCTGATCGCGCATCGTGTCGAGCAAACCCGCGGTCATTCGGGACGGGAAAAATCCCGGCAGGATGGCGTTGACACGGATGCCGTACTGCCCCCATTCCGCCGCCAGCGCCCGGGTGAAATTGATCACCGCGCCTTTCGATGTGTTGTAGGCGATGGTGCGCATGGGCAGCGGGTTGCCGCGCAGGCCGGCGATGGATGCGACGTTGACGATGCTGCCGCGACCCTGGGTCATCATGCAGTGTTTGCCGACCTCGCGGCACAGGCCGAACACCGCGTCCACATTCAGGCGCATGACCTTGTCCCAGGCTTCATCGGGGTAGTCCTCGGCCGGCGCGCCCCAACTGGCGCCGGCGTTGTTGATCAGGATGTCGATGCCGCCCAGCGCTTCCCGCACGCTCCGCACCAGCGGCGCGATGGCTTCGCGGCGCACAAGATCGACCGGAAAAACCTGCGCCTGCAGGCCCAGGCCGTGCAAATGCTCCCGCGCCTGCTCCAGTTCATCGGCCTTGCGCGCGACGAGGGCGAGTCTGGCACCCATGTCCCCCAGCGCCTGCGCCATTTGCAGCCCAAGCCCGCGCGAACCGCCGGTGACGAGTGCGCAGCGCCCACTGAGATCGAAAAGCCCTTGCACGGTGGATGTCATGGTCGCTCGGCTTCGGTCGTCGATCGTCGCTGCGGCTTCAAAACCAGGCGTCCTGCATCGTGCGGCAGGTGGGGTCGCGCTGGGCGACGACCTGCAGCCAGGCCTGGATCTTGGGCAGTTCGTAGGCGAAGAAATAGTGACAGGCCTGGAGTTTTCCGTGGTGGAAGTCCGGGCTGTCGGCGCGATGCACATGCGCCTGTGCGACCAGCGCCACGTCCAGCCAGATCCATCCCAGCACCACATGGCCGAAGGCCTGCATGTAGGGCGTGGCGTTGGCCAGGGTCGCCGCCGGGTCGTCACCTTCCCATGCGGCGCGGGTGGCCGCGAGCAAGTGTTGCAGCGCCACGTTCAGCGCCGCGGCGTGCGCCTGCAGGGCCGGCAGGGCTTCGGCTCGGGTCGCGGTGGCGCGCACGCGTGCAGCGAGCTCGCCCAGACCGGCACCGCTCTGCATCACCACCTTGCGGCCGAGCAGGTCGAGGGCCTGAATGCCGTGGGTGCCTTCGTGGATCATGTTGAGGCGGTTGTCGCGCCAGTACTGCTCCACCGGAAAGTCGCGCGTGTAGCCGTAGCCACCATGCACCTGAATGGCCAGGCTGTTAGCCTCGAGACACCATTCCGACGGCCAGCTCTTGGCGATGGGCGTGAGCACGTCCAGCAAAAGACCGGCATCGCGCGCCGAGGTTTCGCTTCCAGTGCGGTGTTCGTCCACCAGCCGCGCGCAGTAGAGTTCCAGCGCCAGGGCGCCTTCGGCGTATGTCTTCTGCGCCAGCAGCATGCGTTTCACGTCGGCATGGTCGATGATGGCCACAGGCGGCAGGCTCGGATCTTTGCCTGCGGGGCCGACCGGGCGTCCCTGCGGGCGCTGGCGCGCATAGGCCAGCGATGCCTCGAAGCCCGCCATGCCCAACATGGCGGCAGCCAGGCCGACGCCGATGCGCGCTTCGTTCATCATGTGGAACATGCAACGCAGGCCGTCTCCGGGCGCACCGACGCGCCAGCCGATGGCACCTGCCGCACCACGCACCGGATGGCGCCCGTCGCCGAAACTCAGCAGGGTGTTGGGCGTGCCGCGCCAACCGCATTTGTGGTTGAGCCCGGCCAGGGTGATGTCGTTGCGAAGATCCGCAGTTGCCCCCGAGGCCGGCTCGCCGGCTTTCCCGCCGAGTGAGTCGCGCAGACTCTGGGGTGCGTCATACTTGCGCACGAGCCGGCCCTGGGCATCCACCAGGATCTTGGGCACGATGAACAGTGAAATGCCGCGCGGACCGGGGATGAGCTTGCCATCGGGCCCGGGAATCTTGGCCAGCACCAGATGCACGATGTTCTCCGTGAGTTCGTGCTCGCCGGCCGATATCCACATCTTGTTGCCGAACAGGCGGTAGCGCGGGCCGAGTGCGTCCGTCTCGAAGTCGTCGCCATCCGGCACGGCGCGGGTGGCGATATCCGAGAGACTGGAGCCGGCTTGGGGTTCGGACAGGCACATCGTCCCCGCCCAGCGGCCGCTGAACTCGGCATGCGCGAACACGCGCTGCTGCGCCGGGGTGCCGTGCGCCATCAGCAAATTGGCGTTGCCCACCGTGAGCATGCCGGCGCCGATGCCGACCGAGGCTCTGGCGAAGAACGCGTTGGCCGCAGCCTCCACGGTGTAGGGCAGTTGCATGCCGCCGAGAGCTTCGTCCTGCGCTGCGGCCAGCATGCCGGACTCGGCATAGGCCCGCCAGGCATCGTGCGTGGCTTGCGGCAGGATGACCCGGTCGCCATCCTGGCGCGGCTCTTCCAGATCGACCAGGCGATTGAAGGGCGCGAATTTGTCGCGGGCGATGCGTTCGCAGGTGTCGAGCACCTGGGCGAAGGTCTCGACGCTGTGCTCGGCGTAACGTGGCCTGGCGTTCAGGGCTTGAACGTCGAGCCAGTCACGCAACAGGAAATCGATGGTTCGGCGCATGGCTCAACGGCTCGTTGCGGGCGGCAATCACAGCACCTCGAACAAACCTGCCGCGCCCTGGCCACCGCCAATGCACATGGTGACCACCACATGCTTCACGCCGCGGCGCTTGCCCTCGATCAGGGCATGGCCCACCAGGCGCGCGCCCGTGACTCCATACGGATGGCCGACGGCAATGGCGCCGCCGTTGACGTTGAGCCGCTCGTCGGGAATGCCGAGCTTGTCGCGGCAGTAAAGCACCTGCACGGCAAACGCCTCGTTCAGCTCCCACAGGCCGATGTCGTCGATCCTCAGCCCGGTGCGCTGCAGCAGACGCGGAATGGCGAACACGGGGCCGATGCCCATTTCATCCGGCTCGCAACCGGCCACGGCAAAGCCGCGGAACGCCCCCAGGGGCTTGAGCCCGCGCTGCTCGGCAAGTCGGGCGTTCATCACCACGCAGGCCGAGGCACCGTCGGAAAACTGGCTGGCATTGCCGGCGGCGATGACTCCGCCGGGCAGGGCCGGACGGATCCTGGCCACGCCTTCATAGGTGGTGTCGGCGCGAATGCCTTCGTCGAGACTGAGCGTGACTTCGCGCGTGAGGAGCTGGCCGGTGGACTTGTCGGCCACGCCGGTTCGCACGGTGATGGGCACGATTTCGTCCGCGAACCGACCGGCGGCCTGGGCAGCCGCCGCACGCTGCTGGCTGCGCGCGCCATATTCATCCTGCTGCCGCCGCGCAATCCCGTAGCGCTTGGCCACGGTCTCGGCGGTTTGCAACATGGTCCAGTAAATCTCCGGCTTGTGCTGCTGCAGCCAGGTTTCGCGCAGCATGTGCTTGTTGGCGCGATCGTTCTGCACACAGGAAATGGACTCGACGCCGCCGGCGACCATCACCGGAACCTGATCGACGATGACGCGTTGCGCCGCGAGGGCGATGGCCTGCAGGCCCGACGCGCAAAAGCGGTTGACCGTGGCGCCCGCCACCGTCACCGGCAGTCCGGCGCGCAGCGCAATCTGCCGCGCGATATTGCCGCCGGCGGCGCCCTCGGGGTAAGCGCAGCCGAAGATGCAATCTTCGACCTCGGCAGGGTCGATGCCCGCGCGTTGCACCGCGGCTTGCACCACATGACCGCCGAGTGTGGCGCCATGGGTCAGGTTGAGCGCTCCGCGCCGGGATTTGGCCAGCGCCGTGCGTGCGGTGGAGACGATGACAGCCTCTAGCATGGGAAGCTCCAGGGGTGTGTGGCGAATGACGGGGTGGTGCGTCGGGGCGTGCTTGCGCGTGAATCGAGGATGCCGGAATCAGAGCATGCCTGCGGCTGCGGCGCTGGCGGCGTCAAGCGCCGCTGAAGGTCTTGCCCTGCGTCGCCAGTTCGGCCAGCAGTGGCGCGGGTTGCCAGAACGCGGCATCGCCCCGCGGCTGCGCCGCGAACTGGCGCATGCGGCGCGCCACCATGGCCAGGCCGACGCTGTCGGCGTAGCCCATCGGCCCGCCGCGCCAGGCCGGGAAACCATATCCGGCCAGGTACACGAGGTCGATATCCGAAGCGCGCTGTGCGATTCCCTCGGACAGCAGCCGCGCGCCTTCGTTCACCAAGGCGTAGATGCAACGCTCGACGATCTCGGCGTCACTGAACGGGCGAGGCGTGACGCCGATCTCCTTGCGGTAGTCCAGGATGAGGGCATCCACTTCGGGGTCTGGCAACGCATCGCGCTTGCCCGGCTCGTAGCGATACCAGCCGGCTCCCGTCTTCTGGCCAAAACGGCCGCGCTCGCACAGGCGGTCAGCCAGGGCGGAATACCGCACCGTCGGCTTCTCGACATAACGCCGCTTGCGAATCGCCCAGCCGATGTCATTGCCTGCCAGATCGGCCATGCGGTAAGGCCCCATCGCCATGCCCCAGGCTTCGAGCGCTCGGTCCACCTGCTGCGGGCTCGCGCCCTCCTCCACGAGGAAGTTCGCCATGCGGCCGTAATGTTCGATCATGCGGTTGCCGATGAAACCGTCGCACACTCCCGAAACCACCGCCGTTTTGCGTATGGTCTTGGCCACTTTCATCACCGTGGCGAGCACGTCCTTGGAGGTGGCCTTGCCGCGCACCACTTCTAGCAGCTTCATGACGTTGGCAGGACTGAAAAAATGCAGACCGACGACGTCCTGCGGGCGCTTGGTGAAGCCGGCGATGGCGTCCAGATCGAGGGTCGAGGTGTTGGACGCAAGAATGGCCCCCGGCTTGGCCACGGCGTCCAGGTGCCGGAACACCTCGCGCTTGACCTCCATGGTCTCGAACACGGCTTCGATGACGAGGTCGCAATCGGCCAGTTGCGCGAAATCCAGCGTGGGGTGCAGCAGGGCCATGCGCTTGTCCACTTGTTCGGGCTTGAGCTTGCCCTTCCTGGCCGAGTTGTCGTAGTTCCTGCGGATGGTGGTCACACCTCGGTCCAGCGCCTCCTGCGCGGTTTCAAGCAGCGTGACGGGGATGCCAGCGTTCAAAAAATTCATGCAGATGCCACCTCCCATGGTGCCGGCGCCAATCACGCCGACCTTGGCGATGGCGCGTGCTGGCGTGTCGGCGGGCACGTCGGGAATTTTGGACGCCGCGCGCTCGGCGAAAAAGGCGTGGCGCAGCGCCTGCGATTCGGGCGTGGCCATCAGCATGGCGAACAGCCTGCGTTCCTGCAACAGACCCTCATCGAAGGGCTTGAGCGCGCCGGCCACCGCCTCCACGCACTGCAGGCGGGCCGGCTCACGCGGGAATTGCGCCTGCACCATGGTGCGGGTGAACTGGATGAAGGCTTCGGCGTCGGCGTGGTCAAGCGCATGTTCGCGCACCTTGGGTGTGGACTGCGGCGAGGCCGCCAGCTTGCGCGCGACGTCGGCTGCCGCCGCCACCACGTCTTGCTCGACCACAGCGTCGAACAGCGCCGTTTTCGCCAGCATTTTGGCCGGCACCGGTTCGCCGGACACAATCATGTTCATGGCGCTTTCCAGCCCGACGGCGCGCGGCAGGCGCTGGGTGCCGCCAGCACCTGGCAGCAGGCCGAGCTTGACCTCGGGCAGCGCGACCAGGGCTGACTCCAGGGCGACGCGGCCATGGCAGCCGAGTGCGAATTCCAGCCCGCCGCCCATGCAGGTGCCGTTGATGGCTGCGACCACGGGTTTGGAGCAGGCTTCGGCCACGGCGATGACATCGAGCAAATGGGGCGACGCCATCGCTTCGGGCTGGCCGAATTCGCGAATGTCGGCGCCACCGGAAAACATCGCCCCTGCCCCGGTGACGACGATGCCGAGCACCGCGGGGTCGGCGACTGCAACGTCGATGGCCTCCACCAGCAGGCGTCGCTGCTGCCTGCCAAAGCCGTTGACTGGTGGGTTGTCGAGCGTGAGGACGGCAACGTCCCCCAAGCGCGATGCAATGACGCTGCTCATGCTGTCTCCTGGAAGGTGAACGAGCCCGGTGCGATTGCAGATACGTGATTCCGCAATGCAGAACTTTGTTTTGAATATGATCGATGCTAGCCTGCCGGCGTTCACTTGTAAAGGCGCCCTACGACGCCACGGCGTCGGCTCGAAACCATGCAAAAAATTCACGTCCTTCTGACCAAGGAGGAACTCGACACCCAGCGCCTGGATGGCCGCGTGGTCATCGTGCTCGACGTCCTGTTCGCCACCACCTCGGCACTGGCAGCGCTGCAGGCCGGGGCCAGTGCCGTCATTCCGGCGCTGGACGCCGCGCACGCGCGCCGCATCGCCGCAGGGCTGGAGCCGTCAAGCACTGTCCTCAGCGGTGAACTCGACGCCGAAACCCTGCCCGGCTTTGCCCACCCGACGCCACTTGCGCTCATGCGCCACGACCTGCGCGAACGCACGCTGATCTACAGCACCACGAATGGCACGGTGGCGCTGCGCAAGGCCGAACCCGCCGCCCGGGTTTACGCCGCCAGCCTGCGCAACGCCCGGGCCACCATTGCGCATGTGCTGCGCGAGCATCCGCACAGCACCTTGCTGGTGGTCTGTGCGGGCTCGAGCGGGCAGTTCAATCTGGAGGATTTCTACGGTGCCGGCCTGCTGGTGGCTTGTCTGCAGCAGGCTCGCGGAGAGCGCAGTTTTTCGGATGCGGCGCTGGCCGCCGCAGCCCTGCACCGAGGCAGCGACGCCCTGCGCAGCCTGCGAGACTCGCGCGTGGGACGGCTGATGACGGCGCGCCGTCTCGACGCCGAAGTGGAGTACGCAGCCCAGCCTCACGCGGATGATGGCGTCGCTTGCCTGGTGGACGGCCGCCTGGTGCGCGTGCCCTCGCCTTGAACCGGAGCCCGGCATGCTGCAACACCATGACGTCACGCTCTCCAGCGGCATCCGTCTGCATGTCGCCAGCGCGGGGGATCCGGGCAGGCCGATGATGCTGTTCGTCCACGGCTTCCCCGAATGCTGGGCGGCATGGCAGACGCAACTCGCGGCCTTCGGCCGTGATCATTTCGCCGTGGCGCCCGACCTGCGCGGCTACAACCTCTCGGACAAGCCGCAGGGCGTGGCCGCCTACCGGGTGCAACCGTTGATGGACGACTTGCTCGGCCTGCTGCAACACTTCGGCCATGCGCACTGTGTGCTGGTCGCGCACGACTGGGGCGGCGCGGTGGCCTGGAGCCTGGCGGCGCGCCAGCCGCAATGCATCTCGCGGCTGGTCATCATCAACTCGCCCCACCCCATTCCCTTTGCCCGCGCCCTCACCCATGACCCGGCGCAGCAGGCCGCGAGCCGGTACATGCTGCGTTTTCGCGAGAGCGACGCGGCCGAGCTGTTGCTGCGCGATGATGGCCAGCGCCTGCTCGCCCTGTTTCGCCATCCCGTGACGGGGCAGATCGTGCTGACCGAGGCAGAGATCGCGCTCTACAAGCAGGCCTGGCTGCAACCCGCCGCCATGGACGCGATGCTCCATTACTACCGCG
>JAJXUC010000077.1 GCA_021783435.1 Pseudomonadota bacterium | reverse complement strand
CGAGAGCCTGCGCCAATTCCAGGGCATCAAACCGGCCGATCTGGTGAAGCAGCGCTACGACCGCCTTTGCGCCTTCGGCAAATTCCAGGACACCAAGTCCACGCGCTGAAACGCTCGGCGAACGGGCCCGTCGCGGCGGCTCGATGCGCTTGACAACCGTGTCATCCTCCATGCCGGCTGCCCAGGGTTCGCAGGTCGAACCGGCCTTGGTCGCCCTGCGCGGCTTCCTGCATCGGCATGCCGCCCTGGGCGCAAGTGCGGCGCCAGTAGCCATCGCCTTCAGTGGCGGTGCCGATTCGACCGCGCTGCTGCTGGGAGCGCTGCGCATCTGGGGGCCCGAGCGTCTGCGCGCCTTGCATGTGCATCACGGCTTGCAGTCTGGCGCCGACATCTTCGCCGACCATGTACGCCAGCGCTGCGCTGCCTGGAACGTGGCGTGCGCCGTACTGCCGGTGCAGGTGCGGGCGCAGCGTGGCGACAGCCTGGAGGACAAGGCCCGTGATGCCCGCTATCAGGCCCTGGGTGCGGCGGCGCGGGGGCTGGGTTGCGACTGGCTGCTCCTCGGCCATCAGGCCGACGACCAGGCTGAGTCGCTCTTGCTGGCCCTGCTGCGTGGCGCCGGCCCCAAAGGATTGGCGGCGATGCCCGAAGCGACACAGCGCAACGGCTTGTGGCTGGGCCGGCCCTTGCTGGCGTGTTCCGCCGCGGTGTTGCGGCAATCGCTGGATGCTTGGTCGCTGCCGCTGCCGTACCTGCGCGACCCGATGAATCATGATCCGGCGTTTCGCCGCAGCCGCATCCGGCATGAATTGTTGCCGGTCATCGCCAGGCTGGAGCCGGGCTGGCGCAGCACCCTGGCGCGCTCGGCGGCGTTGTGCGCCCATGCCGCAGCCAGCATCGAGGACATGGCCGCGCTTGATGTTGCCCGCTGTACCACCCATGAGGGCCTGAGTCTGGACGCACTGCGTGAGCTGGGCGACGCCCGCCTGAGCGAGGTGCTGCGGCTGTGGCTGCGGCAGGCCGGGCTGCGCAGCAGCCATGGGCAGATTGATAACCTGCGACGGCAGGTGCGCGCCAGCGAGCGCGGCGCCATGGACTTGCAGGTGCGGCTGGGGGGAGCGACCCTGGAGCGCCGGGGTGGCTCCCTGGTGCGGGTGCGATCGGCAGACTGAGCAGAGCACCCTGCTGCGGCCTGGCCGCCCCGAGTGGGCGCAAACGACAAGTGCCCGTGAGTTTGCTCCATGCATGTGGGGACGCGCTGCCTATAATTTCCGGCTTTCCGTAGCGGGCGCGCACTGGCGGTTTGCGCGCCTTCTCGTTCCCTTCCAACGCAAACATGGCGCTCATCGTCCAGAAATACGGCGGCACCTCGGTCGGTTCCGTCGAACGCATCAAGAACGTCGCGCGCCGCGCCATCAAATGGGCGGATGCCGGGCACCAGGTCGTGGTGGTGGTATCGGCCATGTCGGGTGAGACCAACCGGCTCATCGCCATGGCCCGCGAAATCCAGCCCGACCCCGATCCGCGCGAGCTTGACGTCGTGGCCTCCACCGGCGAGCAGGTCAGCATCGGGCTGCTCGCCATGGCGCTGAAGGCGCAGGGGCGCGAGGCGCGCAGCTACACGGGCTTTCAGGTCGGCATCCGCACCAACAGCGCGTTCACCAAGGCGCGGATCGAATCCATCGACCAGACGCGCATGCGTGCCGATCTGGATGCCGGCATGATCGTCGTCGTCGCCGGTTTCCAAGGCGTCGACGATGCCGGCAACATCACCACCCTGGGCCGTGGCGGCTCCGACACCTCGGGCGTGGCGCTGGCCGCGGCGCTGGGCGCCGACGAATGCCAGATCTACACCGATGTCGATGGCGTCTACACCACAGACCCGCGCGTCGTGCCGGAGGCCAGCAAGCTGTCCACCATCACCTTTGAAGAAATGCTGGAAATGGCCAGCCTCGGCTCCAAGGTGCTGCAGACGCGCTCGGTGGAATTCGCCGGCAAATACCGTGTGCGCTTGCGCGTGCTCTCCAGCCTTACGCCCTGGGATATCCCACTGGAGCAGGAAATGCGCAGCGGCACTCTCATCACCTTCGAGGAAGACCAGACCATGGAACGAGCCGTTGTCTCCGGCATCGCTTTCGCCCGCGATGAAGCCAAGATCACCGTCGTGCGCGTGCCCGATCGCCCCGGCATCGCCTACCAAATTCTGAGCGCAGTGGGCGGCGCGAACATCGATGTCGACATGATCGTGCAGAACCAGAGCGTCGACGGCTATACCGATTTTTCTTTCACCGTCGGCCGCGGCGACTACGCCCGCACGCTGGATATTCTCAAGACCAGCATCCAGGCGCACATCGGCGCCAAGGACATCATCGGCGACCCGAAAGCCTGCAAGGTGTCCATCGTCGGCGTCGGCATGCGTTCGCACGCCGGCGTGGCCAGCAAGATGTTCCGCACGCTGTCGGAGGAAGGCATCAACATCCAGATGATTTCCACCTCCGAAATCAAGGTTTCGGTGCTGATCGAGGAAAAGTACCTGGAACTGGCCGTGCGTGCCTTGCACAAGGCGTTTGACCTGGAAGCGCAGGCGTCCTGAGCGCCTGGTTATCGGGCTGCCGGCCGGTGTTCGGTGGCCGGCGGGTCGATTGACGCGACAACCTGTGCATCGGCAGGCGCCACCGCGGCCGGGAATTCCACCCGTACCCGCAGTCCGCCGAGGGGGGAATCCAGCAGGCTGAGCTGGGCGCCGCTGCGTTCGGCCACGCTTTGCACGATGGCCAGGCCCAGGCCGCTGCCGCCGGGCGGCGCGTTCTCGCGGCGGTAGAAACGATCGAACACGCGTGCCCGGTCGTCCACCGGAATACCGGGACCGGAGTCATCCACTTCGAGCACGGCCCGGCCGCCTTCCTGCCGCACCCGCACGTCCACCCGTCCGCCAGCCGGGGTGTAGCGCAAGGCGTTGTCCACCAGATTGCGCGCGAGCATGCGCAGGCCGTTGGGCGGGGCGTCCACGGTGAGATCCTCGGCCTGCTCCAGCCCGGCGTCGACACCGCGTGTTTGTGCCAGCTCCAGCGTGTCGGACAAGGCCAGCCGCGCAGCCTGGGTGAGCGAGCTGGGCGCGGCGGCCTCCTGGCCGCTGGAGTCGGCGCGTGCCAGGGCGAGCAGTTGCTCGACCAGGTGCGTGGCGCGGTCCAGGCCGGAGCCCAGGCGCTGCAGCGCGATCTGGCGGGCAGCCTCCTCCTGTGCGCGGCCGAGCATCTGGATCTGCACCTTGAGCGCGGCCAGCGGCGAGCGCAATTCGTGGGCGGCGTCGGCCACGAACATCTGCTGTGTGTCGAAGGCTTGGCGGGTGCGTGTGAACAGGCCGTTCATGGCGCGCACCACGGGCTGCATTTCCTGCATCACCGGTTGCGGGTCGATGGGATCGAAAGAGGTGGCGGCCCGGTTTTCCAACTCCTGCGACAGCGAGCGCAAGGGTTTGAGCGAACGCCGCACTACCCAGGCCACGGCCAGCAGCAAGAGTGGTGCGATCAGCAACATGGGCCAGACGGAATTGAAGGCGAAGGTCAGGGCGAGAGCGCGACGGCTGAGCAAGGGCTGTGCCACCTGGATGGTGCGCCCGCCCGCCTGCATGGAGAACACGCGCCATTGCTGCCCGCCGACCCCGACATTGGCATAGCCCAGCACCGCCTGATCCGGCAGTTCCAGCCGCGGGCGCGAAACATAGATGCGCTGGCCGTCCGGGGCCCAGACCTGCACCACGTAGTCCACGCCGTTGTGGTCGTCGGCATTCGGGCCAAAGCCCGGCAGCCCGAGGTCGCCGCTGGCCAGCGACAGCGCCAGTTGCTGCAGGTGGTAGTCGAACACCGCATCGGCTTCGCGCATGGCACTGTTGAACACCACCACGGCCTGCACCAGGGCGGCAAGCAGCACAGCCGCGGTGAGCAGCACCAGCAATTGGGCGCGCAGGGATTTCACGCATCGTCTCCCGCATCGCCTGCGTCACCGCTGTCGCTGCGTGCCGTGTCGGCAGGGCTGGCCCCCGTGCCATGATGTGCCGCCGGGATCTCGCGTGAAATCACATACCCCATGCCGCGAATGTTGCGGATGAAATCAGCCCCCAGCTTTTTGCGCAGGCTGTGGACATACACCTCGACCGCGTTGCTGGAGATTTCGTCTTTCCAACTGTAGAGTTTTTCTTCGAGTTGGGTACGCGAGAGAATGACGCCGGGGCGCGCGATCAGCGCTTCCAGCACCGCCCATTCGCGCTGTGAGAGTGGCACCGGCTGGGCCTCGAAGGTGGCTTCGTGGGTGGCCGGGTTCAGGCGCACCGGGCCGTGTTCGAACACCGGCTCGGCGCGGCCGGCGGCGCGGCGCAGCAAGGCGCGGATGCGGGCCTGCAACTCGTCGAGGTCATAGGGCTTGAGCACATAGTCGTCGGCCCCGGCATCGAGTCCGGCGATGCGGGCCTGCACCGCATCGCGCGCGGTGGCGATGAGCACCGGGGTGCGATCGTGCCGTGCGCGCGCTTTTTTCAGCACTTGCAAACCGTCGAGCCGGGGCAGGCCGAGATCGAGCAGCACGAGGTCGTAATGCTCGGTGCTCCAGGCGGCGTCGGCCATCTGGCCGTCGCGCACCCAGTCCACCGCGTAGCCGTCGCCGCGTAGCGCGTCGAGCACACTCTCGCCGATCATGGCATCGTCTTCGACAAGCAGCAGGCGCATGGGAATGTGGAGGGTGGGGGAGTTGGATTGTGCCGCAGCGGGATGTCCCGCAGTATCGGGCCGGGGTCTTAGACTGCGCTTAACCGCTGCATCAGGCCCTGCATCACAACATGCAGCGCTGCTCCCATTTTTTCACGCCGTCGGCGTCCCCGCCCTTGAACACCCTGCCCGAAACGCGCCCCGATCCCGCGCCGAACACGCGCCTGCCGCGCACCGTCTGGCTGCTCGGCTGGGTGAGCCTGTTCATGGACATGTCGTCCGAACTCATCCATGCGGTGCTGCCGGTCTACATGACCCGTGTGCTCGGCTTGAGCATCGTCGTCGTTGGCCTGGTCGAGGGCCTGGCCGAAGCCACCGCCTCGGTGCTCAAGGCGTTTTCCGGTGCGCTGTCCGATCATCTGGGCAAGCGCAAGCTGCTGGCCGTGCTGGGCTATGGGCTATCGGCCGCGACCAAGCCCTTGTTTCCGCTCGCATCGGGCGCGGCGGAGGTGATCGCTGCGCGCTTCATCGACCGCATCGGCAAAGGTATTCGTGGCGCACCGCGCGATGCGCTGCTGGCTGATGCCACGCCCGAGCCGTTGCGCAACGCCGCCTATGGTTTGCGCCAGAGCATGGACACGGTGGGCGCATTTCTCGGGCCATTGGCTGCCATCGGCTTGCTCTGGTGGCTGCACGACCGGCTGCGCTTGCTGTTGTGGTTCGGTGTGTTGCCGGCGGTGGTGGCCGTGGGCATTCTCGTATTCGGGGTGCGTGAACCGGCCAACTTAGGCGCGCGCGCTGCTGCCCCCCGCAGTCGACATCCGGGTGCGGACAGGGCATCGCGCTGGGCCGTGGCACGCAGCCTGCCGCGCCCTTACTGGGGTGTGGTGGGCCTGGCCGGCGTCTTCACCCTGGCCCGTTTGTCCGAGGCCTTTCTGGTGCTGCGGGGACAGGAGCAAGGGGTGCCCTTGTTGTGGATACCGCTCGTCACGCTGCTGTTCAGCCTGGTGTATGCAGCAAGCGCCTATCCTGCCGGTGTGTTGGCGCAGCGCTACGGCCGGCGCGTGGTGCTGATGTCGGGCATGGGGATGTTGTGTGCATCCATGGTGTTGCTGGCGTTACCTGGCATGCCTGCACTTTGGCTGGGCGTGGCGTTGTACGGACTGCACCTGGGACTCACGCAGGGGGTGTTCGCAGCGGCCGTGGCGGCCACCGCGCCACAGGCCCTGCGCGCTACGGCGTTCGGGGTTTATTACCTCACCACCGGTTTGCTGCAATTGCTTGCCGGTTTTGGCGCCGGTTGGCTATGGCAGGCCTTCGGCGCGCCCTACGCCTTCGGCGCCGGAGCTGTGCTGTCGGCAGGGGCCTTGATGCTGGCCACATGGCAGAGCCGGGCGCGCTTCGGCTGATGCGTCCGGATGCAAGCTTGAGTGGGGTCTGCAAGCTTGCCGCCGAATCGGCACAATGCGGTTTGGTTTGCAAACCCATCAAAACCATGTCCGGAGACCATCATGACCACGACCCACGCCATTCGCATCGATCGCGCCGGCGGCCCTGAAGTCCTGCAATGGCAGGAGTTGAAGCTGGGCAGTCCCGGACCTGGTGAAGTTCGTGTGCGCCACGGCGCCGTTGGCGTGAATTTCATCGATGTCTACCACCGCACCGGTCTTTATCCGTTGCAGTTCCCCGCCGGGCTCGGCCTGGAGGCGGCGGGAACCGTGGAGGCCGTGGGCGAGGGCGTCACCAGCTTCACACCCGGCGACCGCGTGGCTTACAGCAATGGCCCGACCGGGGCCTACGCGCAGGCGCGGGTCATGCCGGCACGGGTGCTGGTGAAGCTGCCGGATGCGATTGGTTTCGATGCCGCCGCCGCCATGATGCTCAAGGGCTTGACCGCCCAGTTCCTGCTGCGCCGTACCCGCAAGCTGCAGGCCGGCGATGTCGCCCTGTTCCACGCTGCCGCCGGCGGCGTCGGTCTGATCGCCGGGCAATGGGCACGGGCGTTGGGCGTGCAACTCATCGGCACCGCCGGCAGCGACGAAAAGTGCCGCCTGGCGCTGCAAAACGGCTACGCCCATTGCATCAACTACCGCACGGACGACCTGGTGTCGCGCGTCAAGGAACTGACTGGCGGCAAGGGTGTTGCGGTGGTGTACGACTCGGTCGGCCGTGATACCTGGGAGCGCTCGCTCGCCTGCCTGCAGCCCTTCGGCCTGATGGTCAGCTTCGGCAATGCCTCCGGGCCGGTGCCGCCGGTGACCCTGACGGACCTGGCGGCCAAGGGCTCGCTGTACGTCACGCGGCCGACCTTGATGACCCACATCGCCGACCGCGGCACGCTGGAACAGATGGCCGCTGAATTGTTCGCCGTGGTCGGCTCGGGTCAGGTCAAACCGCTCATCGGCCAGCGCTTCGCCTTGCGCGATGCGGCGCAGGCGCACATTGCGCTGGAAAGCCGCGCCACCACCGGCAGCATCGTGCTCGAGCCCTGAGCGCACGGGCGGTGCGTGCGAAAGACGTCGCAGGGCTCAGCGCGCTTCGCCCTTGCGATGGCGTGCCTGGCGCCATTCGTCCAGCAAGAGCAGGACGGCGCCGACGAAGATCGAGCTGTCGGCGAGGTTGAAGGCGGGCCAGTGCCATTGCCGGCCACCGATGGTGACGTAGAAATCGAGAAAATCGGTGACATGGCCCCAGATCAGCCGGTCGGCGACGTTTCCCAGGGCGCCGCCGAGAATCAACGCCAGCGCAAGGCTGAACAGCGTCTTGCCGCGATGCCGGAACAGCAACCAGACGATGAGTGCGGATGCGCCCAGGCCAAGAGCGGTGAACAGCCAGCGCTGCCAGCCCGCGGCAGCGGCGAGGAAGGAAAACGCGGCGCCCGGGTTCTCGATGTGCACCAGATTGAAAAAACCGGTGATGCGACGGCTGGCGTCTAGCGGCAGATCCTGCGTGATCAACCATTTGCTGAGCTGATCCAGCGCCACGACCAAGGTCGCCGTGAGCAACCAGGGCCAGACATTGGGGCGCGCGTTGGGCACAGGCCTGGGCGTCGAGTCGGATGAAGGCATGTGGCGGGGCTGGTTCATGGTTGGGTTGGCGCAGGATGAGCGTGGTGGAATGCTGACCGCGTCGTGGTGCGCAGCGTGTTGTCAGGTCCCGGCCATGTCTCAGGCAAACCGGCGCGCTTCGCCAGGCTCTTGCAGATTGCCCACGCAGCGCGGGCACAGCCCGGGGTGGCGGAGGTCGGCGCCAACATCGGTTTCCCAATGCCAGCAGCGTTCGCATTTGCTGGCCCCGGCGGCATCGGCGGCCAGCACTCGCACGGCCAGTTCACCGCCTTGCTGCAGCCGGGCCTGCGAGGTGATGAAGGCGAACTTGAGTTCATCCTGCAAGCTGGCAAGCAGGGCATGGTCGGGTCCGGGCGCCGTGAGGTCCACCCAGGCCTGCAGCGATGAGCCGAGCTTGCCTTCGCTACGCACAGCTTCAACGGCGCGGTTGACCTCGTCGCGCACCACGCGTACGCGTGCCCATTTGGTCAGCAATGCGGCAGCATCAGCCGGCTCCGGCAGGGTGTGATAAGTCTCGACGAAGATGCTGCCGGTTTCGGCGGCACGGACCGGAGCGAGGTGGCGCCAGGCTTCTTCCGCGGTGAAGCTGAGGAAGGGGGCAATCCAGCGCAGCATGGCCTGGGTGATGTGCCACAGCGCGGTTTGTGCACTGCGCCGCGGCAAGCCTCGCGCTGGCGTGGTGTAAAGCCTGTCCTTGAGCACGTCCAGATAGAAACCGCCCAGGTCTTCGGAGCAGAAGATGAGCAGCTTGGCCACGACCGGATGGAATTCGTAGGCCTCGTAGTGCTGCAGCACCGAGGCCTGGAATTCGGCGGTTCGCGCCAGCGCCCAGCGGTCGATCTCCAGCATCTGTTCCAGCGCAACGGCCTGGCTGGCGGGGTCGAAATCGGCCACGTTGGCGAGCAGGAAGCGCAGGGTGTTGCGCACGCGGCGGTAGCTGTCGACCACGCGCGCGAGGATCTTATCGTCGCCGGCGATGTCGCCCGAGTAGTCGCTGGAGGCCACCCATAGACGGATGATTTCCGCGCCGAGCTTCTTGCTGGTTTCCAGCGGATCCACGCCGTTGCCCAGCGACTTGCTCATTTTGCGGCCCTGGCTGTCGACGGTGAAGCCGTGGGTCAGCAGGCTCTTGTAGGGCGCGCGGCCTTCCAGGGCGCAGGCCAGCAGCAGCGAGCTGTGGAACCAGCCGCGGTGCTGGTCATGGCCTTCCAGATAGAGGTCGGCCTCGGGCCCGGCATCGTGATGGGCCTCGGGGTGGGTGCCGCGCAGCACGTGGAAGAACGTCGAGCCCGAGTCGAACCACACTTCGAGGATGTCGCCGCTCTTGATGTAGTGCGGCGCCTCGCCGGGGCCGAGGATGTCCTCGGCCGTGACCCGGCTCCAGGCCTCGATGCCACCCTGCTCGACCAGATTCGCCGCCTGGTCGAGGATGTCCATGGTGCGCGGGTGCAACTCGCCCGTGTCCTTGTGCAGGAAGAAGGGCAGCGGCACGCCCCAGGCACGCTGGCGCGAGATGCACCAGTCGGGACGGTTGGCGATCATGTCGCGCAGCCGGACGCGCCCGTTTTCGGGGTAGAAGCCGGTGTGGTCGATGGCGTCCAAAGCCATCTGCCGCAGGGTCTTGGGTGCCTTGTCCTTGGTGAACACGCCTTCGCCTTCGTCCATGCGGATGAACCATTGCGCCGCGGCGCGGTAGATCACCGGGCTCTTGTGACGCCAGCAATGCGGGTAGCTGTGCAGGATGTCCCGCGTCGCGAATAGCCTGCCGGCCCGGCGCAGGGCGTCGGTGACGACCGGCGCCGCCTTCCAGATCTGCATGCCGCCGAACAGCGGCAGGTCGGCGGCGTACATTCCGTCGCCCTGGACGGGGTTGAGGATGTCCTCGATGCGCATGCCGTGGGCGAGACAGGAGTTGAAGTCGTCCAGACCATAGGCGGGCGAGGAGTGCACGATGCCGGTGCCATCCTCCGCCGTGGCGTAATCGGCGAGATAAACCGGGCTGAGCCTGTCGTAGCACGGGTCGATGGCTGCAAGCGGATGGCGGAAATTGATGCCAGCCAGATTCTGCCCCTTGGTGGTGGCGACGACGCGGCCCTCGAGACCGTAGCGCTGCAGGCAGTCCTGGACCCGCGCCGCGGCGAGCAGCAGCAGGCCGCGGGCGGTGTCGACCAAGCAGTAGTCGAGCTCCGGGTTGAGGTTGAGCGCCTGGTTGGCGGGCAGGGTCCAGGCCGTGGTGGTCCAGATGACGGCAAAGGCGTCCTGGTTCAGCCCGGGCAGGCCGAACGCGGCGGCCAGCTTGGCGGGCTCGGCGCACAGGAAGCCGACGTCCAGGGTCTGCGACTTTTTGTCGGCGTACTCGATCTCGAACTCGGCCAGCGAGGAGTGGCAGTCGAAGCACCAGTGCACCGGCTTGAGGCCACGGTAGACGAAGCCGCGCTCGATCACGCGCTTGAAGGCGCGGATCTCGCCGGCCTCGTTGGCCGGGTCCATGGTGCGATAGGGGTGGTCCCAGTCGCCGAGGATGCCCAGGCGCTTGAAATCCGCCATCTGCTGCACGATCTGCTCGGCGGCGTAGGCCCGGCTCTTGGCCTGCATGTCATCGCGGCTCAAGTTGCGGCCATATTTCTTCTCGATGGCGTTCTCGATCGGCAGGCCGTGACAGTCCCAGCCCGGGATGTACAGCGCGTCGAATCCGGCGAGCTGGCGCGACTTGGTGATCATGTCCTTGAGCACCTTGTTCACGGCGTGGCCCATGTGGATCTGGCCGTTGGCATAGGGCGGGCCGTCGTGCAGGATGAATTTCGGCCGTCCGACGCGCGCCGCGCGCAGGCGCTGGTACACGCCCTCGCGCTCCCACTGCGCAATCCAGCCCGGTTCGCGCTTGGGCAGGTCGCCGCGCATCGGAAACGGCGTCTCCGGCAAGTTGAGCGTGGCAAGGTTATCGGGTTTGGAGTCGGTCATGGTGCGAGCGGGGCGCGGAGAACGCGCGGGCGGAAAAGATGGGGTGCGAGGCCGCAACAGGGTCGCGGGCCTGCGACGCGATAGCCTGGACACACTTCAAATTCGGGATGTGCTGTCGTGGCGGCGGGCGAGGGCGGACCAAGCGCGTGCCTGTTGCACGTCGGTGGCAATGGCCGCGCTCAGGGCTTGCAACGAGTCATAGCGCGCCTCATTGCGCAGTTTGTGCAGCAATTCCACCCGAACGAGTTTACCGTAGGCATCTCCCGCCCAATCGAGCACATAGGTCTCCAGCAGCACCCGGCCCGAGTCGTCCACCGTGGGGCGCAACCCCAGGCTGGCCACGCCATCCAGTGCTTGTTCGGACAAGCCATGCACGCGCACCACGAAAATGCCGTTTGCGGCGGGGCGGGCATGCGCGAGGCGCAGATTCAGCGTCGGAAAGCCCAGTGTGCGTCCGAGCTTGCGCCCATGCTGCACATGGCCGGAAATGGCGTATGGCCTGTCGAGGAGACGCGCGGCAAGGTCCATGTCGCCGTTGGCCAGAGCCTGCCTCACGGCGGAACTGGAAACGCGCTGTCCATGCACTTCATAGGCGTTGAGGCGGGCCACGTCGAATCCCAGCAGTATGCCTTGTGCATCCAGCAAGTCGTAGTCGCCAAGGCGCTTGGCGCCGAAACGAAAGTCGTCGCCAACCAGCACATAGCGCGCTTGCAAGCCGTCGAGCAGCACCGCTTGGATGAAGTCCTGGGCCGAGAAGGCTGCAAGCCGCTGATCGAAACGCAGCACCACCACGCGGTCCACGCCGCAGCGCTCCAACTCGACGAGTTTGTCGCGCAGGCTGGCCACGCGAGTTGGAGCCAGCTCAGGTTTTCCCTGCAATCGGGCGAAGTAATCGCGGGGGTGGGGTTCGAAGGTCAGAACGCATGCGGCAAGGTTGCGATGCCGCGCTTCACTGACCAACATCGCGAGCATGGCCTGATGCCCGCGATGGACGCCGTCGAAATTGCCGATACTGATGGCGCTCGGTGTTGCCAGTGCCGCATGATGAAAACCGCGAAAAACCTGCATGGATGGTGGTACTCGTCGAGACGGCGCAGGCCGGATGTGGCACCGGGGCAACGGTGCCCAGATCAGTTGTTGGGGATTTGTGGTGCGCTTTGCACAATTCACTTGCAAACGCGGCGTTCGGTGTATAGTAGGACTTGCAGTCGCTTCAAGACGGGTAGTTTCTACCTACAGTTAGGGTTCATGAGTTTCATTACACCGGCTGGGCTTGTTGAAGATTTGCATTCTTCTTAATGTTCAAGATTTGAAAGGATGATTATGCCCACCGGCATCGTGAAATGGTTCAATGAAAGCAAGGGTTTTGGTTTTATCAAGCCCGACGAAGGCGGCGAAGATCTGTTCGCTCACTTCAGTGAGATCCAATCCAAGGGTTTCCGTACCCTGCAAGAAAATCAGCGTGTGGAATTCACCGTGAAGGCTGGTCCCAAGGGCCCGCAAGCTTCGCAAATCCGCCCGATCTGAGATCAGAATTTTCTGCTTGCGGCGCACAGCGAGCTGCACCTCGCTCTGTCGCCCAAGCTCTGAAAAACCGGCTCCTTGAGCCGGTTTTTTTATGATCGCACGGCTCGGTTTGCCCGATTTGGTGCGGACGTCCTTGGAGTCAGCGTGCTGGAGCAATGGATTCACGATTGGGGCTATGCAGCCGTCGCCGTGGGCGCATTCGCCGAAGGTGAAACCGTGTTGCTGGCGGCTGGCTACGCAGCCCATCGTGGCCTGCTCCATTGGGGGCTGGTCGCCGTGGTGGCGGCGGTTGCAGCAACCCTGGGCGATCAATTCTTCTATTGGATCGGACGCTCATGGGGTGCGCGTGTGTTGGCGCGTTTTCCCCGGCTTGCCGCGCAGTTTCCACGCGTCGAAAGTTTATTGCGGCGCTACCCGCACTGGGCCATCATTGGCGTGCGTTTTTTGTATGGGCTGCGCATTGCCGGGCCCATCATCATTGGGATGGCCGGGGTCACGCCGGGACGGTTTGCGTTGTTCAATGCGCTCGGCGCTTTGATTTGGGCTCCCTTGTTCGCCGGCCTGGGCTGGATGTTTGGACAGGCGCTCTCGGTGTTGTCTGGGCAAGTGCAACGGGTCGAGATGGGTCTGCTCTTGCTGCTGGTTCTGGTGCTTGTGGCGTGGCGGCTGGTTGCAATCCGCCGGGGACGGCGTGGTCAAGCGCCGCATTAAGCAGACGCGACCGACAAGGCATTTGCATCTGCGGCGCGACAGCGTGATTGCCGTATGTAGGCCGCAGTGTCGGGCCAGCTCATGCCACTAGACTGGGCCGAACATCATTGACGAAACGCGTTTCGCGAGACCAACCGTGACGACAACCAGAGTTCTGACGGGTATCACGACCACGGGTACCCCCCATCTTGGCAATTACGTCGGCGCGATCCGGCCGGCAATCGAAGCCAGTCGGCGTGCGAACGTCCAGAGTTTTTTTTTCCTGGCTGATTATCACGCGCTGATCAAGTGCGACGATCCACAACGCATCGAACGCTCCCGCTTGGAACTCGCCGCCACTTGGCTGGCCTGCGGCCTGGACCCAGAACTGGTCACGTTCTACCGCCAGAGCGACGTGCCCGAGGTTCTGGAGTTGACTTGGTTGCTGACCTGTGTGTGCCCCAAGGGCATGATGAACCGGGCCCATGCCTACAAGGCCGCCTGTGACGCCAATGCCACCGCCGGTGAGGATCTGGACGCCGGTGTGACCATGGGTTTGTTCAGCTATCCCGTCTTGATGGCGGCTGACATCCTGATGTTCAACGCCCATTTGGTTCCGGTGGGCCGTGACCAGGTGCAGCACATCGAAATGACACGCGATTTGGCGCAGCGTTTCAACCATGTGTTTGGCGGCGGGCGCCATTTTTTCGTGCTGCCCGAAGCGGTGGTCGAAGAGCAGGTCGCGACTCTGCCCGGACTCGATGGGCGCAAGATGAGCAAGAGCTACGACAACACCATCCCTTTGTTCGAGGGCGGGACCAAGGCCCTGGGAGACGCCATCGCGCGCATCGTGACCGATTCGAGGCTTCCGGGAGAGCCAAAGGATCCGGATGCAGCGCATTTGGTGACACTGTACGAAGCCTTTGCCGAGCCCGCGCAGATCGCCGACTTTCGCAGCGAATTGCAAGCGGGCCTGGGCTGGGGAGACGCCAAGCAGCGCCTGTTCAACCTGGTCGAGGCCGAGCTGGCGCCCATGCGCGCACGCTATGCCGAGTTCATGGCCCACCCGGATCGGCTGGAAGATCTGTTGATGGCCGGAGCCGACAAGGCGCGCGGTCTGGCGCAACCATTCATGGCCGAACTTCGGCAGGCCGTAGGCTTACGACGCATGCTGGCGCTCAAACGCGCATCACACGCAGAGTCGGACGGCGATCAGGCCGGCAGGAGCAAGCTTACTCGACCATCCTTCAAGCAATACCGCGAGGCGGACGGCTTGTTCTACTTCAAGTTCATCGGACCTGATGACCGAGTTTTATTGCAAAGCCATGGCTTTGCCCAGGGCAGGGAATCTGGAGCGTGGGTCCAAAAGCTCAAGCTGGATGGCGGGGCTGTGCTGGCTGGTGCGCCCGTGGTCTTGACGGATGGTGTGAAGCTGGACGAAGTGCTTGAAGCCTTGTCGGCGCTCGCCAGTGCTTGAGCGTTCGCAGGCAATCGCGCGCGGACGCCTCGGGTTCACGAGAAAACACGGGCCGACCTCAAGTGTCTTCAGGTTCCCGGGGCCTGGAGCAGGCCGGCGGATCCGGTGTGGCGCTCAGAGCAGCAGCTTGAATGGTGTCAGCAACAGGCCGAGTACAGTTTGCGTCAGACCCATGAGAGGGATCAGCCAGACGGTGGTGATGATCCCGGTGAGCACCAGCGCCATGACGATGAAAAACCCGTAAGGCTCGATGCGTGACAGCGCGATGGCTTGGCGTACCGGCAGCAAACCGACGAGGACACGCCCGCCGTCGAGCGGCGGGATCGGGAACAGGTTGAACACGAACATGACGATATTGACCAAAATACCGGCTTGCGCCACGCGGTACAAGTAGTCGATGGCGATACTGCCGGCCACGCCTTGTGTTACCAACACAATGACGAGAGACACCAGTCCCCACAAAAAAGCCTGCAGGAAATTGGAGCCGGGACCAGCCAGTGCCACCCAGATCATGTCGCGCTTGGGATTGCGCAGGGCGCCGAAGTTCACGGGCACAGGCTTGGCGTAGCCAAAAAGAAAAGCACCACCGGTGGCGAAGTACAGTACCAACGGCACGAGGATGGTGCCAATGGGATCAATATGGCGTGCCGGGTTGAGCGACACGCGTCCCATCATGTACGCCGTGTTGTCACCGAAATGACGTGCCGCATACCCATGCGCAGCCTCGTGCAGGGTGATGGCGAAGAGCACCGGCAAGGCGTAGATGGTGACGGCCTGGATGAGTTGGTCCATGAATGGTGTGTGGATGTCGGGGGTTCGGGGATGGGGCGGATCAGTTTTTGTGCGGCAGGGCAGACATCATGTTTCGGCGCTCAGGCCCAGTGGGCCGAGTGCGCCGCGCCCCAGGCGCACCACCGTGGGTGGAGTGCTGCAAAGATCGATCACCGTCGTGGCTTGTTGAGGGCAAGGTCCGGCATCGAGCACCAGCTCCACCAGCTTTTCGAGCTGGGTGCGAATGTCCTCAGGGTCGTTCATGGACTCGGATTGCCCGGGCAGGATGAGCGTGGTGGCGAGCAGGGGCTGGCCCAGTTCGGCCAGCAGCGCGTGGGTCACCGTATGTTCCGGCACGCGCACGCCGATGGTCTTGCGTGACGGGTGCGACAGGCGCCGCGGCACTTCCTTGGTGGCTTCCAGAATGAAGGTGTAAGGTCCGGGCATGGCGGCCCGCAGCAGGCGGAACTGGCGGTTGTCGACCAGTGCATAGGCGCCCAGTTCCGACAGATCGCTGCAGAGCAGGGTGAGATGGTGCTTGTCGTCGACCTGGCGGATGCGGCGCAGGCGCTCGGCCGCGGCCTTGTCGTCCAGATGGCAGACCAGGGCGTAAGACGAGTCGGTCGGAATGGCGGCGATACCGCCGCCGTGAAGTATGGCGCAGGCTTGCTTGATGAGCCGCGGCTGCGGATTGTTCGGGTGGATGTGGAAGTATTGCGCCATGCTGGATGCGGAAGGAGCGGCAGATGTGGCATTGTCCGCCACGCAGGCGGGGCCGGGCCGTCAGTGCCACAACTCCCAGATGGGGGCGAGATCGACGGGAAGCGGGGGCAACTGCCCCAGGTCGCAGCGACTTTCCTGCGGACTGTGGAAATCCGAGCCGCGCGAGGCGCGCAAATTGAACGCCAGCGCCATGCCGGCGTACTTGCGGAAATCCGCCGCGCTGTGACTGCCCGTCATCACTTCAACCCCGGCGCCGCCCATGTCCTTGAAACGGGTGAACAGCGCAAACTCCTCGTCCGAGTTGAAGCGGTAGCGCCCGGGGTGGGCAATCACGGCATGTCCGCCAGCGGCGTGAATCCAGCCCAGCGCGTCTTGCAGTGTGGCCCACTCGTGTTCGACATAGCCTGGCTTGCCGGGTGTGAGGAAGCGCCCGAACACTTCATGCGTATGGCCGCAGATGCCCTGCTCGACCAGAAAGCGCGCGAAATGGGTTCGCGAGATCAGGGAAGGGTTGTCGGCATGCCGCGCTGCGCCGAGATAAACGTCGCGCAGCCCGGTTTGCTGCTCGAGCGACTGCGCCATCATGCGCGCGCGCAATTCGCGCCCGGCCCGGACTTGAGCCAGTCCGCCGAGCAAGATTGGGTGGGTCGGATCGATGCCCAGGCCGACGATGTGCACGGTTTGTGCCCCCACTGAAACGGAAATTTCCACGCCTGGCACGAACCGCAGGCCCAGGGCAAGCGCAGCTTCGCCGGCCTCGGCCAAACCGCCGGTTTCATCGTGATCGGTCAGTGCCCAGAGCTGCACACCGTTGCCATGCGCGCGGCGGGCCAATGCAGCTGGTGCAAGCGTTCCGTCCGACACAGTGGAGTGGCAGTGCAGATCGGCATTGGGTACAGCGGACATGCTTCGATTCTAGGCCGCGGTCCCCTCTTGACTCCGGGTAAGGCCATCGGACCGCTGTTGCTTCCAGCCAGTTGTTCGCCCAAGCATGCATTGGCAGAATGGCTGGCAGCTGCTGCAATCGAGTTTTGTTGTTCCACCCGCGCGTCGAGTCCCTATGCATCCGGCCCACAAACCCAGCGAAACTCCCGCGACCACATGGCTGCGCCGCCAGTCCGTCGACTTCAGTCTGCATGTCTACGACTATGTGGACCGTGGCGGAGCGAGCTGGGGTGCTGAAGCACTGGGGCTGCCCCTGCATGCCGTGATCAAGACCCTGGTGATGCAGAACGAAACGGCAAAGCCGCTGGTGGTGCTGATGCATGGCGATTGTCAGATTTCGACCAAGAGCCTGGCGCGGGTCATCGGCGTCAAAACCGTCCAACCCTGCAGCCCCGGCGTGGCGCTGCGGCAGACTGGCTACCAGGTGGGTGGGATCTCGCCGTTCGCACTGCGCAAGGCCATGCCCATCTATGTTGAGGCAACAGTGCTTGAATTGGAGCGCATCTACATCAATGGCGGGCGTCGCGGGCTGCTGCTCGGCATGGAGCCTGCCTTGCTCACGGTGCAGATCCATGCGCAGCCCGTGCACTGTGCCCTGCCGTTGGCTTGAGCAACCCTTCAAACAGCCTACTCAAGCAGCCTGCCTGCCCGCTCGACGCTTGCGTGGCGATCGTCAAGTCCGGGTCAATAGAATCCGCAGCGATGAATCTCACCTTCGCCGCTGTGCTTGCAGTTCTTGCCGCCTATCTGCTCGGCTCCATTGCTTTTGCCGTGGTCGTGAGCCGCCTCATGGGGCTGCCGGACCCGCGCAGTTTCGGCTCCGGCAATCCCGGCGCGACCAATGTGCTGCGCTCAGGCAGCAAGTTGGCCGCCGCATTGACGCTGCTGCTCGATGCCTTCAAAGGTTGGCTGCCGGTCTGGCTGGCGTTATGGAGCGCCCAGGCGGGATGGCTTGCCCCCGCCACGGTGTCCTTGGTGGTCTTGGCCGTTTTTCTGGGCCATCTCTACCCCGTCTTTTTTCAGTTCAAGGGGGGCAAGGGCGTGGCCACTGCAGCCGGCATCCTGCTGGCCATCAACCCGTGGCTGGGCTTGGCGACGATTGCAACCTGGTTGATTGTTGCCATCTTCACGCGCTATTCGTCGCTGGCCGCGCTCTCGGCAGCGGTGTTCGCGCCGCTCTATGA
>JAJXUC010000076.1 GCA_021783435.1 Pseudomonadota bacterium | reverse complement strand
TCGGCTACATCCTGGCGCACAGCGCCTTCGTGCTGATCTGCCTCGGCGGCCTGCTCGACGGCGACATGATGATCCGGCTCCAGATGCTGCTGTTCGGGAAGCAGACCCTGAAGAGCAATATGGAGATTTCACAGGTTCCTCGGCGCAACATCCTGTCGGTCAACAATCCCACCTATCGCGGCAATCTGTCCATCCCGGAGGGCGGTAGCTCGAACATGGCGATCCTGACGATCGGCGACGGCTCGGTCCTGCAGCCATTGCCTTTCATCATCACGCTCAAGAAATTCGTGGTGGACTACTACTCCACCGGCATGCCGCGGCTGTTCGCCAGCGACGTGGTGATCACGGACAGGAAGACGGGCAAGTCCTTCCCCGCCACGATTCGGGTCAACCATCCGCTCACCTACGACGGCGTCACGATTTTCCAGTCGGGCTTTGACGATGGCGGCTCGCATCTCATGCTCAAGGCCTGGCCGATGCAGGGGCCGGTCGAGAAGACGTTCGATCTCACGGGCGATGTGGGCAGCTCGCGCCAGCTCACCAACGGCAAGCAGGCGCTGCGCCTTGAACTCACCAGCTTCCGCATGATGAACGTGGAGGACTTGAACCGCGCCGAGCAGGACGGCAAGGCGCCGCCGAGCAGCAGCTTCATGCAACGGTTCGATGAGCACCTCGGCGCCGCCGTCAAGCGCAACGTCACGAGCAAGCTCACCAACGTCGGCCCGGCCGTCGTCTACAAACTTCGGGATGCGGCGGGCCAGGCGCACGAATTCTTCAACTACATGCTCCCCGTCGAGCTTGGCGGCACCAAGGTGTTCCTCGCCGGCGAGCGCAGCGAGCTTGGCGGCGCCTACCATTACCTGCGCATCCCGGCGGACTCGAAGGACTCGATCGACGGCTGGATGCGTTTTCGCGCAGCGCTGGATGATCCCGCCCTGCGCACCCAGGCCGTGGATGCGTATGTCAAGGAATCGCTGCCCCCGGGATCGCCCGCGACGCTCGTCCAGCAGCTGCAGGCCACGGCCGGTCGTACGCTCGATATCTTCGCCGGCGAGATCCCGGACGATCCCAAGACGGGCATGCCGGTCGTGAAGGCGCCTGGCGGCCTTCCCGCGCTTGCCGAATTCCTCGAAAAGAGCGTCCCGAAGGACCAACTCGCCAAGGCTTCCGATGTGTTCATCCGCGTCCTCAACGGCACGCTGTGGCAGTTGTGGCAGGCCTCGCGTGCCCAGGCCGGCCAGGCCCCGGCTGTCGATAACGAGGCCAACAACCGGTTTTTCAACGCCGCCGTCCTGGCCCTGTCGGATTCGACGTTCTACCCGGCACCCCTGTATTTGCAATTGACCGATTTCAAGCAGGTCGAGGCCAGCATCTTCCAGGTCGCGCGTGCGCCCGGCAAGGTCATCGTGTATTTCGGCGCCATCCTGCTCATCCTCGGCGTTTTTGCCATGCTGTATATCCGCGAGCGCCGCGTGTGGTTCCTCGTGCGCGACAGCGGCCCGTCGGGCAGCAAGACCCTGATGGCGATGAGCACCAACCGCCGCACCCTGGAATTCCAGAAAGATTTTGAAACCCTACGCACCGCCACCCTGGGCGTAGCATCACAGGCTCCGGCAGCAGCAACGCCGGGTTCGGAACACCCCTGAAGGGACTTTCGCCATGGAACTCACGAGCAAATCCCACGCGTTGGGCATCGATGCAGGCACGCACGATGTGAAGCACACCGGCCCGGTGGCCTACTTGCGCCGCCGCACGGCGTATGACTGGATCTTCGCCGCACTGATTCTTGGCGGCGACGCCTATGTGCTGAGCCACTATGGCCAGAACATGAACTACTACGTCCAGCTCATTTTCCTGGGGGCGACGACTTCGCTGATGTTCCTGGGCTGGGGCTGGACGGCGATCAAGAACCTGGCCATCACCGTCGCCGCGCTCTCGCTGCTCGGAATCTGGCTGTACAACGGCCCGGCCGGCACGCCGGTGCTGGCGCGCGGCGAGCAGAACTTCTTCCTCAAGTACTTCCTCTCCAGCCAGACGGCCATCATGTGGATGGCGGTGCTGTTTTTCCTGAGCACGGCCACGTACTGGGTGGGCATGTTCACCGGCCCGGCACAAGTGACCGCGGGCGGCGCTTTGGCCGGAGGCGGCGCAACGATGGGCATGGCCGGTGGCGACGAGATGATTCGCGACGCGCGCGGCTGGCAGTCCAATTTCGCGCAGTATTTCGCATCCCGCCTGGCCTGGGTCGGCGTGACGATGGCGCTGGTAGGCACCATGATGCGCTGGTACGAGGGCTATCTCATCGGCCCGGACGTCGGCCATATTCCGCTGTCGAATCTGTACGAAGTTTTCGTGCTGTTCTCCTGGCTCACCACCGCGCTTTACCTGTACTTCGAGCACAAGTACAAGACGCGCAGCATGGGCGCCTTCGCCATGCTGGTGGTCAGTGCCGCCGTGGGCTTTCTGCTGTGGTTCAGCATGGTGCAGAACGCGTTTGAGATTCAGCCTCTGATCCCGGCGCTGCAAAGCTGGTGGATGAAGATCCACGTGCCCGCGAACTTCATCGGCTACGGCACGTTCGCCATCGCGGCGATGGTGGGGTTCGCCTACTTGGTCAAGTCGCACGCCCAGGAAACCTCCCTCTGGAAGCTCGGGCCCTTGTGGGTGATCGGTTTCGTGATGTTTTTCGAGCCCCTGATCTTTCGCCAAGGCGGTATCTCGGAATACTGGGGCGTGTTCGCTGGAATCTCCGCGCTCGCCGTGGGCGGTATTTTGTACAGCCGCCAGCGCATTGCCTCCCACCTGCCTTCCCTGGAGGTGATGGATGATGTGATGTACAAGTCGATCGCGATCGGCTTCACCTTCTTCACCATCGCGACCATTCTTGGCGCCATGTGGGCTGCCGAAGCCTGGGGTGGCTACTGGAGCTGGGACCCGAAGGAAACCTGGGCCCTGATCGTCTGGTTGAACTATGCGGCCTGGTTGCACATGCGTCTGATGAAGGGCTTGCGTGGACAGGTCGCCGCCTGGTGGGCGCTGACGGGTTTGCTGGTCACGACCTTCGCCTTCCTCGGGGTCAATATGTTCCTGTCCGGCCTGCATTCGTACGGCAAGCTGTGAACGCGGTTTGCCTCGAAAGACTCAAAGGCCCTTCGGGGCCTTTTTTATTGCCTGTGACTGGTGGGTTTTCGATCGGGATGAACAGCCAATAGCCGCCAGGCGGCCAGGGTTGCGGGCTGCCGTGTAAGGTTTCGGTGGGGGAGGCCGACCAAGCCCCAAGGGAATAAACATGGCGCTTGCGCCGTCCATCCTGGCTGGGAGCATGCGTTCGCAACACAACGGGCGATGTAGTTTCTCGAACACGCGCCCGAATCCGCATCCATTGCATCCGCCACACGTTCAAGAGGGCATCATGAGCAAACGCCAAGAACAGGGTTACGAGCCGCCGGCTCCGTCCGAGATCACGCCAGTAGAGGTCTATCGCGGCCGCCGCAGTTTTCTTGCTGCGGCGGGCGTGGGCGCTGCCGCGGCTGTCGCAGCGGTCGTGGCGCAGCGGGCCAATGCCGTTTCGGCTGACTCGGCGCGCCCTGGAAGGCTGCCGCTGCTGCCGGCAACCAAGGACGCTGCGCTGTCGACCCGCGAGGCGCTCACGCCCTATAAGGACGTGACGACCTACAACAACTTTTACGAATTCGGCACCAGCAAGAGCGATCCCGCCAAATATGCGGGAAGCCTGCAGACCCGGCCGTGGACCGTGGTGGTCGAAGGCGAGGTGCACAAGCCGCGTACCTTTGGCATCGAGGACCTGCTCAAGCTGGCGCCCATGCAGGAGCGCATTTACCGACACCGTTGCGTGGAAGGATGGTCGATGGTCATTCCCTGGCTGGGATATTCGCTGTCGAACCTGCTCAAGGCCGTGGAGCCCACCGGCAATGCCAAATATGTCGAGTACATCACCCTGCTGAATCCGGCGCAAATGCCGGGTCAGAACGATCCCATCCTGCAATGGCCGTATCTCGAGGGCCTGCGCATGGACGAGGCGATGCATCCCCTCACGCTGCTGACCTTCGGCCTGTACGGCGAGGTTCTGCCCAACCAGGACGGCGCGCCGATGCGCATGGTCATCCCCTGGAAATACGGCTTCAAGGGAGGCAAGTCCATCGTCCGTATCCGCCTCGTGGAGCGGCAGCCCGTGACCTCGTGGATGAAGGCGGTGCCGCAGTGGTACGGCTTTTATTCCAACGTCAATCCCAAGGTCAGCCCGCAGAACTGGAGCCAGGAGAACGAGAGACGTATCGGCCAGGGGGGATTCGGCGGCCTGTTCTCGCCACGCGTGCCAACACAGATGTTCAATGGCTACGGCGCGCAGGTTGCAGACCTCTACAAGGGCATGGATCTGACCAAGAACTTCTGACCCGTCCCGCGCTCGCTGCGCGCCACTTCATTCACGGCTCCAACGCACGCATGAATCGTCTCGACACACCCACCACGCCGGCTGCAGGACTGGGGCTTCGGTTGCGTCGCGTCAGCCTGCAGGCACGCTGGTTCAAGCCCCTGCTGTTCATGCTCTGCCTGCTTCCGCTGGCGTCGCTGGTGTGGCGAGCGTTCACGGTGCAGCTGGGTGCCAATCCGGAGCAGACGCTGATTTGGACCACGGGCCTGTGGGCGTTGCGCTTTTTGCTGCTGACCCTGGCCATCACGCCCCTGCGCAAGCTCACGGGGTGGGCCGAGCTGGCAAGGCTGCGGCGCATGCTGGGGCTTTTCGCGTTCACCTACGCCGTGCTGCACTTCACCTGCTACCTCTGGCTGGTGAACGACTTCAGTCTGGATGCGGTGTTGAAGGATGTGGTCAAGCATCCGTTCGTGCTGGCCGGCATGAGCGCGCTGGTGCTCATGCTGCCGCTGGCGGCGACATCGACGAACGGGATGATCAAGCGCCTGGGGGCCGCACGCTGGCAGGCCTTGCACCGCCTGGTCTATGCGGTGGCCATCATCGCCGTGTTTCATGATTGGTGGGGCAAGCTGGCCAAGAACAACACGGCTGATCCGAAGATCTACGCGGCCATGCTGGGCGTTCTGCTGGCCTATCGCGCGGTGAAGGCCTGGCAGGCGCGGCGGCGTCATGCCAGGCCGGGGCGCGCGGCCGTGCGCATCTGACGCGGGCCGTGGCCCGCTAAAACACCAGACGGTGCTCGTTGCTGATGAGTTGCTCCACCGTTTCGCGCTCACGAATGAGATGCGCCTGCTCACCGTCCACCAAGACCTCGGCCGCGCGTGGCCGGGTGTTGTAGTTGGACGCCATGGCCATGCCATAGGCGCCGGCGGAGAGCACGGCGAGGAGATCGCCTTCACGCAGGTCAAGATCGCGCTCGCGGCCCAGCCAGTCGCCCGACTCGCACACGGGGCCGACCACGTCGTAGCGCCGCGCATGCTGCCCGTCGCGCGGCGCCGCCGGGACGATGGCCTGCCACGCCTGATACAGCGCCGGACGCATGAGATCGTTCATCGCCGCGTCCGTCACCGCGAAGTGCCGTTCCAGGCTGGACTTGAGCGTCAGGACCTCCGTGAGCAGGAGTCCGGCATTCCCCACGACCGAGCGGCCGGGTTCGAACATGACTTGCCGGTTGCCGTACCCGGCATTTTCCAGGCGCTGGAGCAGGGCGCTCATCCATGCCGCAGGCGTGGGCGGCGCCTCATCCGCGTAGCGTATGCCCACGCCGCCGCCGAGGTCGATGTGCTCGAGCTTGATGCCGTGATGCTCGATGTCGCGGATCAGCTCGAGCATGCGATCGAGCGCGTCGAGATAGGGGTCGATGCGGGTGATCTGCGAGCCGATATGACAGTCGATGCCGACGATGCGCAGGTGCGGCAGCAGCGCCGCATCGGTATAAGCCTTGCGTGCCAGGCCCTGAGGAATGCCGAACTTGCTGCTTTTGAGCCCCGTCGAAATATAGGGATGCGTCTTCGCATCGACTTCCGGATTGATGCGCAGGCTGACCGGAGCCGACATGCCGAGTTTGCCGGCCACGTGGTCGAGCCGGTGCAGTTCGCTTTCGGATTCCACGTTGAAGCATTGCACGCCGGCCTGCAGGGCCGCGCGCATTTCAGTCTCGAGTTTGCCGACGCCCGAGAACACGACCTTGCCGGCATCGCCGCCGGCCGCGAGCACCCGCGCCAGCTCGCCGCCTGAGACGATGTCGAAGCCCCAGCCCAGACGCGCCAGGAGTTGCAGGATGGCCAGGCTGGAATTCGCCTTGACCGCGTAGCGCAGCGACACCGGCCTGCCCTGCGCTGCAGCCTGGTAATCCTGCGCCGCCTGTTCGATGGCCGCACGCGAGTACACGTAGAGCGGCGTGCCGAATTGCTGCGCGAGACGGGAAACCGGAACGGCCTCGACCATCAAGCCGCCAGCACGATAGGCGATATGCGGGTGGCCGGGTAGTTCCAGGGACGCAGCAGGGGGTTTCGACATGGCTGTGGTCGGGTGAAAAGAGAGGGTGCTTGATGGGCTGAGCCCAGGCACAGAATGGCCGCAGGGCGGGCGTGCCGGGTCAGCCTCGGCTTGGCGCGGCCTGGGGCGGCTGCGGCAGATAAAGCGGCCCTTTCTGGCCGCATCCCGCCAGCAAGGCGGAGGTGCCTAGCAGCATGGCCAGCAAGACGCCACGCCGCGCGCAGTTCATGCTTGTTCCTAGAATCGGGCGGATCTGCATCATTCGAGTTTATCAGCCGCCCCATGAACGACTTGCCGCAAACAGACTACTTACGCCTTGCAGAGGCCACGCTGCGCTCGGTGGAGGCGGCGGCGGACGCCGCAGACCTCGATTCCAAGCGCGAGGGAGGTGTTCTGACACTCGAGCTGGATAATGGCGAGAAGATCATCGTCAATCTGCAGCCTCCACTGCAGGAGTTGTGGTTGGCAAGCAAATCCGGGGCCTATCACTTTCGTTATGCAAGCGGAGCATGGCTGGACACGCGCAGCAGTTCCAGTTTCCAAGCGCTCTTGCGGCAAGCCGTCGCCGAGTTGGGGGGGCCTTCGCTTCAACTGGACTGAGGCGCGCCCCCGGGCTCCAGGCTGGGGCCTCAGTTGACCATCGGAAACAGCTTCGACAAGGGGTCCGCAGCGGGCGGGGGTGGCGCCGAAACGTCCAGTGCATGCACCCCGCCGCCGGTGGGGAAATCTTCGTACACGAAGTCGTCGCCCATGGGCACGACGCCAGGCGGCGCGACGTAATGCGTGACGGGCACGCCTTGCAACGCCGTGCGCATGAAATCGATCCAGATCGGCAGCGCGACGCGGCCCCCCGTTTCCTTCGGGCCGAGCTTGAGCGGGGTGTCGTAACCCACCCATGCCACAGCGGCGAGTTTGGGGTTGAAGCCGCAGAACCATGCGTCCACCGAATCGTTCGTCGTGCCGGTCTTGCCATACAGGTCAGGCCGCTTGAGCTCGGCCTGTGCGCGCGCGGCGGTCCCGGTTTTCGTGACTTCCTGCAGCAGCGTGTCCATCACGAACGCGTTGCGCGGAGAGATCACGCGTAGGCGTTCATCGCCCGCATGCTGCGGCGTCGGGGCGAATAATTTCTTGCCGGAAGCATCGGTGATGGAGGTGATGAAGTAAGGCTGCACAAGGTAGCCGCCGTTGGCGAAAACGGAGTAGGCGCGCACCATCTCCAACGGCGTCGCCGAACCAGCGCCGAGCGCGAGGGTGAGATAGGGCGGTTGTTTGGACGTGTCAAAGCCGAAGCGGCCGCTCCATTGCTGCGCATACTTCGTGCCGATGGCGTTCAGCACGCGGATGGCCACCATGTTCTTGGACTGGGCCATGCCGCGTTTGAGGGTGATCGGGCCTTCATAGATGCCGTCGTAGTTCTTGGGTTCCCACGCCTGCCCGCCGGTGGTTGCGGCATCGAAAAAGAGCGGCGCGTCGTTGATCATGGTCGGCGGCATGAACCCCTTGTGCAGGGCCGCCGAGTAAATGAACGGCTTGAAACTCGATCCCGGCTGACGCTGGGCTTGCGTGACATGATTGAACTTGTTTTGCTCGAAATCGAAGCCGCCGACCAGGGCTTGGATGGCGCCGTCGCTGGGGTCCATCGCCACGAAGGAGGCTTGCACGCGCGGCATCTGCGTGATGATCCAGCGGCCATGCGGCTGCTTCCAGACGCGCACCACCGCGCCGGTGCGCAGGGACACATTCGGTTGTGCCTTGGGGCCGAGCCCCAGCGCCGCGACTTGCTGCAGGCCGTCGCCCGAAATATCCAGCCGTTCGCTGCCGGGAAGCATGACCTGCACCAGCTTGGTCGTGGCCGCGGTGACCACGGCACAAAACAGCCCTTCGGCTTCCGGACGGTCGCTACAGGCGTCGTCGACCGCCTGTGGCCATTGCCCGGAACTGTCGGGCAGATTGATATAGGCCTCCGGGCCGCGCCACGGTTGTCTCAGTTCATAACGCATGACCCCGGTGTGCAGGGCGCGCCACGCCGCATTCTGGTCGCGACTGATGATGGTCGTGACGACGTTGAATCCGCGCGTATAAGCCTGTTCGCCATAGCGCGCGAACATGGCCTGTCGAGCCATTTCGGCGACGTAGCCGGCATGCGCGGACGCCTCGGCTCGCGCTGCGCGCAGACCGAGTGGCGCATCCTTGGCCTGTGCGTAGTCGTCCGGGCTGATCCAGCCCAGGGCGCGCATGCGGGCGAGGACGTATTGCTGCCTGGATTTGGCGCGGGCCAGATTGACAAAGGGGTTGTAGGCCGAAGGCGCCTTGGGCAAGCCGGCGAGCATGGCCGCTTGGGCAAGACTGAGTTGCGCAAGTGGTTTGCCGAAGTAGGTCTGCGCCGCAGCGGAGAACCCGTAGGCATGCTGGCCAAGGTAGATCTGGTTCATGTAAAGCTCCAGGATCTGGTCCTTGGTGAGTTCGCGCTCGATTTTCAATGCCAGGAGGACCTCGAAGAGCTTGCGCGTGAAGGTCTTTTCGCTGCTGAGATAAAAGTTGCGTGCAACCTGCATGGTGATGGTCGAGGCGCCCTGGCTTTTCGCCTTGTGGATATTGGCCAGGGCCGCGCGGGCAATGCCCGCCCAGTCGATGCCGCCGTGCTGATAGAAGCGATCGTCCTCCGTCGCCAGCACAGCCAGTTTCATGGACTGCGGGATGCTCCCGATGGGCACGAAGTTGCGCCGCTCCTCGCCGAATTCGCCGAGCAGGACGTGATCGGCCGAATACACCCGGAGCGGGAGCTTGGGGCGGTAGTCCAGAAGCTCGTGCACGTCCGGCAGGCGAGGCCAGGCGAAAGCCAGCACCACGCCGGCGAGCAGCGCCGCGGCAAGCGGCAGACCTATCGCCAGTGAAATCAGGCGGATCATCAGGCGTTTGCCCCAGGAGCGGTTTGGTCCGCCCGTTCTTGTGTTGCGGGCATTGGGCCCCGGTGGACCGGACTGAGCAGGAGGGGGCGGTGAGGTCGCCATGGCGCAGGAATTTAGGGAAGGTCGTGAAAGCGAGAGGCAAGGCCGTGGCGAAAAAGGAAACCCTTCGGCCGCCTATCGGCGTGGCTGTGGCGTCGCGACGGGTTTATCCCGACATGCGCCGAGCTCCGGCCAAGGGTTGGACCCGTGCAGTACCCAATTGTAAAAATAGTGTTCGAGAGGACTGAACTTTCATGGGACGGTGTCGTATTCCCTTGAGCACACGTGGATGTTTTGCAACGAATCGGGCATTGCTTCGGGAAAACCTGACAGGCAATCAAAGACTTGTTGTTAGGATTGAAAAAAATATTGAACTTCAGCCGTCATTCATGTTGCGGCAAGCGGTTCTTAACGGGCTTTTTCAAGTTCCCACTCATTCAGGGGGTTGCGTTGTCCATATTCAGCAGCATGTTTCGCAAGCGCTATGCGCCGCTGATCGGCCTGGACATTAGCAGTTCCAGCGTCAAGTTGGTCGAATTGGCGCTTGATGATCAGAACCGCTATACCTTGGTGCGCGCAGCCATCGAGCCCCTGGAAAAAGGCGCCATCACCGACGGCAACATCGAGAAGCACGATGACGTGGTCGATGCCGTGCGCAAGCTGATCAAGAAAAGCGGGACCAAGACCAAGCACGTTGCCCTCGCCTTGCCTTCTTCGGCCGTCATCAGCAAGAAGATCGTGCTGCCCGGCGATTTGCGCGAAGAGGAGATCGAAGTCCAGGTCGAGACCGAGGCAAATCAATATATCCCGTTCGCCATCGAGGACGTGGCCCTGGATTTCAGCGTGCTGGGCCCCAGCCTCAATTCTCCGGGTGACCAGGAGGTGCTCATCGCCGCCTCGCGCCGTGACAAGGTGCTGGATCGTCAGACCATCGCCGAGGCGGCGGGGCTCAAGCCCCAGATCATCGACATCGACGCTTTTGCATCGCGCTTGGCCGCAGGAAGGTTGATCGAGCGCCTGCCGCGCGGCGGGCACGATCTGCTGGTGGCCTTGTTCGAGATCGGTGCATCCAGTACGTCCATGCAGGTGCTGCGTAACGGCGAAACCCTGTACGACCGCGACCAGACCTTCGGCGGCCAGCAATTGACCCAGGCCATTGCGCGACATTACGGCTTCTCGCAAGAAGAGGCCGAGGCCAAAAAGCGCAATGCCGACCTGCCAGACGACTATACCGCCCAGGTCCTGGAGCCCTTCATCGAGGGTATGGCGCAGGAACTGGCGCGTGCACTGCAGTTCTTCTTTCGGGCCACGCCGAATAGCAAGGTCGACTACATCCTGCTGGCGGGCGGCACAGCGGCATTGCCCGGCCTGGTGGAAAAAATCACCCAACTCACGTCCACGGCCTGCGTCGTGCTCAACCCCTTCGAGGGGATGGCCATCGGCGATCAGGTTCGCGAGAAGAAATTGCGCCTGCAGGCGCCGAGCTATCTCACCAGTTGCGGTCTGGCCATGCGCAGGTTTTTGCAATGAACATCGTCCTCATCAACCTGCTGCCTCACCGCGAGGCCAAGCGCAAGAAGCGCCGCGAGGCGTTTTATGTCGGCATCGTCATGTCCATGCTGGTGGGCCTGCTGCTGCTAGGTCTCGGCTTTACCGTGCTGAGCGCGATGATCGACCGTCAACAGTCGCGCAACGATTTCCTCCACGCGCAAATCGCCCAGCTCGACGTGCAGATCAAGGACATCGCCACACTGCGCCAGGAGATTGAAAGCCTGCGCGCGCGGCAGCAGGCGGTCGAAAACCTGCAGTCTGATCGAAATCTGCCGGTCTACCTGTTCGACGATCTCACGCAAGACACCCCCACGGGCGTGCAGATCACCTCGATCAAGCAGGAAGGCCAGTCGGTGCTGCTGCAGGGTACGGCCCTGAGTCAGGAGCGGGTCGCCGATCTGTTGCGCAATCTGGCCGATGGCAAGGGCTGGCTCGAAAAGCCGGAGCTGATCGAAATCCGTTCCGTCACGACCCAGATCTCCAAGGGCAACACCCAGACGGTGTCAGCCTTCCAGCTGCGCGCCACGCTCAAGCGCGCCACCCCTGCGGAAGCCGCCTCCGGTGCGGCGCCAGCAGGCAAGACCAACGTTGCGGGCTGAGGACAGCATGGCCAAATCCCTCAATATGCAGATTGATTTCGCGTCCCTGAAAGAGCGCGTCGGCAGTCAGTTCCGCGGGCTCAACCAGAACGATCCAGGCACGTGGCCGCCGTTGCCGCGCGCCACGGCTTACGGCGTGACGCTCGTTGTGGCGCTGGCCGTGGGTTGGTATGCCTGGCTGTCCGGCGTGAAGGACCAGCTCAATCAGGCGCAGCAACAGGAAGTGCAGTTGCGCGACGAGTACAAGAGCAAGCTGGCCCAGGCCGTGAGCCTGGATCTCCTCAAGGCGCAAAAGGCCCAGGTGCAGCAATACGTGCTGTTGCTGGAAAAGCAACTTCCAAGCAAGGCCGAGATGGATGCACTGCTGTCCGACATCAACCAGGCGGGCATTGGTCGCGGCTTGCAGTTCGAACTCTTCCGTCCGGGCCAGGTCGAGGTGAAGAACTATTACGCCGAACTACCCATCACCATCAAGGTGAAGGGCAGCTACAACGACCTCGCCGCGTTTACGGCCGACGTTGCCAAGCTTTCACGCATCGTCACGATCAACAACATTGCCATCTCCAGCGCGCCGGCCGGCAACCCTTCGGGCAAGCTGACCATGGACGCCACGGCGAAGACCTTCCGCTATCTCGATGCCGACGAGGTCGCCGCGCAGCAAAAAGCCAAACGACCGGGAGGTAAGAAATGACCCGCCGCATCCCGGCTTTCTTGCCGTTGTTGCCGATCGCGCTTGTCTTGGCGGGTTGTGGAGGGCAGCCTCACGAAGATCTGCGTGCGTGGATGACACAGGAGCGCGCCAAGCTGCACCCGCATGTGCAGCCGATCGAGGCACCGAAGCCCTTCTTGCCGGCGACCTACGCCTTGTCCGAGCAGACCGACCCCTTCTCCCCGGCCAAGCTTGAAACGGGCGTTCGGCAGGAAATGAACAAGCTGAGCCCCGAGGTCCTGGCACAGATGAATCGGCCCAAGCAGCCCTTGGAGCAGTATTCGCTGGACCAGATCCAGATGGTGGGCAGCTACAAGATCAAGGGCCAGGAGTACGCCTTGCTCAAGGCTGGCAATCTGCTGTACCGCGCCCATGTCGGCGAGTACGCGGGGCAGCATTACGGGCGCATTACACAAATCGATGAAAGCCAGGTTGTTTTGCGGGAGCTGGTGCAGGATGCCGTTGGCGACTGGGTGGAACGCACCGCAACCCTTCAATTGCAGGAGAGCAGCAAATGATGTCCCTATCGCTTACCCGTGCAACGACGTGGCTGGTGCGCGCTGCGGCAGGCCTGGCGCTGATGCTGGGCCTGGCGGCCGTAGCTGCGGCGCAGGGTTCCAATGTGCTGCAAAGCGTGGGGGCCAGCAGCCAGGGCGGCGAAATCGTCGTCCAGCTTGATTTCGCCCAGCCCCTGGCCGCTCCGCCGGCAGGTTTCACCATTGATCAGCCTGCCCGCATCGTTCTCGATTTTCCGGGCGTAACGTCCGGCCTCAGTCGTGGCGCGGTGAATTTCGATCAGGGCAATCTGCGCTCGGCCAATGTGGTGCAGGCCGAGGGTCGTTCGCGTGTGGTCCTCAATCTGCGCAGTTCGACCACCTACAAGACCGAAATCCAGGGCAAACGACTGCTCGTGCTCATCAGCCCGACGGTTTCGGCGCCGCTGAATGCGTCGACCACGGCGGGTTCTGCGCTGTCGCAGCCGGTGCACTTCGCCGACAGCCTCAATGCCCGGCAACTGCCGTTGCAGGGGATTGACTTTCACCGTGGCGCGGGCGGCGCGGGCCAGGTCGTCGTCAACCTGCCCAACAACCAGGTCGGCGTCGACATCCACCAACAGGGCCAGAACATCGTGGTCGATTTCCTCAAGGCCACGCTGCCCGCCGATCTGCGACGTCGTCTGGACGTGGCCGATTTCGCCACGCCGGTGAAGTCCATCACCACCTTCCAGATGGGCAACAACGTCCGCATGGTGGTCCAGCCCACAGGCAACTACCAGCAAAGCGCCTATCAGGCCGACAATAAATTCGTGCTGGAAGTGCGCCCCGAGGTGCCCAATCCCAACCAGCTGGTGCAAGGGAACGGCCCCGGCTATCACGGCCAGAAACTGTCGCTCAACTTCCAGAACATCGACGTCCGTTCGCTGCTGCAGGTGTTCGCCGATTTCACGGGCCTCAACGTCGTGGTGAGCGATTCGGTGACCGGAAACCTCACCCTGCGCCTGAAGGACGTGCCCTGGGACCAGGCCCTGCACATCATCCTCCAGGCCAAGGGGCTGGGCGAGCGCAAGGAGGGCAATGTGCTGTGGATCGCGCCCCGCGATGAAATTCTTGCCCGCGAAAAATCTGAACTCGAAGCCTCGAAGTCCATCCAGGATCTCGAGCCGTTGAAGTCCGAAACCTTCCAGCTCAACTACCAGAAGGCCGCCGCGGTGGTGCAACTGCTCACCGGTGCCGCGGGCGGCGCGCAGCCTGGCGGCAGCGGGGCGGGTGTGGCCCCCATCCTTCCCGGCCTGCCCACGGCCGGCGCGCCCACCTCACGCATTCTCTCGCCGCGCGGCACGGTGATCGCCGATCCGCGCACGAATCAGATTTTCGTCAACGATATTCCGTCCAAGCTCGAGGAAATCAGCGCACTCATCGCCAAAATCGACAAGCCTGTACGCCAGGTCCTGATCGAGGCGCGCATCGTCGAGGCCACGGACCAGTTCGGGCGTAGCTTGGGTGCGAAGCTGGGTTTCTACAGAAATACCGTGCCGGGCCAGAGCAGCAACCCTGGCGCCGCGATCACCGGGAATTACCTGGGTGTTGGTGAGCAAACTGGCCAAGCCGTGATTACAGGCGGCTCTTATATTCCAGACACCCAGTTTGTGAATCTTCCGTCGACGACAATCGCCAATACGATTCTGACTGGCGTCTCGCCAGGGTCTGTTGCCATCAGCTTGTTCAATGCGGCAGCCAACCGTTTCATCAATCTCGAACTCTCCGCGCTCGAAGCAGATGGCAAGGGGAAAATCATCTCATCGCCCCGTGTGATCACGGCTGATTTGAACAAGGCCACCATTGAGCAGGGTACGGAGATTCCGTATCAGCAGGCGACATCCAGTGGTGCGACATCGGTGTCCTTCAAGAAGGCGGTGCTCAGCCTCGATGTCACGCCGCAGATTACGCCGGACGGCAACATCATCATGAATGTCGAGATCCACAAGGACAGCGTCGGGCAGAACACTGCGGCGGGTCCCGCGATCAACACCAACACGGTCACGACCCAGGTGCAGGTTGAAAACGGTGGAACGGTCGTGCTCGGCGGGATTTATTCCTCGCAGGAACAGAACCAGACCGACAAGGTTCCCCTGCTTGGCGACATCCCCGTGCTCGGCTACCTGTTCAAGACCAACAGCAAGAGCATTCAGAAAGACGAACTGATGGTGTTTCTCACACCAAAGATCGTCACCGGCGCAGATTTGAGCCGTTGATCCATCGCGTCCCTGCCCGCCAGCTGCCAATTTTGACAAGTTGCACGCGTATTTTTCTCATCGGCCTCATGGGGGCCGGTAAGACCACGGTGGGCCGGGCGTTAGCGCAAAGGGTGGGGTTGCGGTTTCTTGACAGCGACCACGAAATCGAACGGCGGGAAGGCTGCACGATTGCAACGCTTTTCGCGCGTGATGGCGAGGCAGGGTTCAGAGAGATCGAGGCGCGGGTGATCGAGGAGCTGACCGAGCGTGACGGCATCGTGCTGGCGACCGGGGGCGGGGCCGTGTTGCGCGAGTCCAACCGGAAGGCCCTGAATAGCCGGGGTGTCGTGGTGTATCTGCGCGCGAGTCCGGAAGAGCTGGCGCATCGCACGCGCAATGACCGCAGCCGTCCGCTGCTGCAAACAGGAGACCCGCGCACCAAGCTGCGGGAATTGTTTCGCCAGCGTGATCCCCTCTATCGGGAAACGGCGCATTTCACGATCGATACCGGCCGCCCATCGGCCGCGATGCTGACCCATCTCGTCCTCACGCAATTGGAGCTCGCCGGTGTCGTGGACCCGTCTCGCGCACCGGCGCAGGCCGGCTCACGCGAGCGGCCCAGGCGTGACGAGCCTTGACGGGGCACGCTGAACACTTGCCGGGCTGGGGCTGGGGCTGCCGCGCTCTTCCTACAATGGCTGGGTTCCTCCACGAGCCTGCAACAGACCGCCATGACCACCGTTCGCGTCGAACTCGATCAGCGTGCCTACGACATTCGCATTGGTGCGGGCCTGTTGAGGCGCGACACCTTCGCCGACGTCGCACAGCCCAAGGCACGTGCGCTCATCGTCACCAATACCACCGTGGCCCCGTTGTATGCGCAGGCTCTGGAACAGGCCCTGGAGCCGCATTTTGCCGAGGTGCTGCAGTGCGTGCTGCCTGATGGCGAACAGCACAAGGACTGGCCGACGCTGAATCGGATTTTCGACACGTTGCTCGAGCGCCAATGCGACCGCAAGACGACCTTGTTCGCGCTTGGCGGCGGCGTGATCGGTGACATGACGGGATTCGCAGCGGCCTGTTACATGCGCGGCGTGCCCTTCGTGCAGGTGCCCACCACCTTGCTGGCGCAGGTGGATTCGTCGGTCGGCGGCAAGACCGCGATCAACCACCCGCTCGGCAAGAACATGATCGGTGCCTTCTACCAGCCGCGGCTGGTGGTGGCCGACGTCGAAACCTTGCGGACTTTGCCGTCGCGCGAAGTGTCCGCAGGGCTGGCCGAGATCATCAAGCATGGCGCGATCGCCGATGCCGAATTCTTCGGCTGGCTCGAAACCCATATGGAGCGCCTGCGCGCTCTGGAACACGATGCCGTGGTGCATGCCGTGCGCCGCAGCTGCGAGATCAAAGCGGCCGTCGTGGCGCAGGACGAAACCGAGAGCGGGCTGCGCGCGATCCTGAATTTCGGTCATACCTTCGGCCATGCGATCGAGGCCGGCATGGGTTACGGGCAATGGCTGCACGGCGAGGCCGTGGGGGCGGGCATGGTGATCGCGACCGACGTCTCGGCGCGCCTGGGCTTGTTGGACCGCGCGTCTGCCGTGCGTTTGCAGGAACTCGTGCGCCGTGCGGGTTTGCCGGTCCAGGCCCCGCCCCTGCCCTTGCAGCGCTATCTCGATCTCATGCAGGTGGACAAGAAGAACGATGCCGGCATCGTGCGCTTCGTGCTCCTGCAGGGCCTGGGCGGCGCCGTGCTGCGCGCGGCGTCGCAAGAACCGGTGGTTTCCAGCCTGCTGGCGCACGGTGCCATTCGAGATGCGTCGCCTTCCATGTCCGCGCCCGGCTCGCCCGCAAGCCGGGCCGCAGGCAGCCTTGTCGCCTGAGCCGGGCCTCATCGGGCACGGCCTGCACGCACCGATGCCGAGCATGCGAGGCACGCCCAGCCACGAATCATGGCTGGCTCCTTACGCCAGCAGCGTCAGCACGTCGGGCGGGCGGCGCCAGGCCGAACCGCCGCCGCGCGACCGCACGGAGTACCAGCGAGATCGCGACCGCATCATTCATTGCAGCGCTTTCCGCCGCCTCGAATACAAGACCCAGGTCTTTCTCAACCACGAAGGGGATCTTTTCCGGACCCGCCTCACCCATACGCTCGAGGTGGCGCAAATCGCCAGGTCGATCGCCAGGGCGCTGCGCCTGAACGAGGACCTCACCGAGGCCATCGCCCTGGCGCATGACCTCGGCCACACACCGTTCGGCCACGCCGGGCAGGATGCGCTCGGCGCCTGCATGCGGGACGCGGATCCGCATGGCGGTGGCTTCGAGCACAACCTGCAGTCGCTGCGGGTGGTCGACCGGCTCGAGGAGCGCTACGCCGCGTTCGACGGCCTCAATCTGTGTTTCGAAACCCGCGAGGGCATTCTGAAGCACTGTTCGCGGCGCAATGCGGAGCGTCTGGGCGATGTCGGCGGGCGCTTCCTCCTAGGCGGACAGCCCAGCCTGGAGGCGCAGGTGGCGAATCTGGCCGACGAAATCGCCTACAACAACCACGACATCGACGACGGTCTGCGCTCGGGTCTGCTCCATCTGGAACAGTTGGAAGACATCGACTTTTTCGGCGGCCACTTGGACGCCGTACGCGCCGCCTACCCCGGCCTGGGGCAAAAGCGGCTGGTGTCCGAAACCATACGCCGCATGATTTCGACGCTGATTGCCGACCTGATCGCGCAAACCCAGGCGCGCATCGAGGAGGCGCAAGTGCGCAGCCCGGATGGCGTGCGCGCCAGCCCGCCGCTCGTGGCGTTCAGCGCGCCCGTGCGCGAGCAACTCACGCGTCTGCAGCAGTTCCTGCGCCAGGCGCTCTATCGCCACCCCCAGGTGTTGCACTCCACCACCAAGGCGGCGCGGGTGCTGCGCGAGTTGTTCGTGGCCTATGTCGGCGAGCCGCGCCTGTTGCCGACCGATCACCAGCGCGACCGCAAGGGCGGACAACTGCGGGGCATCGCCGATTACATCGCCGGCATGACCGACCGCTACGCCATCAAGGAACACCACAGACTGTTTTCCGTGCACGACTGGTCGTAGCGGGGGGCAAGGAAGAGATGTTGCGTGCCGGCTACAACGCCTGCGCGATGCGTGTCAAGTCACCCCCTCGAATACCCTAGGCAAATAATGCCCATGCATCAAGTGCCTATGCATTGATTGCCTAGGCAATAAGATGGCGGCATGAACACCCCGACATCACCCCAGGCGCCAGAATTCGCCGCCGAGGCGCAGACCCGCTTTTATGACGGATCGAGTTACAGCAAGGAGAACTCGGTCGGGTTCGCGATGAAGCGCTGCCTGTCCCTGCTGGTGCGCAATCTGGAGTCGCGCATGCAGGCGCTGGACC
>JAJXUC010000004.1 GCA_021783435.1 Pseudomonadota bacterium | reverse complement strand
AACTTAAGCCCGCCATCGCATCATCGTCAAATCTCACCCGAGATTGTCAGGCCGGCTCCGCGTTGGCCTTGCAACTCCGCTTCGAGGTGAAACATGACGCCAACCATCACCACCCTTTCCGTACAAAATCCGTCTGCAAGCCAAGCTGACGTGCAGCCGGTGCGCGCGGCTGTGCGGGCAGACTGGCGTGCCGACCATCCGCTGCACCACGGCGGTCTGCATCACCCGACCCAGGCTCGCCTGCTTGGCGCGGTGCGCATCTTGTTCGGTCTGTTCTTTCTCGTCAATTTGCTGCTGCACTTCAACCCGGCTTATGCCGCGCAATTCATTCCCGACATGCTGCGCACAGCCCGGGCCATGGGTCAACCAGCGTGGCTTGGGCAATGGGTTGATCAGGTGCTCGCGGTGTTTCATCTCGTTGGTCCAGCGCGGGTTTTGGCCTTGATGTTCGGCATCGAGACCTTGCTCACGCTGGGGTTGCTGACTGGTCTTGGTTTCCCCGCCCTGGGATGGCTGGGACTGGTGTACGAGCTCTTGTTGTGGAGCACCATCGGCGGCCTGGGTGGGCCCTATGTTTCGGGCGCGACCGATCCGGGTACGGCCATTGTTTATGCGCTGGGTTTCGTCGTCATTCTGCTCACCCGCGCCTGGCAAGGGGCGAGCTGGTGGCAGGGCGAAGCCAGGGCGCCGTCACGCGATGCCTTGCGCCTGGCCTTCTTGCTGTTCGGCGCGCTCTGGGCGTTTGATGCGTGGTGGAAATGGCAGCCCGGTTTTCTCGGACAGATGGCGAGCTTTTTCAGCGCGGCCCAGGCCGGGCAGCCTAGCTGGGTCGTGAACTGGATTGCGTTGTTCATCCTCCTCATGCAGGCCATCGGGCCTTTCGTGTTTGCCGTGCTGGCGGCACTGACGGAGAGCGCCGTGGCGATCAGCGTCTTGTTTGCCCACCGGCTGCCGCTCAAATGGCTGCGCATCGCACTGGTCCTGGGCCTGATTTATTCGCTGGTGTTGTGGACCACGGCCGAGGGTTTCGGCGGGCCGTACGGACCGGGCTTTACCGGCAACAAGGGCGATGTGCTGGGGACCACCAGCGTCTACGCCATCATCTTTTTGTTCCTGTTGGCGGCTTTGTGGCGGCCGCGCCGGCCGGCCGCATGAGAAAACGCAGGGCCGCTCCCAAGTTTTCTCATCCCCCTCGGGGGGCCTGACGCGCAGGCGTCAGGTCTGGGGGCTCTCACAACGGGCGCTGCGCTCCGCAGTTCCAGCACTGGCTGAAGGCGCCGATGTGGCGCTCACGGCATTGCGCACACACCCAGGCAGGGCTGGGTTGCGGCCGCTCCAACGCATCCAGCAGCGCGAGTGCGGCCGGCGCGTGCGCGGCGTCCATCACCCAGACGGCGGGCAGGGCCTGGTCCGGTGGAATCTCACCGGCGATGCTGGAGAGATAGCGCGAGAACACCTGGGCCGGGTAGCCTGCGGCGTTGAGCGCATCGGCCCACATGGTGGCGATCACCAGGTTTGGCGCCACGCGCAGGCGTTTCATCGCATCACACTTTCACGCTGGATTCGTCCAGCAATTCCTGCAGCACACGCAGATACAGGGCGTAGCGGGACGCTGGCAGTTGCCCGCAGTCCACTGCGGAGCGCACCGCGCAACCGGGCTCTTGGCGATGGGTGCAGTTGTTGAAACGGCAGTCGCCATTGAGCGTGGCGATTTCCGGCAGGGCGTGTTGCAACTGCGACACCGACAATTGGTTCAGGCCGAAGGCCTGGAAACCGGGTGAATCGAGCAGGGCACTGGGGGGCGGCAGTCCATGCAATGGGTACAGCCTGGTGGTCGTGGTGGTGTGGCGCCCGGCGTTGAGCGCGGCGGAAATGGCCTGGGTCTGGGCTCGCAGACCCGGTATTAGGGCGTTGGCCAGGGTGGACTTGCCGACACCCGATGCACCGATGAGCATGCCGACACGTCCATCCAGCCAGGAGCGCAGGGTTTGCGCGGCGAACTCGGGGGACTGCCTGGCTGAAAGTTCAATGAGCGGATAACCGGCGTCCTGCAGCGGCTGGAGCTGTTCGCGCAACTGCGCGGCGCTCGGCAATTCGCATTTGTTGAGCACCAAAGCACTCGGAATGCCCTCGGCTTGTGCGGCGATGAGCGCGCGCCCGACCAGTTCGAGGTTGGGCGTGGGCTCCGGAGCCGTCATCACCATCACCAGGTCGAGATTGGCGGCGAACACCTTGCTGCGCCAGGCGTCTTGCCGCCACAGGGCGTTGCGGCGGGGCAGGATGGATTCGATCACCGCGGGGTCTTGCCCCAGACGCAACAGCACCTGGTCGCCGCACACGGCTTCGCTGCGCTTGCCGCGGGCGACGCAGGGCAGGGCGGTTTGGTTGCCGGTATCGGCCAGGTAGCTGCGTCCGAATGCCGCGACGATGCGCGCGGGCTGCGGGGACGGGTCTGGCATGTGCTCGCGCGAGCCGGAATCAGACAAAGGGCCGCTGCGCATACAGCGCATCTGTCTTGGCCGCGCAGATGAAGTCGCTACGCGAAATGCCGCCGGCCGAATGGGTGTTGAAGGCGACGACGCAGCGGTTGTAATGCACGCTCAGGTCGGGGTGATGGTCTTCCCGGTGCGCGATCCAGGCCAGCGCGTTGACGAAGGCGATGGTGTCGAAATAGTCACGGAAGACATAGGTACGTTGAATCGAGCCGTTTTCGTGCCGCCATTCAGGCAGGACGCCGAGTTGCTTCTGCACCTCGGCTGCAGCGAGTGGGCGACCCTCGAGCGCCTGGCAATGATCCAGTAGCAATTGGTCTAGCGTCATCATGGCAAGGCTCCGTTGGGCTCATGCGGCGTGGCCGGCCTGCGTCGGGCCGTCGTTCGACCGCGGCCTTATCGTCGCCGGTCCTGAAGCGGACAGCGCCGCTAGCGCCCCCATGCGCGCCAGGCGCTGCAGCGCGGGTGGGTGGCTGTAGTAGAAGCGTACGTAGAGCGGATCAGGCGTGAGGGTGGAGGCGTTGTCCTGGTAGATGCGTATCAAGGCTGCGCCCAGTTGGCGCGCGTCGCTGTGCTCGGCGGCGTAAGCATCGGCTTCGAATTCATGTCTGCGCGACCAACTGGCTCCCAGGGGGGTGAAAAACACGCCGAACACGGGCAGGACCAGCATAAACAGAATGAGTGCCGCTGCGGCGTTGCCACCGAGCAAGTGGGGTGTATAGCCCAGGCCCGTGTAGAACCACACCCTGCTGGTCAGCCAGCCCAGCAACGCGAACCCGGCGAGGCTCAGCAGCAGCGTGGTGAACAGGCGCTGCTGGATGTGACGACGCTTGTAATGGCCCACCTCGTGCGCCAGCACGGCCTCGATCTGCGCCGCATCGAGTTGCTTGAGCAGGGTATCGAACAGCACCACGCGGCGTGCGGCGCCCAGCCCGGTGAAATAGGCATTGGCATGGGCACTGCGGCGCGAGCCGTCCATGACGTAAAGGCCCTGCAGGGCGAAGTCGCAGCGTCGCATCAGCGCCTGTGCGCGGCCTTTCACCTCACCCTCGGCCAAGGGTTCGAAACGATTGAACAGCGGGGCGATGAACATCGGGAACACCACCATCATCACCAGACTGAACGCCGCGAACGCGGCCCAGGCCCACAGCCACCAGAGCGGGCTGGCTTGCATCAGCCAGAGCACCAGGGCGGCCAGCGGCAACATGAGCACGGCCGAAACCAGCAGATTTTTCAGCAAGTCGCCCAGGAACAGCGCCGGGGTGTTGCGGTTGAAGCCGAAACGTGCCTCGAGCCGGAAGGTCTGCCACAGGTCCCATGGCAGGTCGATGATGGCGGCGATGAGCGCGAATTCCATGAGCAGCAGCAGTTGTGCGCCCAGTTGGGTGCCGAAGTAGGCAGTCGTGAAATCAGACAGCCACTGCAGGCCGCCGAACAGGGTCCAGCCCAGCAGCAGTGCGGCGGAGAACAGCGTGTGCCACATGCCGAAACGGGCACGCGCCACCGTGTAATCGGCTGCCTTCTGGTGCGTGGGCAGTTCGATGACTGCGGCAAAAGCTTCAGGTACTTGGGCGCGATGGGCCTGCACATGGCGGATTTGCCGCGTGGCCAGCCAGAGCTTCAAGCCCGTGCCCAGGACCAGTGCGCTGGCGAACAGTGCAGACCACAGCAGCGTGATGTCTTGAGGGCTCATGCGAAAATCCTGGAAACGTTCACGGTGGCCGGCCCGGTTCGGGTTGCGCTTGAAATCCGTGCATGCCGCATTATTTCACTGTGTCCGTGGTGCCATGCCCTGCTCCGGCAAGACCTTGCCTGGGGTCTTCTCCACTTGTTTCGAAATTCGAACCTCCCGCCTGCATGAGCCTCTCCAAAGCAACCACCGTTCTCGCCCTGCATGAGTCCAACCTGTTGTGGGTGGATATGGAAATGACCGGGCTCAACCCCGAGACCGATCGCATCATCGAAGTGGCCGTGGTCATGACCGATGCGCAAGTGCGCGTGCGGGTGGAAGGCCCGGTGCTGGTGGTGCACCAGAGTGCCGAGGTGATGGATGGCATGGACGCCTGGAACAAGGGTACGCATGGTCGCTCGGGTCTGATCGCCAAGGTTGCGGCCAGCACACTGAACGAGGCGCAGGCCGAGCAGGAATTGCTGGACTTCATCGCCCGTTATGTTCCGGCCGGCAAAAGCCCGATGTGCGGCAACTCCATCTGCCAGGATCGACGCTTCATGGCGCGTGGCATGCCGCGGCTGGAGGCCTATTTCCACTACCGTAACCTGGACGTGAGCACCTTGAAGGAGTTGGCCAAACGTTGGCGCCCGGATGTGAGCGCGGCGTTCAAGAAGCGCCAGGAGCACACGGCACTGGCCGATATCCACGAGTCCATCGACGAGCTGCTGCATTACCGCGAACATTTTCTGCTCGCGTCCTTGCCGCCTGAGACACCGCCAGCTCCGGTGTGAGCGCTGCCGTTCTGACGGCTTGCGCGGCCGTCTGCTGCCGCGCGTTCAGCCGCGCAGGGCGGGAAAGTCGTCTTCCCAGTACTCGCCGGAGCGCCGCTCCCCGTTTGTGATGCTGCCTTGTTCCAGGGCGCGCAACTCCACCCGCCGAATCTTGCCCGAAATGGTTTTGGGCAGTTCGTAAAACTCGATGCGCCGGATCCGCTTGTAGGCGGCCAGATGCTCGCGGGCATAGCGCAGCACGTCGAGCGCCAGTTCGCGGCTGGGCTCGAAGCCGGTGCGGCAGGCGATGAAGGCCTTGGGCACGGCCAGGCGTACCGGGTCGGGGCTGGGGACGACGGCGGCCTCGGCCACGGCCGGGTGGGCGATGAGCACGCTTTCCAGTTCGAAGGGGCTGATGCGGTAGTCGGAGGCTTTGAACACATCGTCGATGCGGCCGACGAAGGTGAAGCTGCCGTCGGCGTTGCGCTGCGCCACGTCGCCCGTGTGGTAATGACCGTGGCGCATGGCTTGCGCGGTTTTCTCGGCGTCGCCGGAGTAGCCTGCCATCAGTCCCACCGGACGCGGCTCGAGCGCGACGCAGACTTCGCCTTCATCGGCAGGGTGACCGTCGAGGTCCAGCAGTTCGAGGCGCCAGCCAGGCAGCGGACGGCCCATCGCGCCGGGTTGCAGCGGCTGGCCAGGAGCGTTGCCGACCATGCAGCAGGTTTCGGTTTGCCCGTAGCCGTCGCGGATGGTGATGCCCCAGGCGGCTTGCACCCGGGCAATGATTTCAGGGTTGAGCGGTTCGCCCGCGCCCACCAACTCGCGGAACTTCACGGCGTAGCGCTTGAGGTCCTGCTGGATGAACAGGCGCCAGACCGTGGGTGGTGCGCACAGGGTGGTGACGCCGCAGCGCGCAGCGGCGTCCAGCGCAGCGTCGGCGTTGAAGCGCGTCTGGTTGAAGGCGAAGATGCAGGCCTGCGCGTTCCACGGCGCGAAAAAGCAGCTCCACGCATGCTTGGCCCAACCGGGTGAGCTGATGTTCCAGTGCACATCACCAGGCTGCAGGCCGATCCAGTACATGGTGGACAGGTGACCGATGGGGTAGCTGATGTGGCTGTGCTGCACCAGCTTGGGTCTGGAGGTGGTGCCGGAGGTGAAATAAAGCAGCAGCGGGTCGGCGGCGGCTGTTGGGCCATCGGGTACGAAGTCGGCGGGAGCATCGCCAGCGTCCCTCAGGTGGATCCACGCCGCATGCGCGCCGGTGCAAAAGCGACCGCGCAGGGTTTGTGTCGCGGTGGCGGGCAGGGCGTCGAACTTGGGGGCGTCAGGAGCGGTGGTGAGCACATGGGCGATGCCGGCGCGCGTGATGCGGTCGGCCAGATCGTCGGCGGTCAGCAGGGTGGTGGCCGGGATCATCACCGCGCCAAGCTTGATGCACGCCAGCATCGCATCCCACAGTTCCACACAATTGGGCAGCATGAGCATGACCCGATCGCCACGGTTCACGCCGTGGCTGCGCAGGAAATGGGCCATGCGTTGGCTGCGCAGATGCATGTCGTCGAAACTGTGGCGAGCCTCGGTGCCGCTTTCTTCGACGATCCACAGAGCGGTCTGCGCATTACCGCGCGCCATCGGGTCGAAGTAATCCAACGCCCAGTTGAACTGCAGGGGCTGCGGCCAATGGAATACGGACTGTGCCGCGGGGTGATCAGTGCGCAGGCGCAACAGGGTGTCGCGCGCATCGAGAAATGCCTTTGCGGCTGTATGCATGTCTGTCTCCATCGTTGTTATGGCTGCGGCTCCAGCCTGCCGAGAGAGACTGACATGAAACTGAATGACGGGTCAAGCGCCCTCGTTTTCCAGGTAGCGCTGGGCGTCGAGCGCGGCCATGCAGCCCGTGCCGGCGCTGGTGATGGCTTGGCGATACACATGGTCCTGCACGTCTCCCGCGGCAAACACCCCGGGAACGCTGGTGGCGGTGGCCATGCCGTTCAAGCCGCCCTGGGTGATGATGTAACCATTCTCCATCGTCAGCTTGCCCTGGAAGATTTCGGTATTGGGCTGATGGCCGATCGCGATGAAGCAGCCGGTGAGGGCGATCTCGGTTTTGGCGCCGGTCTGGCTGTTGCGAATACGCACGCCGGTCACGCCGCTGGCGTCGCCCAGCACCGCGTCGAGTTCACTCCACAATTGGAGTTCGGCCTTGCCTTCCTTCACCCGCTCCATCAGCCGGTCGATCAGGATGGGTTCGGCGCGGAACTTGTCGCGGCGGTGAATGACCGTGACCTTGCTGGCAATGCCCGTCAGGTACAGCGCTTCTTCCACCGCGGTGTTGCCGCCGCCCACCACGCACACCGGCTGGTCGCGGTAGAAAAAGCCGTCGCAGGTGGCGCAGCCGGACACGCCCTTGCCCATGAAGGCCTGTTCACTGGGCAGGCCCAGGTACTTGGCCGAGGCGCCGGTGGCGATGATGAGGGCGTCGCAGGTGTAGATGCCGCTGTCGCCGGTGAGGGTGTAGGGCTTGACGCTGAAATCGACCGTGTGGATATGGTCGAAGACGATCTCGGTGTCGAAACGCTTGGCATGGGCTTCGAAGCGCGCCATCAGTTCCGGGCCCTGCACGCCGTCCACATCTGCCGGCCAGTTGTCCACCTCCGTCGTGGTCATCAACTGCCCGCCCTGGGCTAAGCCCGTGATGAGCATGGGTTTGAGGTTGGCACGCGCTGCATAGACCGCGGCTGAATAACCGGCTGGGCCGGAACCGAGAATGAGGACTTTGGCGTGCTGATTGCTCATGATGGGCTTGTAAAAAGTGGGGAGTGCCATGCTCGCGTGGGTATGCCTGCTGCGGCACCAGGACAGCCAGGGATTTTAGGGTTCACCCGGGTTTTCTGTCTGACGGCCGCTTGTTGTTGAGACATGGCCCGAGTTCTTGTCCGTGTGGCGAAAGCCTCGGCGCAGGGGCCCTGACCGGCTCGGCCCGGCAAGTGTCTGGGTTAGCATCCGATCATCTCCAGGAGTGAAGATGGCTGCGATTTCGAATATCGATCTGGTGCGTCGTGTACCCATGTTTTCGGTACTGACGGAGGCGCAGGCATGGACGCTGTCGCAGTCCATCGTCAAGAAACGTTACAAGCGTGGCGAATGTCTGGTTGAGCAGGGCGGGCGTTCGAATGCGCTGTTCATCATCCTCGCCGGACGCGCGCGGGTGTTGAGCGTCGATTCCAAAGGGCGGGAAGTGATTCTCGCGGTGTTGCACCCCGGCGACCACGTCGGCGAAATGAGCCTGATCGATGGCGAGCCGCATTCCGCCACGGTCAGCGCCGAGGTGCAGACCGACGTCCTCGTGCTGGGCCGTGTAGCCTTTCTGCAAAGCCTGCCGGAAAACACCAGCATGTCGTTTTCCATCATGCGTGGCCTGGTGCACCGCCTGCGCCGCGCCGACAGCAAGATCGAGTCGCTGGCGCTGATGGATGTCTACGGACGCGTGGCGCGTGCGTTGATGGAAATGGGCGAGGAAGAGGGTGCCGAGCGCATCATCCGCACCAAGCTTTCGCGCCAGGACCTGGCGAAGATGGTGGGTGCTTCGCGTGAGATGGTCAGCCGCGTCATGAAAGATTTCGAGCAGCAGGGGCTGGTGGTCGAACGCGAGGACGGCACAACCATCGTGCGCGACCACATCGCTTCCTTGCTTTGAGCGCCCCCAAGTGCGCAAGCGTCCTGTCTGCGGAGGTCAGCACAACGCGGGAATCGCCCTTTATTTTCTTGCGAGCTACTTTGATCAAAATTTTGCGTTGGTTCACCTTTCCAAGGGCAAGCGCCCCCCATTCAGGCCAGCTCGGCACGCGTAAAAGCCGGCTGCTGGCTGAAATCCGCCTGGTGGCCGGCGCCATCACCTGGCTGCTGCTGCTGCTGGCCATGTTCAGCTACCACCGCAGTGACCCGTCCTGGTCGACTTCTGGCGCGGCTGCCACCCAGGGCACGGCGAACCTGGTTGGCGCGGCTGGAGCCTGGACGGCTGACATCCTTTATTTCCTGCTGGGTTTTTCGGCGCTCTGGTTGCTGCCCATGGGTTTGTTGGCGTTGGTGCGTGCCTGGCGTCGCGCGCACACGCAGGCGCAAACCGCGCCGCGCAGTTGGCTGGCCAAGCTGGGTTCGGTGGCCGCGCTGGGCTTGCTGCCGCTCTCCAGCGCGGCGCTCGAGGCCACCCGGCTTTATGGCCTCCATGTTCACCTGCCGGCTGCCGCGGGTGGCGTGGTGGGCAACTGGCTGGGCAGCGCGGCGCAGCAGTTGCTGGGTTTCACCGGCAGCGCCATTGTGCTGTTGGCGGTGTTCCTGCTGTCACTATCGTGGTACGCGCAGTTGAGTTGGGCCGATGTCGCCGAACGTGTCGGCGCCCGCATCGAGTTGACCTGGGTGAGCTGGCGCACGCGCCGTGCCCAGGAGCAGGATCGGCATGTCGGCGCCCAGGCCTTGCAGGCGCGCGAGGCCGATCTCGTGAGCGAGCAGGCGCGCGAGGCCGAGGAGGTGTTCGCGCCTGTCTACATCGAGCCGCCGCTGGTGCAGGTGCCCCAGTCGCAGCGGGTGCAGCGCGAGAGGCAAAAGCCCTTGTTCCAGGAGATGCCGACGTCCGGCCTGCCGCCCCTGGACTTGCTCGACCACGGCAACACCCCGAAAGACCCCATCGGCGCCGAAACTCTGGAGTTCACGTCGCGCCTGATCGAGAAAAAACTCAAGGACTTCGGTGTCTCGGTACGCGTGGTGGCGGCGTCGCCCGGGCCGGTCATCACGCGCTACGAGGTGGAGCCCGAGCCAGGTGTGAAGGGCTCGCAAGTGGTGGGCTTGTCGCGCGATCTGGCGCGGGCGTTGTCGCTGGTGAGCATCCGCGTGGTGGAAACCATTCCCGGCAAGAACACCATGGCGCTGGAATTGCCCAATGCCAAGCGCCAGACCATCCGACTGGCCGAAATTCTCGGCTCCCAGGTCTACAACGACGCGCCGTCCATGCTCAGCATGGGCCTGGGCAAGGACATCGTCGGCAACCCGGTCGTCACCGACCTGGCCAAGATGCCGCATTTGCTGGTGGCGGGCACCACAGGGTCGGGCAAGTCGGTGGGCATCAATGCCATGATCCTGGGCCTGCTGTACAAGGCCGAGGCCAAGCAGGTGCGCATGATCATGATCGACCCGAAGATGCTGGAGCTCAGCGTCTACGAGGGCATTCCGCATTTGCTGGCGCCGGTGGTGACCGACATGAAGCAGGCCGCGCACGCGCTCTCGTGGTGCGTGGGCGAGATGGAGCGGCGCTACAAGGTGATGAGCAAGCTGGGGGTGCGCAATCTGGCGAGCTACAACACGCGCATTGCCGAGGCTGCCCAGCGCGGCGAGCATGTGCCCAACCCGTTGTCGCTCACACCCGAGAATCCCGAACCGCTGCTGCACATGCCTTATATCGTTGTCATCATCGACGAGCTGGCCGACTTGATGATGGTGGTGGGCAAGAAGATCGAGGAGCTCATTGCCCGTCTGGCGCAGAAGGCGCGCGCCGCAGGCGTGCATTTGATTCTCGCCACGCAGCGCCCCAGCGTCGACGTGATCACCGGTCTGATCAAGGCCAACATTCCCACGCGCATGGCGTTTCAGGTGTCGAGCAAGATCGACTCACGCACCATCCTCGACCAGATGGGCGCTGAGAGCCTGCTGGGCATGGGCGACATGCTCTACCTGCCGCCGGGCTCGGGCGTGCCGCAACGGGTGCATGGAGCCTTCGTCAGCGACGCCGAGGTGCATCGGGTGGTGGAGCAACTCAAGGCCCAGGGTGAGCCCGACTATGTGCCCGGTCTGCTGGAGCCGGAGACTGGCGAGGATGGTGCCGAAACCGGCTTCGACGGCTCCACGGGCAGCGATGCCGAGGCCGACCCGCTCTATGACCAGGCGGTGCAAATCGTGCTGCAAAGTCGCAAGGCGTCGATTTCACTGGTGCAGCGACACCTGCGCATCGGCTACAACCGCTCGGCCCGGCTGCTGGATCAGATGGAAAAGGCCGGTCTGGTCTCGCCGCTGTCCACCAACGGCAACCGCGACATCTTGGTGCCTGCGCGCGCCGAATCCTGATGGAGCTCCCCATGACTGTGCGTTTGCTGTTTGTCCCTCACCGCGTTGCCGCTGCGCGACGAAAGCGGCGGTCGGGATGGCCGGGGCTGCTGGTCTTGCTGGTGTGGGGGCTGGTATCGGGCTTCGCCGTTGGTCTGCCCGTGGCGGCTTGCGCGCAAGCCGCCGCGAGCGCATCGGCGCAGTCTGCCGTCGGCGGGGTGGCTTTGCTTGAGCAGTGGGTGAAGTCCACGCACAGCGCGCGTGCCCGCTTCACCCAGAGCGTGGTGGACGAGAAGGGCAGGGCCACTGCCCCTTCGGGAGGCAGCTTCGAGTTCGAGCGTCCCGGCAAATTCCGCTGGATCTACACCAAGCCCTACCAGCAAGACATCATCAGCGATGGCCAGACCATCTGGACCTATGACCACGACCTCGATCAGGTCACGGTCAGTATGCAATCGCGTGCGCTGTCGGGCACGCCTGCCGCCCTGCTGGCTGGCGAAGACGTGAACAAAATCTTCGCTCTGAGCCCTTTGCCGAGCACCTCGGGCCTGCAGTGGGTTCAGGCCGTGCCTCGGAGCAAGGACAGCACGTTCGACTGGGTGCGCATCGGTCTGAAGCCAACTCCGCAAGGCCCGGAGCTGGTGGAGATGCAACTGCGCGACGCCTTCCGTCGCACCTCCACCATCGTGTTCAGCCATACGCAACGCAATCCGGTGTTTGCTGCGGGCAGTTTTCATTTCACGGCGCCCCAAGGTGCCTCGGTGATCCAGCAGCCCTGAGCCACCGCGCGCTGCAGCCGTGCAGCTCCAGTCAGACCGGATCCCGGCAACGCCGTCATGTCGCAAACCCCCAGCCTGTTTGACCCTGAGCCGACAAAGCCTGAAGGCGATGCCACGCGCCACGGCCTGGCCATGCCCCTGGCGGAGAAGTTGCGCCCGTGCAGCCTGGCGGAGATGGTCGGCCAGACCCACCTGCTCGGCCAGGGCCAGCCGCTGCGCCTGGCATTCGACACGCGCCGCCTGCATTCCATGATCCTGTGGGGTCCTCCCGGGGTGGGCAAAACCACCCTGGCCCGGCTGATCGCCAAACAGTTCGACGCCCATTTCATTGCCATCTCGGCTGTGCTCGCCGGCATCAAAGAAATTCGCGAAGCCGTGCAGCAGGCTGAGGCCGCGCGCGCCAACGGCCGCGCAACGCTGGTGTTCGTCGACGAGGTGCACCGCTTCAACAAAAGCCAGCAGGACGCCTTCCTGCCGCATGTCGAGTCAGGGCTGTTCACCTTCATCGGCGCCACCACCGAGAATCCATCGTTCGAGGTCAACAGCGCCTTGTTGTCGCGTGCCACGGTGTATGTGCTGCAGCCGCTGTCAGTGGAGGAATTGCAGGCCCTGGCCGAGCGTGGCCTGGCGGCCAGCGGCGGCTTGCGCATCGAACCCGATGCCCTGGCCCTGCTGGCGGCGCATGCCGATGGCGACGCCCGCCGTCTGTTCAACGCGGTGGAGGCGGTGGCTTCTGCTGCCCAAGGTCGTGCCAGCGACAGCATCGATCGGCCCCTGTTGGATGCGGCGCTCTCCGAGTCCTTGCGGCGCTACGACAAAGGCGGCGACCAGTTCTACGACGTGATCTCGGCGCTGCATAAATCGGTGCGCGGCAGCGACCCAGACGCCGCCTTGTACTGGATGACCCGCATGCTCGATGGCGGCGTCGATCCGCTGTACATCGGCCGCAGGCTCATTCGCATGGCGAGCGAGGACATCGGCCTTGCGGATCCGCGCGCGCTCGGCCACACCCTCGACGCCGTGGCCGCGTTCGAACGTCTAGGCAGCCCCGAGGGGGAACTCGCCCTGGTGCAAGCGGTGCTCTATCTCGCCATCGCGCCCAAGTCGAATGCAGCCTATCGCGCCGCGGGTGAGGCACGGCGTTTCGTGCGCGAACATGGCACGGCGCCGGTGCCCATGCACTTGCGCAATGCACCGACGAAACTGATGAAGCAGATCGGCGCATCTGACGGTTACCGCTACGCCCATGACGAGGCCGGCGCCTTCGCCGCGGGGGAACGCTATTTCCCCGAAGGCTTGCCGGAGGCGCGGTTGTACCGCCCCACCGACCGTGGCCAGGAGGCGCGCATCGCCGAGCGTATGGCCGAGCTTCAGCGCCTCAATCGCCAGGCCCGGACGGCCATCAGCACACAAGAGCCGGCCGATCGCGAGACGGATGCGACACCGCCCATCCCCAGGGCCTGAGGCCCGTCCAAGCTTGTCGTGGCTGGTGTGCACTGGCCTGTGGTTATTATTTCGCGCCATACAGACAACAACGTAGGCGAAGCCGCACCAAACTGGCTCGCCAAAGGAGACGCAACACCATGCCTGGGCATCTTTGCCCACAGGCTCACACCACGCAATGCCCTGCTGCATTTGTGCCGGCGCTTGTTCCAGCGCCACCGTGTTTGCGAGCACTTTTTCGAGCATGAAACTTGCAAGCACTGCCTCATCCAGTTCGTTGCTCATGGCTCATAAGGCCCAGTGGCGGCGGTCGGACTCTGCAAGACCCAGAACCCATAAGGACACCTCGGGATGGAAACTTTCATTCAACAAATCGTCAACGGCCTCGTGCTGGGCAGCATGTATGCCCTCATCGCGCTGGGCTACACCATGGTCTACGGCATCGTCAACCTCATCAACTTCGCCCATGGCGACGTGATGATGGTGGGGGCGCTGACCGCCTACAGCATGTTTCTTCTGCTTGCCCACATCGCCCCTGGCCTGCCCGGCTGGCTCACGGTTGTCCTGGCCACCATCGTGGCGATGATCGTCTGCGGCGTGCTGAACTATTTCATCGAGCGCCTGGCCTATCGACGATTGCGTAACGCCCCCAAGCTGGCACCGCTGGTCACGGCCATCGGCATGTCCATCCTGCTCGAAACCCTGGCCATGGTGATCTGGGGACGCGATTACAAGGTTTTTCCCAGTCTGCTGCCATCCAAGATCATCAACATTCACGGTGTCGTCATCACCCCGGTGCAGGTCATGATCCTGGTGCTCACCGCCGTGCTGCTGCTGGGCCTGACCTATCTGATCCACAAGACCAAACTCGGCCGAGCCATGCGCGCCACGGCTGAGAACCCGCGTGTGGCCGCGCTCATGGGGGTCAATCCGAATTTGGTGATTTCCGCCGCTTTTGTGATTGGCGCCATGCTGGCGGCCATTGCCGGGGTGATGTGGTACGCCAACTTCTCCACGGCGAATTTCTACATGGGCTTCACGCCGGGTTTGAAGGCCTTCACCGCTGCCGTGCTCGGCGGCATCGGCAACCTCACCGGCGCCATGCTCGGGGGTGTTCTGCTGGGCGTGATCGAGGTGCTGGGGGCGGGCTACATCGGCACGCTCACCGGCGGCATGTTCGGCAGCAATTACCAGGACATCTTTGCTTTCATTGTGCTCATCCTCGTGCTGACGCTGCGGCCGCAAGGCTTGCTCGGTGAGCGCGTGGCCGACCGCGCCTGATGCAGGAGACACCATCATGCTCAACAAACAAACCCATCTGATCGGTTTTCTGGTCGCCGCAGTGCTGCTGCTGGCCATGCCCCTGGGGTTGCAGATCGTGGGCGATGCCTGGGTGCGTATCGCTGCCTTCGCGCTGCTCTACATCATGCTGGCCCTGGGGCTGAACATCGTCGTGGGCCTCGCCGGCCTGCTCGACTTGGGCTATATCGCGTTTTACGCGGTGGGGGCGTATTCCTTCGCCCTGCTGTCGTCGAACCAGCTCACCAGCAACTTCGATGCCCTGGGGGCGATGTTTCCCAACGGCTTCGATGTGTCGATCTGGCTCATCATTCCGCTCGGAGCCGGTCTGGCCGCAACCTTTGGCATCATCCTCGGCACACCGGTGCTCAAGCTGCGCGGCGACTACCTGGCCATCGTCACCCTGGGCTTTGGCGAGATCATCCGCATTTTCATGAATAACCTCAATGCCCCGGTGAACATCACCAACGGGCCGCAGGGCATCTCCGGCATCCACGGCGTGCGCATGTTCGGCTGGGACCTGAATCGCAACATCAGCATCGGCAACTACACCATCACCTCGGTCACCCAGTACTACTGGTTGTTCCTGGCCTTGGTCACGCTCACCGTCATCATCTGTTACCGCCTGCAGGATTCGCGCATCGGCCGGGCCTGGATGGCGATGCGCGAAGACGAAATCGCCGCCAAGGCCATGGGCATCAACACCCGCAACATGAAGCTGCTGGCGTTCTCCATGGGCGCCACCTTCGGCGGCGTGGCCGGTGTCATGTTCGCGGCCTTCCAGGGTTTCGTCTCCCCCGAGTCGTTCTCGCTGATGGAGTCCATCAACGTGCTGGCGATGGTGGTCATCGGCGGCATGGGCAATATCCCGGGTGTCATCCTCGGCGCCATCCTGCTGTCGGTGCTGCCCGAGGCGTTGCGCTACACCGGCTTCATCTCGGATTGGCAGCAGCATGCCTTCAACCACGTGTATGTCGACACCGGGATCCTGCGCCAGCTCATCTACTCGATGGCCATGATCCTGGTGATGCTGATTCGCCCCAAGGGTCTGTGGCCCGCGCCCGAGCATGGCAAGGGCATGGCTGCCCTGGCGCTCGGACAGAGCAAGGCTGGTCATGCCGTTCCGGCGGTGGTCAAGGAGGGCGCATGATGAGCTCCACGGAACCCATCACCCTCAAGGTGGCCGGCGCTTCCAAGCGCTTCGGCGGCTTGCAGGCGCTGTCGGATGTGGGCATCGAAATCCGTCGCGGCCAGATCTATGGCCTCATTGGCCCCAACGGCGCCGGCAAGACCACGTTCTTCAACGTCATCACCGGCATGTACACGCCCGATAGCGGCGAGTTTTCGCTCGACGCCAAACCCTACCGTCCGCAGGCGGTGCATCAGGTCGCGCGCGAAGGCATTGCCCGCACCTTCCAGAACATCCGCCTGTTCCCGGACATGACGGCACTGGAAAACGTCATGGTCGGACGCCACGTGCGCACCAAGAGCGCGCTGCTCGGCGCCGTGTTCCGCACCCGCCGCTTCAAGGATGAGGAGCACGGTATCCGCGAGCGTGCCTACGAGCTGCTGCAGTACGTCGGCATCGGGCACTACGCCGACTTTCGTGCCCGCACGCTGTCGTATGGCGATCAGCGCCGGCTGGAAATTGCTCGTGCATTGGCCACCGACCCCAAACTGCTGGCGCTGGACGAACCCGCCGCCGGCATGAACGCCACTGAGAAGGTGCAGTTGCGCAAGCTGCTGTCCACCATCCGCGGCGACGGGCGCACCATTTTGCTGATCGAACACGACGTCAAGCTGGTCATGGGCTTGTGCGATCGCGTGACGGTGCTGGACTACGGCAAGACCATCGCCGAAGGGGTGCCGGCCGATGTGCAAAAAGACCCCAAGGTGATTGAAGCGTATCTCGGCACGGGAGGCCATTGAGATGAGTGCAGCGCACATGGAGTTGGAGCAAGGCGCGGGCGAACTCAGCTCGAAAGCAGCACTGCTGCAGGTCAAAGGCCTGAAGGTGGCTTACGGGGGCATCCAGGCCGTCAAGGGCATCGACTTCGAAGTCCGTCAGGGCGAGTTGGTGAGCCTGATCGGCGCCAATGGTGCGGGCAAGACCACCACGCTCAAAGCCATCACCGGCATGCAGCCCATCACCGACGGCAGCATCACCTACGCCAGCCACGAGGTCAAGGGCAAGGGCTCGTTCGATCTGGTGCGCATGGGCCTGGCGATGGTGCCGGAAGGGCGCGGTGTGTTCAGTCGTATGACCATCCAGGAAAACCTGCTGATGGGGGCTTATATCCGCAATGACAAGAAAGGCATCGAGGCGGATATCGACCGGGTCTTCGGCATTTTTCCGCGCCTGAAGGAGCGGCGCGACCAACTCGCTGGCACCATGTCCGGTGGCGAGCAGCAGATGCTGGCCATGGGGCGTGCGCTGATGTGCCAGCCCAAGCTTCTGCTGCTGGACGAGCCGTCCATGGGGTTGTCGCCCATCATGGTCGACAAGATCTTCGAGGTCGTGGCCGACATCGCCAAGCAGGGGGTCACCATCCTGCTGGTCGAGCAGAACGCCAAGCGCGCACTGGAACTGGCGCAGCGTGGCTATGTCATGGACTCCGGCACGGTCACCATGACCGGCACGGCACAGCAACTGCTGCACGACCCTCGCGTGAGGGCGGCTTACCTGGGCGAGTGAAGCGGGTCGTCACCCAGCGAGGCACGTTGTGCTCCCAGGCTATGGAAGCCGGCGTGGCGTTTGCGTGGGATGGTCAAGCTTGCCGTCGCCATAGGTCCGCAGGACCTTGGCGATGATGATCTGGTAGCCGTCAAGCCAATTCGCCTGCGCGGCCTTGGCCTCAAGATGCAGGGGATGCTGTATCAGCGCTTGCAGGGCCTCGAGCGTCTCCCAGTAGTAGACGTTCGAGGTCCAACCCGTGCTTGGGTTCTCCCACGATTCCTCGCCGAGATAGCCGGGAAGGGCTCTGGCCGCAGCGGCAATGGCCTGGTCGAGGCGGTGAAACGTGGCGTCGAACTGCTTCTTCGCGAAGATGAAGGTCGATGAGTACATGGAATGAGCGTGATGACCGATGGCGGCCCCAGGAACGACCGGGGATGCGTCAGTCTCTGGCCGCGGGACCGGCCTTGTCGGCCTCGGTGGTGAAGGCATCGGCGAAGAAGGCGTCTTCCGGCAGGAAGCATCGCGACATGAAATCGGCCCTGGCCGATTCCACCATGATCGGTGCGCCGCAGGCGTAGACCTCGTGGCCGGACAAATCCGGCCAATCAGCCATCACTTCCCGGTGGACGAGGCCAGTGCGGCCGCTCCACGCATCCTCGGGTTTCGGCTCGGACAGAACCGGCACATAGCGCAGCCAGGGCATGGCTGCAGCTTGCTCTTGTGCCCAGGCATGCAGGTACAAATCGGCCTTGCTGCGGCAACCCCAGTACAGCACGGCGGGGCGCGTTTGACTCTTGGTGCGCAGGTCTTCGATGATAGCCTTGATGGGCGCCAGGCCCGTGCCCGAGGCCAGCAGCACCATGGGTTTGTCGCTTTCCTCACGCAGGTAGAAGCTGCCGAACGGGCCTTCCATGCGCAGGATGTCCTTGTCTTTCATGGCGCCGAAGACATGGTCGGTGAACTTGCCGCCGGGCATGTGGCGCAAGTGCAGTTCAATGTGTTTTTCGCCGGTCGGTGCATTGGCCATGGAGTAGCTGCGGCGGCTGCCGTCGCGCAAGATGAACTGCACATACTGACCGGCGTGGTAGTCGAAACGGTCGTTGGCTGGTAGCTGCAGGCGGATGATTGCAACGTCGCTCGTGAGCCGTTCGATGCTGATGACGCGGCAGGGCATTTTCTTGACAGCGAACAGGCCTGCGGCAGGCAACTCGTGGCTTTGAATCACCAGATCGCTGCGCGGATGGGTGCGGCAGGCGAGAATGAAACCCGCGGCGTGTTCAGCTTCGCTCAGGGCCTTGAGTTGGTGCAGGCCGAGTTCGAACTCACCCGAGACCCATTGGCATTTGCACGAGCCGCACGCGCCGTCCTGGCAACCGTAGGGCAGGCCAACGCCTTGGCGAATGGCGGCAGCCAGGATGGTTTCGCCTTCGTTCACGTCGAACCGGTGTCGGCTCGGCAGTACGCTCACTTCAAAGCTCATGACAGACAGGTTTCCATGTTGATGCGTCAGTTTCGTAAACCCCGATTGCTCATCGTCGGCTGTGGCGATATCGGACTGCGCCTGGCGGCCTTGGCGCAGCCACGTTTTCGCGTCATCGCACTCACCTCCACCCCGCAGCGTACGCAAACATTGCGCCAGGCCGGCATCGTGCCCTTGCTCGGCAATCTGGACGATGCCGACAGTTTGTGGCGCCTGGCCGGGGTGGCGCATTGGGTGGCCATGCTCGCACCACCGGCTGCGACTGGGGTGGACGATGCCCGATCCGCCCGGCTCGCCACTGTTTTACGCAGAGGCATGATAGGTGCTGGTCCCGGCAGGCCGCTGCGCGCGGTGTATGCCAGCACCTCTGGCGTGTACGGCGATTGCGCTGGCGCCGAGGTGACGGAAACACGGCCGCCTCGTCCGCAGACGGACCGTGCGCGCCGCCGCATGGCCGCCGAGGCGCATTGGCGCCGTCTCGGGCGGGTTGCGCATGTTCGCCTGGGCATTCTGCGTATCCCCGGCATCTATGATGGCCAGCACCGCTCCCCAGTGCAGCGCCTGCGCCAGGGTCTGCCGGCGCTGCGTGCCGAGGACGATGTCTATACCAATCATATTCACGCCGACGACTTGGCCCGCATCACGCTGCTGGCCTTGTTTCGCGCCGCGCCCAACCGCGTCTATCACGCCAGCGACTGCAGCCGCGTCAAGATGGGCGACTACCTCGACCTCGCCGCTCGGCTCTACGGCTTGCCTGCTCCCGTGCGCGTTGCTCGCGAACAGGCCCAGGCCAGCGGCCTGTCGTCCATGGCCTTGAGTTTCATGTCCGAGTCCCGCCTGCTGGACAACACCCGTTTGCTGGGCGAACTTGGCGTTGTGCTGTGCTACCCCGACGTGGAGCGAGGCTTGCAGCCTGACCGTTGAGCAATCCTTCGGCCGAACAGTGCATGCAAAACGGACAGGAAAACCTGTCCGTTTTGCAGCCATCAACGCCGTCGCTCAATGCCCAGGGTTGTTCTCCGGAATCTGCAGACTGGGCAGTTGCCTGCGCGTTTCCACGAGTAACAAGGGACCTTCGTCCTGCATGGCTTTGGGCTTGCGCAGCCGCGGCGTGCGGACCGGAGCAGGAATTTTGCGCATGGCGCGCTGGGCCTGCTCGACCCGAACGGGATCGGATTGCACCCATTGCAAGCCCGCAGCCTGGACCACGGATTGCAGGTCTTCAACCGGCAAGGATGCGGACACTGCGTCGGCAAGCCCAGCCGCCGTCGGTGCGATCGGGCGAGATGGCTCCTGCGTGCTCGTCGAGATCGGTTGAACGGGCGTGGCGACCTGTTTGGCTTCCAACGGTTCGGCATGCGCCGCAACGGCTTCGGCCTCGGTGCCTGCCGTCGGCGCGATGTCTATCGGCCTGGTTTCAGTTGGCAAGGGTTGCGATGCTGCAAAGACAGGCAACGCGGGTTGCGACATGCCGTCATCTGCCGCAACCGAGGCAGCGGCGCTGTTCACGGTCTCGCTGGCGACAGGGGTCGGGGCTGCAGGTTCACCGCGCCGCTGCATGACCGGCTGGCCTTGTTCGGCATCCGACGCAGAAGACGTTACCACTGCCGCGGGCACGTCCTGGGTGGCAACAACGGCGATTCCCGATGACGTCTCTCCGACCGCGCCATCGCGCCCACGACCACCGCGGCCACCGCGGCGACGGCGCCCGCGGCCGCGCTTCGCCGGATCGGTCGATTCGGTCTCGTCCTGGGTCGGTGCTTCATTGGCTTCGGTCGGACCTCCGGCTTGCGCCGGGGTGACCGTGCCGACCATCGACAGCGGCTTGGCCGTCATCGATGCAGAGCCCGCACCGGTTTGCTCAGGGGCGCCGGAATCGCTCACCGGCAACTGCAGACCAAAGTTCTCCCAGGTTTCTTCCACACCTTCGAGTGCTTGCACGGGGCGTTGCTGACGGCCATTGCGCGCGCCTCGCTCCTGGCGTTCACCACGCTCACCTCGTTCTGCGCGTGACACGGTTGCCTCGCTGCCGGGCTGCGCCGGTTTCACATCCCTGGCGGGAGTTTGAGCATTGGCCTCGGCCGCTGCTTGGCGCTCACCACGCTCGGGACGCTCGGAGCGGCCGGAGCGTCCGACGCTGCTCGTGCCTGTGGCCGGAGCCTGGCCGCTGCCAGCACCATGTCGGCGCCCTTCAGTTGGCGCGCCGTTCTCGCGTTTGGGCGCCTGGCCCTGGCGATTGCCGTCGCGGCCATGTCCGCGGTTGTTGCGCGCGTTGCCATTGCGGCCCGCTGCATCCGCGCTTGCGGCCTTGCCGGCGACTGCAGGGGAGGGCGGGACGGCAGGTGGCGAGGCCACGGATGTTTCATCATCACCGGCAAAAACTTTGCGCAGCCAGCTGAAGAAACCGCCAGTCGAAGGCGTCGCCGTTGCCGGCAGAGGCTTGCTTGCCGCTGGCGAAACGGCAGCTGGAGCTTGCACCGGCGCAGCGGCCATAGGCATGGGTGCTGGGCCTTCTGGGGTGACGCCACGAACCAGCGCTTCCTGGCGCGGACGTTCATCCTTCTCACTGCGCAGGATGGTGGTTTCCTGCTCGAACTCTTCGGCCATGCGGTAGCTGGCCGGCAGATTTTCCAGGCGCGGATCGTCGTGTTTGAGGCGCTCGAGCTTGTAGTTCGGGGTTTCCAGTTGCTTGTTCGGCGCCAGCAGCACCGAGACACGCTGGCGCAGTTCGATCTTGGTGATCTCGGCCCGCTTCTCGTTGAGCAGGAAGGAGGCGACTTCCACCGGCACCTGCACATGCACCGCGGCCGTGCCTTCCTTCATCGCCTCTTCCTGGATGATGCGCAGGATTTGCAGCGCGCTGGATTCGGTGTCACGGATATGCCCAGTGCCATTACAACGGGGGCAGGTGACATAAGCGCCTTCCGAAAGGGCAGGGCGCAGGCGCTGACGCGAGACTTCCAGCAAGCCGAATTTGGAGATCTTGCTGGTTTGCACGCGGGCACGGTCTTGCCGCAGGCTGTCACGCAGGCGGTCTTCCACGGCGCGCTGGTTCTTCGGCTCGTCCATGTCGATGAAATCCATGACGATGAGCCCGCCCAGATCGCGCAGCCGCATTTGCCGTGCGATTTCCTCGGCTGCTTCCAGATTCGTGCGCAGGGCCGTGTCTTCGATGGCGCTGCCGCGGGTGGAGCGCGCCGAGTTGACGTCCACCGCCACCAACGCCTCGGTGTGGTCGATGACGATGGCGCCGCCGGACGGCAGGTTCACCGTGCGCGAGTACGCGGTCTCGATCTGGTGCTCGATCTGGAAGCGCGAAAACAGCGGCAGATCATCGCGGTAGCGCTTCACCCGATTCACGTTGTCGGGCATCACATGCGCCATGAACTGGTGTGCCTGCTCGAACACGTCCTGCGTGTCGATCAGGATTTCGCCGATGTCGCTGGTGAAGTAGTCGCGAATCGCGCGGATGACCAGCGACGACTCCTGGTAAATCAGGAAGGCACCCTTCTGCGTCGTGCTCGCGTCCTCGATGGCCGTCCACAGCTTGAGCAGGTAGTTCAAGTCCCACTGCAGTTCCTCGGCGCTGCGGCCGATGCCGGCGGTGCGCGCAATCAGGCTCATGCCGTCCGGATGCTGCAACTGTTCCATCGTCTCGCGCAGTTCCTGACGGTCTTCGCCCTCGATGCGCCGGCTGACGCCGCCGCCGCGCGGGTTGTTCGGCATCAGCACCAGATAACGTCCGGCCAGCGAGACATAGGTGGTCAGCGCCGCGCCTTTGTTGCCGCGTTCTTCTTTCTCCACCTGCACCAGCAATTCCTGGCCTTCGCGGATGACATCTTGAATGCGTGCCTGCGATGGCGATACGCCCTCCTTGAAGTAGCGGCGGGAAATTTCCTTGAACGGCAGAAAGCCATGACGCTCTTCGCCGTAATCGACGAAGCAGGCTTCGAGCGAGGGTTCGACGCGGGTGACGACGGCGCTGTAGACATTTCCCTTGCGCTGCTCGCGACCAACCTGCTCGATGTCGATGTCGAGCAGCTTCTGGCCTTCGACGATGGCGACGCGCAGTTCTTCGGCCTGCGTCGCGTTGAACAACATACGTTTCATTTCAATGTCTCCGTCCCGCCCATGAGGCGGACTGCGTGATTGCACCAGGGTCGATGAGACCCGACTCGCGCAGCAGGCTCGATGCCGAAGTGGAGAATGACCGCGCAGCGACGAGTCGCCTCGTCGCCGGCTTCAGGACAAAGACCTCGTGGAGGCGCAGCCACCTGCCCCAGCACATGCGGGCATGCCTGGGCTTGGGCGGGCTGGAGTCGCGCCATCGACCAGCCAGTTGCCTACCCGAGCGACGCGGCGGCCAGAGTCTGCCGCAAGTGCGTGACGCGGGGGGAAGCGATGGTGGGCCAAGATGGACACGGAAGATTTCGTTTTGTCGAGAACCGCGGCGCCTGGGCCGGGTCGTGGTGCATTCTGTTCGTTCAGTTACGAGCTTGCTCGTCCTGCACTATTCCTAAGGTTTGCCGGCCGACCGAATCGGCCTGGACAGCCCGGATTTGCGGACTTCAGCGGTGCTCAGAGTCGGGTTCTGTTGGCGGGGCAGCCCTCTGTGAATCCCACGAGGGTTGCACGGTTGCCGCACTAAAATGCCGATGATCGACGGTTGCGAATGGCTTCTTGAATACACAACCTGCGACAGATTAAGACGAGCAATTTTCCACTCAGCCAGCCTCTAACAGCACACGCTTCGCATCCCAATTATATGCACCGCCCCAGTCCCGCTGCTGCCGCCTTGCTCCCAGTGGGCGAATCCGGCGCCGGCCAAAGGCTGGACAACTTCCTGGCCCGCGTGCTCAAGGGGGTTCCCCGTAGCCACATCTACCGCATCGTGCGCTCCGGCGAGGTGCGGGTGAATGGGGCGCGGGCGGACGTCTCGCAAAAACTCGCTGGTTCCGATCAGGTGCGTGTGCCCCCGGTACGCATGGCCCAGGCCGCACCAGCAGCCCCGGCGCGTCAGTATCCCATCCTGCACGAGGATGCCTGGCTGCTGGCGATCAACAAGCCAGCGGGCGTGGCGGTGCATGGTGGCTCCGGTCTGAGTTTTGGCGTGATCGAATCCATGCGCGCCTCTCAGCAAGGGCGTTATCTCGAACTCGTGCACCGGCTTGACCGCGACACTTCTGGCGTGTTGCTGCTGGCCAAGAAGCGCAGCGCCCTCACCACGCTGCACGCCAGCTTGCGCGAGCGCGAGGCCGACAAACGCTATTTCGTTCTGGTGGCCGGGCTGTGGCAGGGTGATGCGATGACGGTGAGCAAACCCCTGCATAAATATCTCACCCCCAGCGGCGAGCGCAGGGTGTGCATCGCCACGACGGTCGAAGGTCAGGCGGCGCGTAGCCAGTTCCGCCCGGTGCGGCGTTACCCCTGGTCTGCAGACATTGCCGCATGCACCGGCGTGACGGGCTTGACCTTGATCGAGGCGCGCATCCATACCGGGCGTACGCACCAGATCCGGGTGCACCTGCAAAGCCAGGGCTACCCAGTGGCGGGCGATGAAAAGTACGGCAACGAAGCGCTCAATCGCCTGCTGGCGCGTGGCGAGGCCGCGCCTGGCTTGCCGCGCAATGCCCGCATGTTCCTGCATGCGTCGCACCTCGCGTTAGCCCACCCGCATACTGGCGAGCCGCTGCTGTTCAAGGCTGACTGGCCGGACGAAGATGCGCACTGGCTCGGGCAGCTGGGCCAAGTCTGCCAAGCCGCAGGCAAAAACTGAAACCGCGATGACCACGCCATACCAACTGCTGGTGTTCGATTGGGACGGAACCCTGATGGATTCCACCGCAGTCATCACCCACGCCATCCAGGCGGCATGCCGCGATCTCGGCCTGCCGGTGCCCAGCGATGTCGATGCGTCCTATGTCATCGGCCTTGGTTTGGGCGATGCGCTGCGCCATGCGGTCCCGACGCTGGAACCGCGTGACTACGGCCAGTTGTCGCAGGCCTACCGCCGGCATTACTTTGCGCATGACAACGATCTGACCTTGTTTCCAGGCGCGCTCGACATGCTGTACGCGCTCAAGGCCGCAGGCTACAGCCTCGCCGTTGCCACCGGCAAGTCGCGCGTCGGTCTCGACCGCGCGCTGGACCACGCCGACCTGCGTGGCCTGTTCGACACCACGCGTACCGCTGACGAGACCGCATCCAAACCGCACCCGGCCATGTTGCTGGAAATCATGCAAGAACTCGACAGAGCGCCCGACATGACCCTCATGATCGGCGATACCACACACGACCTGCTCATGGCTCGCAACGCCGGTACTGCCGCTGTCGGTGTGGTTTACGGTGCGCACGATGCGCAGCAGCTTGCCGACCTGCAGCCTGTCTTCCTCGCCGATTCGGTGCCGGCGTTGCAGCGGTTTCTGCTGGGCGCATGAGCCAGTTGCCATCGCGCGCGTGACCAACCCCGCTGCTATCCTGCCAACCGCCCGACGACATCTGCTTGCCTACCTTGACAGCCTTTGCCTATGAACGACGCCAACTCGAACGACACCCTGCGAGAACCCGGCCCCGGCGAGTCAACTCGCAACGCGTCTTCCGCCTGGGAGCGCGGCGTGCTTGAAAAACTCGTGATAGAGGTCGTGAACGAAAAACGCCGTGCCCGTCGCTGGTCCATCTTTTTCCGGTTAGCCTTTCTCGGCCTGCTGCTCGCCATCTTTGTCGGTGGCTATCTCTCCGAGCGTGGGAGCAGCCCCGCCACCGGACCGCACACTGCACTGGTGGAGTTGAATGGCGACATATCGGCCTCCTCCGTTGCCAGCGCCGACAACATCAACGCCTCGTTGCAAGACGCTTTCGACGACCCGGACACCAAGGCCGTGATCTTGCGCATCAACAGCCCTGGTGGCAGCCCGGTCCAGGCCAGCCAGATCAACGATCAGATCTGGCGATTACGTGCCAAGTACAAGAACATTCCCATCTATGCGGTGTGCGATGAGGTCTGCGCCTCGGCGGCTTATTACATCGCGGTGGCGACCGACAAGATTTATGTCAACCCGGCCAGCCTGGTGGGCTCGATCGGCGTGCTCATGGAGGGCTTCGGTCTTTCGGGTCTCCTGGACAAGCTGGGTGTGACCCGCCGCCTGCTCACGGCCGGCGACAACAAAGGCTTCATGGACCCGTTCTCGCCCATGCCCGAAGACCAGAAGGCGTATGCCCTGTCGATGTTGAAGCAAATCCACCAGCAGTTCATCACCGCGGTGGAAAAAGGCCGTGGCAAGCGTCTGAAAATCAACGACCAGACCTTCTCGGGTCTGGTGTGGACAGGCGAGTCTGCCGTGCAGCAGGGCTTGGCCGATGGTTACGGCGACACCGACACTGTGGCGCGTGACGTGGTGCACGCGAAGAACCTGGTGGACTACACGCGCCGCGAAAACGTGGTCGACCGCCTGGCCAAGCGCTTTGGCGCATCCCTCGGCATGGGCGCTGCCCGCGAAATGCTCGACGGCAGCAGTTGGTCGTTGCGCTGAGGCGCGTGGCCTCCTCGGTTCAACTCGCCAGAAAGGCGAACAGCGCGGGAACCTTCTCCGGCACCTGGCCGGGATCTTCGCGCCACCGTGCCACGCTGCAGGTGCGCACCGCAACGTCCGGAGCGGTCAGGTGGCTTGCCACAGTGAGCTTTGTTGCCGGCTGCAGCGTCTTGATCAGAACCTGCAACAACGTTGCGTTGCGATAAGGGGTTTCGATGAACATCTGGGTTTGTCGGCGCTGTGCGCTCTCGCGCTCCAGCATCTGGATATGCTGCCGGCGCTGCTCCGCGTCCACGGGCAAATAACCATGAAACGCAAAGCGCTGGCCATCCAGTCCACTGGCCATGAGTCCCAACAACAAACTGCTGGGTCCGACCAGAGGAACCACTGCGATGCCGAGATCGTGCGCTGCCGCCACCAGGATGGCCCCGGGGTCGGCCACGCAGGGCGCGCCGGCTTCGGACATCAAACCCATGTCCAGACCATCGAGTGCCGGTTGCAGCAGAATGCGAGCTGCCGCTGCGTCCAGCTTGGCATGTTTCGGAAACACCGCCATGCCATGCTGTTGCAGTGGAATACCCAGCGCCTGCACGGCGTTCACGGCACCGAGGAAGGCGCGTGCGGTCTTGGCGTTTTCCACGACCCAATGCTGCAGCGCGGCGGCTGCGGCGATGGTGGCCTGAGGCAGGATGTCGGACAGAGGCGTTCGCGCGACGTCAGCAAGTGGCGTGGGAACCAGCAGCAAGCGGCCTTTAGACTTGGACGGGATTTGCATCAACGCATCAGCCGCAGCAGGGGATAGCCACTGGACAGCAGCATGTCACAAAGCGCGATGAGTGGCAAGCCGACCAGAGCGGTCGGGTCATCACTGCAGATGGACTCCATCAGGGCGATGCCCAGTGCCTCGGACTTGGCGCTACCGGCACAGTCGTAGGGTTGTTCGGCCTGGACGTAAGCCTCGATCTGCGCGTCAGTCAGTGCGCGCATGCGGACCGTGGTCGGGACGGTGCGCAGTTGCACGCTGCCATCCGGCGCGACCAGTGCCAGCGCGGTGTGGAACACCGAGCTTCGGCCGCGCAGCATTTGCAGTTGCCCAACGGCGGCGGCGTGCTGCCCGGGCTTGCCCAGAATGCGGCCTTCACAAGTGCAGACCTGATCTGAGCCGATCACCCAACTCCCGGGGGTGGTTGAAGCCACGGATCTTGCCTTGGCTTGCGCGAGGCGAAGAGCCAAGGCGTCTGGAGCTTCGCTCCGCCATGGTGTTTCATCCGTCTGTGGATTCTGCACGGTGAAGGGCAGGCGCAGGCGCTCGAGCAGAACGCGCCGATAAGCCGAAGTGGATGCCAAAATCAGTGGCGCCGGCATGGCAGAGTCGGTCAACTGGTTTGCCGGCATCGTCAGGCCTTCTCGAAAAACCGACCTTCGATCCACGCACCGATCAGGATGCCGACGATGACGTAGACCAGCGGCCAGTTTCCCACTCCCAGACCGGCGATCGCCGGTCCCGGGCAAACACCGCTCAACCCCCAGCCCACGCCAAACAAGGCCGCGCCGATGATGGTGCGCGTCTTCAGGAGCGATGGATGCACCCCCCAACCCAGGCCGAACACCGGGGTACGCATCACCTTGGGGATGAGCCGATAGGCCAGCATCACCGTGCATGCAGCACCAGCCATCACCAGCAGCAACCCCATGTTCTGCAACAGCAAGAATTGAAGGATGGCCTCGGGCTGGACCATGGTGGACCAAGCCAGGCCGAAACCGAACAGCACCCCGGCGAGTAGCGCCGACAACAGCACCGGAACGGTGCGCACATGCTTCGTCATGTCAGAACCCCCCGTATGCGCGCACGATATGCGCTGTGACAATGGCCGTGACGAGAAAGGTGATCACAGCCAGCAGCGAGGGCAGTTGCAGCGATCCCAGGCCACAGATGCCGTGTCCCGACGTGCAACCGCCACCCATGCGCGCGCCGAAGCCGCCGACCACACCGCCGGCCAGGAGTTGCCAGGCCGGCACCCGAGTGACGAAACCCTCGCCACGGTTCACCGCGAAGGTGAAAACGACAGCGCCGACGATCATGCCCAGGGCGTAGGCCAGCCGCCAGTGACGGGTGGAGACAAATTTAGGATGTTGAAAATGCGGCCATTGACTGAAATACGACCACACGGCGCTATAGACGGTGCTGGCACCACCAATGAAACCGGTCAAGCAGAACAGCAGGCTGACACCTAGGCCGATGGCAACGCCACCTCCTAAAAAATGGATCCAGCCTTGGGGAAACCAGTGTGCAATCCAATCCATATCCACGCGTCCTCACATTCAACGTTTTAGCTTTGCCGCCAGGGTCCACAACAGGTTTTCAATGAGCTGCCGCGTCGCCCCGAGTCAAGGCTTGAATTGTCCAGTTTAGGAGTATTGCTGCGGCAAATCCGTAAGCGAAGGTATGCGCAACTACACTGATTGAATGATGGAAAAAAAGTCCAGTGCTCCCGTGGATCACAGCAGTCCATCGGCCCCGATGCGCTTGAATTTGCACGAACTCGCGCGTGAGCAGCGTACCGAGCGGGGTCAGTTGGCCTTGTTCCACTTGTCGCGCCTGCTTCCGTCCCTTCTTGCTGGACACGCGATGGTCCAGACGAATCAGGTGGATTGGCTAGTGCGCGGCTACTCGCAAGCACAACCCGGCGGGGGTGTGCAGCCCATGGTTGAGCTGGAGGTCTCCTCCGTCTTGCCTTTGTTGTGTCAGCGCTGCTTACAACCAGTATTGCAGCAGGTGCAGGACAAGGCGCGGTTCCGATTGGTGGAACAGGAGCCTGGACTTACGCAGCAAGAACTTGAAGCCGAGGACGAAGCGTTGTGCGTGCAAGAACCGGTCGACATTCAAGCGATCGTCGAAGACCAGATGCTGCTCGCGCTCCCGCTGGTGCCCATGCACGAGGTTTGCCCCCAGCCCATCGTGGTGGCGGGGCTGGAGGTCCAGCCGATTGACTTGCCCGGGCGCACGCTGCCCTTTGTAGTCCTGGCCAGTCTCAAAAAGGACAAATAGCCATCTGGCAGCAGCGACTGCACGTGTACAATCTTTCGATTTTTCGTACGGGGTAGCGCCATGGCCGTCCAGCAAAACAAGAAATCGCCGTCCAAACGCGGCATGCATCGCTCGCACCAGCATCTGGAGCAACCGCCAGTTGCGGTCGAACCGACCACGGGTGAAGTGCATCTGCGTCATCACATCAGCCCGAACGGTTTTTACCGCGGGCGCCAGGTCGTCAAGACCAAGTCCGAAGCGTGAATGTTTGCCTGACTGCGGTTGCCTTGATGCGATCGTATTTGTCCAGCTTGCGCGCATTCGGTGCTGTCTGAGTTGATCCGGCCGGCCCAAGCTGGCGTGGCTGGAGTTCGCGCTTCCTTCTCTCCATTGCATACAGCCCATGACCGCTAGTCTGGCCGTCGATGTCATGGGTGGCGACCATGGGCCGTCCGTCACGCTGCCTGCCTGCCGAGCGCTGCTCGACGTGCATCCGCAGAGCCGCGTGCTGCTGGTCGGTCAGCTTGAGTCCATGCAGGTCCACCTGCGCCAGCATGGCCTGGTTGATCATCCAAGGGTACAAGTGGTGCCGGCGACCGAGATGGTCACGATGGACGATTCGGTCGAGGTCGCGCTTCGACGCAAGAAAGACTCGTCGATGCGTCGCGCTCTCGAGTTGGTCAAGGATGGCTCGGCCGATGCTTGCGTGTCCTCGGGCAACACCGGCGCCCTCATGGCCGTGGCGCGTTATGTGCTCAAAACCTTGCCCGGCATCGACCGCCCAGCTATTGCCACTTATTTGCCCAATGCCCGGGGCACAGGCACTCTGATGCTGGACCTGGGCGCCAATGTGGATTGCGAGGCCGAACATCTGTTGCAGTTTGCCGTCATGGGCACGGCATTTGCCTCAGCTGGCGGGCATCCCAACCCTCGGGTGGGACTGTTGAACATCGGCGAGGAGGTCATCAAGGGTAACGAGATGATCAAACAGGCTGGCGAGCTGTTGCGAAGGGCGCATGCCGAAGGCCGCCTGAATTTCTTCGGCAATGTCGAGGGCAACGACATTTTCAAGGGCACAACCGACATCGTGATTTGCGATGGATTCGTCGGCAATGTGGCCCTCAAGGCCTCCGAAGGATTGGCACAGATGCTGACAGGCATGATCCGCGAGGAATTCACCCGTACGCCGCTGGCCAAGCTCCTGGCCTTTGCCGCCATGCCGGTGCTCAAGCGTTTCCGCAAACGGGTGGATCCCCGGCGCTACAACGGCGCCGCGCTACTCGGTCTGCGCGGCTTGGTGGTGAAGAGCCACGGTTCGGCTGATGCCTTCTCGTTCCAGCAAGCGCTGGAACGCGCGCACGAGGCGGCGGTCGGGCGGGTGGTCCAGGAAATCGAGCAGGTTGTGGCCATGCTGCACATGCAGGCCACCGCGTCTGATCAGTCCATTGCCACGTCCCCTGCAGATGAAGCCGCACTTCCGGCGCGAACCCCAACACCGCAGATCATCGTGAGTGGGCATTGAATGGTCACGCGCTCGGACCAGACGTACACGTGGCCCTCGCAATCTTTCAATTTGCTGCCCTCCGCTTGATCGAATCACGGCATTTCTCATTTCCGAAAATCTGGATCTATGTCGCGCTATACCCGCATCATCGGCACTGGTAGCCACCTGCCGCCCAATCGCGTCAGCAACGCGCAACTTGCTGCACAACTGGCACGTGACGGCGTCGAGACCAGCGATACCTGGATCGTCGAGCGTACCGGCATCCGTTTCCGCCATTTCGCCGACCCGGCGACATCAAGCGTGGATCTGGGTGAGCAGGCAGCTCGCCATGCGCTCGATGCTGCGGGGCTGACACCTGACGACATCGACCTGATCATCGTTGCCACGTCGACGCCGGACATGATCTTTCCATCGAATGCGGCGCTCATCCAGGGTCGCCTCGGTGTGCCTGGTGGCGCGGCGTTCGACGTGCAGGCTGTGTGTGCCGGTTTTGTCTATGCTCTGGCCGTGGCTGACCAATTCGTGCGTGGCGGCATGGCTCATCATGCACTGGTCATCGGCACCGAAGTGTTTTCACGGATTCTCGATTTCAAGGACCGCACGACCTGCGTGTTGTTTGGCGATGGGGCCGGCGCAGTCGTTTTGGCTGCCAGCGACGAGCCCGGGCTACTCGCATCGGCATTGCATGCCGATGGACGCAAGGCTGGCATCTTGTGCACACCCGGCAGGATTTCCGGGGGCGAAGTGACGGGGCACCCTTATCTCAAGATGGACGGCCAAGCGGTCTTCAAGCAGGCCGTGCATGTGCTGGAAGACGTGGCACGCGAGGTGCTGACGAAAGCCGGCCGCATGCCGCAGGACATCGACTGGATGGTGCCGCACCAGGCGAATATCCGCATCATGCTGCACACGGCGAAAAAGCTGGGGCTGCCTGCCGAAAAAGTGGTGCAGACCGTGGCGGAGCATGGCAACACGTCAGCAGCCTCGATCCCGCTGGCGTTGGACGTTGCCGTGCGTGCCGGCAGCATCCGGCGAGGCGACACTCTGTTGCTCGAAGCCGTGGGTGGCGGCTTGACCTGGGGTGCTGCGCTCTTGGATTACTGAAGGATTCGCCGCCGGACGCTGCCCGTTCGCTGCGCCGACCCTGCCAGGGTTCACCTGGCTACATCAACCCAACCCGACTGCCGATTCGCCGCACCATTCATGAAACCCTTCGCTGTTGTTTTCCCCGGTCAAGGCTCCCAGGCCGTGGGCATGCTCGATGCATGTGCCGAGCATCCGGCGGTGCGCCAGACCCTGCAAGAAGCGAGTGACGCGCTGCACCAGGACATGGCCGCGCTCATGGCAGAAGGTCCAGCCGAGCAACTCAATCTCACCACCAACACCCAGCCGGTCATGCTGACGGCCGGCATCGCCCTCTGGCGCTTGTGGCTGGCCGAGGGTGGTGCCATGCCACAGGCTATGGCGGGGCATAGTCTGGGTGAGTACACGGCGCTAGTCGCCGCTGGCTCGCTGGCCTTTGCCGATGCCCTGCCCCTGGTGCGCTTTCGTGCCCAGGCGATGCAGGAGGCAGTTCCCGTGGGCAGTGGCGGCATGGCTGCGGTGCTGGGTCTGGACGATGCTGCGGTGCGCGAGGTCTGCTGCAACGCGACGTCGCAAAGCGGGGAAGTGGTCGAGGCGGTGAACTTCAACGCGCCCGGGCAGGTGGTCATTGCCGGCACCAAGGCGGCAGTCGATCTGGCATGTAGCCTGTTGAAGTCGCGCGGTGCCAAGCGTGCGCTGCCGCTGGCCGTGTCGGCCCCTTTCCACAGCACCTTGCTCAAGCCGGCGGCAGATCGGCTTGCCGCATACCTTGAGCAGGTGCCGGTTCAAGGCCCGGCAGTGCCCGTTCTGCACAATGTGGATGTGGCCCATCATCCGGAGCCGCAGGCCATCCGCCAAGCGCTGGCGGCCCAGGCCAGCGGCGCTGTACGCTGGGTGGAATGCGTTCAGGCCCTGGCACTTGCTGGCTGCGCCGACATCGTGGAATGTGGACCTGGCAAGGTTCTGGCCGGACTGACTCGCCGTATCGACCCTCATCTCGGCAGCCATGCCTTGACCGACGCAAGCAGCGCAAACAGCATCCTGGAGGCTTTGACATGACGTCTCACTCATCCACTCTGGCCGGCCAGATCGCCCTGGTCACTGGAGCAACGCGCGGCATCGGCCAGGCGATTGCCGCTGAACTGCTGCGGCAGGGGGCTTATGTCGTCGGCACCGCCACCAGCGCAGCCGGCGCAGAACGCATTGCCCAAGCGCTGGGCGCCGGTGGCGAAGGCGTGGTGCTCGACGTGAACGACGCCGAAGCCGGCGCAGGCTTGATCGACCGCCTGGTGCGTGACAAGGGCGGCCTGCATGTTTTGGTCAACAACGCGGGCATCACCCGCGATACCCTGGCCTTGCGCATGAGGGACGACGATTGGGCCGCGGTCATCAACACCAACCTCAGTTCCGTATTTCGCCTGTCGCGCGCAGCTATTCGCCCGATGATGAAACAGCGTGCGGGACGGATCATCAGCATCACTTCGGTGGTGGGGGCATCGGGCAATCCGGGGCAGGCCAACTATGCCGCCGCGAAGGCCGGTGTGGCTGGCATGACCCGTGCCCTGGCGCAGGAACTCGGCAGCCGCAACATCACCGTCAATTGCGTGGCACCAGGCTTCATCGATACCGACATGACGCGCGGGTTGGGTGAAACGGCATCCCAGGCTCTCCTGGCCCGCATTCCGCTGGGTCGGCTCGGTCAGCCTGAAGACATCGCCCATGCAGTAGGCTTTTTGGCGAGTCCGCTTGCCGGCTACATCACAGGTGTCGAGTTGCACGTGAATGGCGGCATGTACATGATTTGAATCCCCGGATACCGTCATCCGGGTTGCTAGAATTCGACTGCCTTTTTTCTGGAGAATTACATGAGTGATATTGAACAGCGCGTTAAAAAAATTATCGCCGAGCAACTGGGAGTGGCTGAAGATCAGGTCACGAACGAGAAATCCTTCGTCAACGACCTGGGCGCAGACTCGCTCGATACCGTGGAACTCGTGATGGCGCTGGAAGATGAATTCGGCATCGAGATTCCCGATGAGGACGCCGAAAAAATCACCACGGTGCAGTTGGCTGTTGACTACGCCAAGCAACACCACAAAGCCTGAGCAGCACGCTCGACTCGGTGCTCTGCCACATCTGCCGCGCCTGGTTCTTGTGCCTGCTTGCCGAGTCGTCGTGGTACATGAGGCTTTAATGCGCGGCCTGTGCCTTCATGGCTGTGCAGTTGCTGGCGCTGCCAGCACCTCCGATTCCTCTTCTGCCTTGCGACCCCTTCTTCCCCCATGAGCCAGCGTCGACGTATCGCCATCACCGGCCTAGGCGCCATCTCTCCAATTGGCAACACGGTTGAAGTCGCCTGGGGTAATCTGGTTGCAGGCAAGTCCGGCATCGGACGCATCACCAAATTCGACGCCTCGACGTTTTCGGCACAAATTGCCGGCGAGGTGCGCGACTTCGATATCGGCACATACATCCCGGTGAAAGAAGCGCGCCATATGGACACCTTCATCCACTATGGCGTCGCGGCCTCCATGCAGGCCGTACGCGACAGCGGGTTGGTTGATGGCGGCCTCGATCCCGAGCGCGTCGGCGTTTTGGTGGGTTCGGGGATCGGCGGTCTTCCCATGATCGAGCAGACTCACCAAGATTTCATTGATCGAGGCGCCCGGCGCATTTCGCCATTTTTTGTCCCGGCTTCGATCATCAACATGATTTCCGGCCATGTGTCGATCGAATATGGATTCAAGGGCCCCAATCTCTCTGTGGTCACTGCCTGCACCACCGGCCTGCACGCCATCGGCCTGGCTGCACGCCTGATCGAGGGGGGCGATGCCGATGCCATGGTGGCGGGCGGCTCCGAGGCCACCGTCTGTCCCTTGGGAATCGGCGGTTTCGCCTCGGCCCGTGCACTGTCCACGCGCAATGATGATCCCACTGCGGCCAGCCGCCCCTGGGACAAGGACCGCGATGGTTTCGTCCTCGGCGAGGGTGCCGGTGTCATGGTGCTCGAAGCCTGGGAACACGCCACCCGGCGTGGTGCGAACATCTATGCTGAACTCGTCGGTTTTGGCATGAGCGGTGATGCACACCACATCACAGCACCCAATGTCGACGGCCCACGCCAATGCATGTTGGCTGCCATGCGCAATGCCGAGATCGACGTGGATCAGGTGCAATACCTGAACGCGCATGGCACGTCCACTCCGCTTGGCGACAAGAACGAGACGGATGCCATCAAGGCCGCGTTCGGTGCCCACGCCTACAAGCTCGTGGTTAACTCCACCAAGTCCATGACCGGGCACTTGTTGGGTGGTGCTGGTGGGTTGGAGTCGTTGTTCACCGTCCTGGCACTGCACCACCAAATCTCACCCCCCACGATCAACTTGCAGACGCCCGATCCGGACTGCGATCTGGACTACTGTGCCAACACGGCACGCCAGATGCCGATCGAATACGCGCTCAAGAACAACTTCGGCTTCGGCGGAACCAACGGTTCGTTGGTGTTCCGCCGCGTCTGATTCCGGCGAAGTTCAGTCCCGCCATGAAAGCGACCGCTCAATTTCAACTCCATGTGGAGCGCTTCGCCCGCTGGCATGCTTTGCTCACGGGATTCGATCTTGCTGTCGCGCTGGCAGTGGTCTGGAATGTCTGGCAATGGCGTGGGCATCGTGAGGTCGGATTCATGGGCGGCCTGTCCCTAGCTGTATTCCTTCTGGTGCTGGCAGCCCAGTTCCCTTACTGGAAAACGCGGGCGTTCACCCTGGTGCACGGCGCCAGCGGTTGGAAATTATTGCAAGGTCGCCGACAACAGGATCTCGCCGAGGTGCGAGGCTTGGCCCTGCCTGGCCAAATCCTGGTGTTGGGGATGAGCGCACAGGGCCGCGTGGTGCTTCCCGTGTCATCCGACATTTCCCCGACTGCCTGGCGAGAGTTACGCACCCGGCTGGCGTTGTGACCGCTCTCGTGGAGCCGACGCCCGATCAGTTGCTGGTCCAGCGCGTTCAGGCTGGCGACCAGAAAGCCTTCGAGTTGCTGGTTGCCAAATACCAGCGCCGGATTTTCCGGCTTATCTCACGCTTTATCCGCGACTCAGCTTTGGCCGAAGATGTGTCGCAAGAGACGTTTCTGCGCGCCTACCGCGCCATCGGTCAATTCCGTGGCGACAGCCAGTTCTACACCTGGCTTTATCGCATTGCCGTCAATACGGCGAAGAAAGCCATTGCCGACAGCGCGCGCGACCCCATCATCCGCGAGTCATCCACCATTTCTGACGATGGCGAAACTTTTGTTTCCGGTGAGCAACTAAGCGACATGGAAACCCCGGAAGCCGTGTTGGCGAGCCGGGAAATTGCCAGAACTGTCAATGCTGCCATGGATGCGTTGCCCGAAGACTTACGTACAGCAATCGCCTTGCGCGAAATCGAAGGCCTGAGTTACGAAGAGATTGCGCAGGCCATGCGTTGTCCGGTCGGGACCGTACGCTCGCGCATTTTCCGGGCGCGCGAGGCCATTGCCAGGCAACTTCGCCCCTTGCTGGGCACCAAATCAGGCGAGCGTTGGTAAGGCATGAGTGGTCACGCCATATCTGGAGTATTGTGATGGAGCCATCGAACATGAATGAAGCTGCGATGCAAGCACGCATTTCCGCGCTGATGGATGGTGAGATGTATTCGGATGATCCTGCGTCAGGCGCAGCAGGTCACGACGTTGCTTGGAGTGCACTAGCTGCCGATGCCGAGGCGCGACAGACTTGGCTGCAATACCACCAGATTGGCGATTTGCTGCGATCCTCCGAACTCGCGCCACTGCAGTTGGAGCAGGCGTTTCTGCGGCGATTTTCCGAACGGTTATGTCAAGAACCGGTGCAACTCTCCCCTGTTGCCCAGGTTTCTGCGCAACAGCCCAAGCGACTGCGCGCACGTTGGGCTGCGACGGGCGCAGCCCTTGCGAGCGTGGCGACGGTGGCCTTGGTGTCCTTTTCGTCTTTACCGTCCTTGCCCCCCATTCACCAGGCAGCACAGTTGATCCCTCAACGGCCAGTCGAATCGTCGGCACTGGTGACTGCGCCGCTTCACATCGCGCGCGATGTGCGGTCTGATCAAATCCCGGTCGTTGACAAGATGGGAGGTCAGATGCCCGCCATCTGGGCGCAATATCTGATGGCCCATCAACAATTGGCTGGGAGCGTCCTGCCCTATACCCCAGCCGGCATTCATGAAGCGGATTTCCGTGTGGCCCTTGCGCATTAAGCTGAAGATGCTTGTCCCGCATGGTTTGCCGCGCATCCGAGTGCAGCACGCCGCGGTGTGCTGTGCGTTGTGGCTGATACCCGCGATCACTTGGGCCAACCCAAGCCTCGTCACTGCCGCGGGCGCAGGCACACGGAACGTGACTCTGCTTGCCAATCCTTCGCAAAAGATTGATGCTGCAGCCTCGGCGGATGGTCAGTACTCCAAGCCCCAACAACATCATGAAGCCTCGTTGCAATCCTGGTTGCAACGCGTCAGCCAGGCAGCGAAGGACCGCAATTACTCGGGCGTTTTCGTGGTGCAATCCGGCGGCCGCATCGTGACGTCAACGATCGACCACTATGTGGTGCATGGCAACACCCTCGAGCGCGTGGAAACCCTTGATGGCCAACGTCGGATCCTGGTCTGCCACAACGCCGAGACCCGGACGATTTTGCCCGACGCTCGCCTGATTGTGGTCGAGGATCACCACACCGACTACAGTTTTCCTCGCATGCTGAAGACGCCGCATGCCGACTATGCAACGCACTACAAACTCAGGCACGAGGGTCATGAGCGCTGCGCCGGCTATGTCTGCGACGTCACGCGCATCATCCCGCAGGACGATTTGCGTTACGGCTACCGGCTTTGGACCGAGCAGAGATCAGGCTTGCTGGTGAAGGCGCAAACATTGAATGATCTGGGTAAGGTGCTTGACCAGGTGGCGTTTACTCAACTCGACCTCAACCCGAAGCCCAGGCCCGACCTGATTTCCGAGGCGCTGAAAGGCACCTCCAACTATCGCATTGAGCATATGCGTGCCAGCCTGAGCACACCCCAGGCGCAAGGCTGGGCCTTGAGTCACCCGATTCCTGGCTTCGAGTCCGTGGGTATCTACAAGCGCCGTCTCATGTTGCACGGCAAGCCGACGGAGGTCACGCAGTGGCTGTTCAGTGACGGACTGGCTTCGGTTTCGCTGTTTGCCGGCCCCAGCGCTGATTCGCATCAGCCTGGCGCCAGCCTGCATATGGGCGACACCAACGCACTGCTTGCTCGCAAGGGCGCATGGTCGGTCATCGTGATCGGCGCTGTCCCGGCAAAAACCCTTCAACTTTTTGCCGATTCGCTGAAACAGCTTCACTGAGAGATGGTTTCATTCACAATAGGTTGCATTTTGACGCGTCGTCTATGCTGCGCGTTCTGATAGCCGCCCGCACCTACTTGTGATGGAGTCTTTTGTGGACACACGTTTCACTGCTGTTGCCTTTGCCATTGCCCTCAGTCTTGGCACGTTTGCCACCATCAACGCCACGGCAGCCGCCGCTCCGGTCGCAGCAGCGAACTGCCCGGGTGGATGTGGCCTGCCCGACTTCACGGGGCTGGTCGAAAAAGTCGGCCCCTCGGTCGTCAACATCCGCACTTTCAAAAAGATCTCGGCCGACCAGGGGCCGCAGATGGATGACCAGACGCGTGAATTCCTGCGTCGCTTCTTCGGTGTTCCCGTGCCGCCCACGACGCCCCCCGGCGGCGGCTCTGCGCCGAAGGGCGAAGATGAGGAAAAACCCACCGGCGTGGGTTCTGGTTTCATTCTGAGTGCGGATGGCTATGTGATGACCAACGCCCATGTGGTCGATGGTGCAGATGAGATCATGGTCACACTCACGGACAAGCGTGAGTTCAAGGCGAAGTTGATTGGTGCCGACAAGCGCACCGATATCGCGGTGGTGAAGATCGACGCCAAGAATCTGCCCGCTGTGAACATTGGTGACTCGAAAAAAATCAAGGTTGGTGAATGGGTGGTGGCGATTGGTTCGCCGTTCGGGTTGGAGAACACGGTGACCGCCGGTATCGTGAGTGCCAAAGGCCGTGACACCGGCGACTACACCCCCTTCATCCAGACGGATGTTGCTGTCAATCCAGGCAATTCGGGTGGTCCGCTGATCAATATGCAGGGTCAGGTCATCGGTATCAACTCGCAGATCTACAGCCGCACGGGTGGCTTCATGGGCATCTCCTTCGCCATTCCGATCGACGAGGCGATTCGCGTGGCCGATCAACTCAAAGCCACAGGCTACGTCGTGCGCGGCAAGATCGGCGTGGCGATCGACAGCGTCAGTCGCGAACTCGCCGAGTCCATCGGCCTGGGCAAGCCGATGGGTGCGCTCGTGCGCAGTGTGGAAGCGGGTGGTGCCGCCGACAAGGCCGGCGTTCAAGCCGGTGACATCATCACCAAATTCGACGGCAAAACCATCGAGCGGGCAACTGACTTGCCCCGCATCGTCGGCGAGGTCAAACCCGGCACCCGCGTGCCGATGCAGGTGTTCCGTCGCGGTGCCGAGCGTACCTTGCAAGTGAGTGTGAGCGAGTGGGCCAAGGACACAAAAGCGGCCAGTGAGAAGCCCAAACACGCCCACAAGTCAGGCGCTGAGAAAAGCCCCATCGGTGTCGCAGCGGTTGATTTGAACGACACGCAAAAGAAGGAACTGGGGGTGAAGTCTGGTGTGCTGGTGGAGGCTGTGCAAGGTCCGGCTGGTCGTGACGGCTTGCGTGTGGGCGACGTGGTGACGACCATGAACAACGTCGAAATCACCAGCGCCAAGCAGTTCAATGATCTTGCAGCCGCGCTGCCCACCGGCAAGCCGGTTGCGTTGCTGGTGCGTCGTGGCGATGCGGCGCAATTCATCCTGGTCCGGCCCAAGGCGACCGGAGAATGATCACCAAGATTTATTTCATTTGTATTGATTTTAAGCTAATTTAAAAAGAAAATTTGATGTCATTATCGATCTAGTAAGAGTCAATCAAGATTTGATACAAATTTCATCGCAAATGGGTCCGCTTCTGGTGCGGCTCAAGTATCCGCCGCGCTTAAAATAGAGGCCCAACAAGCAGTTGCCAAACAGTTTTTGTTGGTGGGCGCGACCTCAATGCCGCGCCTTTTTTTTGGCCTGCTGCACGCACAACCCAGTGGTCCACGACCTTTGCTGCTCATGTTTTGGTCGCAGGGCGTGGGGTCGACACCAGCGCAGGCCGTCTGCGAGGCGAACCGAGAGCGCATGCAACTGATCCGCAATTTTTCCATCATCGCCCATATCGACCATGGCAAATCCACCCTTGCAGACCGCCTGATTCAGCGTTGCGGCGGCTTGTCCGACCGCGAAATGGATGACCAAGTGCTTGATTCCATGGACCTGGAACGCGAGCGCGGCATCACCATCAAGGCGCAGACTGCGGCCCTGTCCTACAAGGCGCGTGACGGTCAGACTTACCAGCTCAATCTGATCGACACGCCTGGGCATGTGGACTTCAGCTACGAGGTCAGTCGCTCGCTGTCGGCTTGCGAGGGCGCGCTGCTGGTGGTGGATGCCAGCCAGGGCGTGGAGGCGCAGACCGTGGCCAACTGCTATACCGCAATCGAACTGGGCGTCGAAGTGGTGCCCGTGCTCAACAAGATGGATTTGCCCCAGGCCGACCCGGAAGGCGCGCGTCGCGAGATCGAAGAGGTGATCGGCATCGACGCCTCCGATGCCTTGTTGGCCAGCGCCAAAACCGGGATGGGCATCGATGAGATTCTCGAGGCCGTCATCGCCCGCGTGCCCGCGCCGAAGGGCGACCCGGACACACCGCTCAAGGCGCTGGTGATCGACTCCTGGTACGACAGCTATGTCGGTGTGGTGATGTTGGTGCGCGTGGTCGACGGCGTGCTCAAGTTGCGCGACAAAATTCAACTCATGGCCACGGGCGCGCAGTATCAATGCGAGCAACTTGGCGTGTTCACGCCCAAGTCGTTGGCACGTCAGCAACTGGGGGCGGGCGAGGTCGGTTTCATCATCGCCGCCATCAAGGAGCTCAAAGGCGCGCGCGTGGGTGACACCGTGACTCTGGCGCAGCGTCCAGCGGCAACACCGCTGCCGGGTTTCAAGGAGGTCCAGCCGCAGGTGTTCGCCGGCTTGTTCCCGGTGGAGTCCAACCAGTACGAGGCTCTGCGCGACGCGCTGCAGAAGTTGCAGCTCAACGACGCTGCCTTGCAGTTCGAGCCGGAGGTCTCGTCGGCGCTGGGCTTTGGTTTTCGCTGCGGATTCCTTGGGCTCCTGCACATGGACATCGTGCAGGAGCGCCTGGAGCGCGAGTACGACATGGATCTCATCACCACCGCGCCTTCGGTGGTCTACAAGGTCCAGTTGCGAGATGGCAGCGAGTTGACCGTGGACAACCCGTCGCGCATGCCGGAGGCGGGGCGCATCGAACAGATCCTCGAGCCCATCGTGACAGTCAAGTTGTTCATGCCGCAAGACTATGTGGGCCCGGTCATGACGCTGTGCAACGTCAAACGCGGCGCACAAAAAAACATGGCCTACATGGGCCGCCAGGTGCAGCTCACGTACGAGATGCCCTTGGCTGAAATCGTGCTCGATTTTTTCGACAAGCTCAAATCCATTTCCCGCGGTTATGCCTCGATGGATTACCACTTCCTCGACTATCGTGCCGCCGACGTCGTGAAGGTCGACATCCTGATCAACGGCGAGCGGGTCGACGCCCTCTCACTCATCGTCCACCGCGCTCAAAGCCAGTACCGCGGACGTGAGGTCACGGCAAAAATGCGCGAACTCATTCCGCGCCAGATGTTCGATGTGGCCCTGCAGGCATCGATCGGGGCGAACATCATTGCGCGTGAGACAATCAAAGCCATGCGCAAGAACGTCCTGGCCAAGTGCTATGGCGGTGATATTTCGCGCAAACGCAAACTGCTGGAAAAACAAAAAGCCGGCAAAAAACGCATGAAACAAATCGGCACTGTCGAAGTCCCTCAGGAAGCGTTTCTGGCCATTCTCAAAGTCGAAAACTAAAGCACACACCCTGACCACATGGAAGCACCGGCCGTCAATTTCACCCTCCTTCTCTTCATCCTCCTGCTGGTCACCGGCGTTTTCTGGATTGCCGAGAAGTTCCGCTTTTCCCGCCAACGCATCGCCGCGGCGAATGCCGCGGCGGCAGCACTGCGGACACGCCGCGAAGAGTTGCATAAGCAGGGTATCGCCCCGGACGCCAGCCTGAGTGATGAGCACATTCTCGCCACCCGTGAACGTCTGTTGCGCCAGCCCTGGTGGTTGGAATGGACGGCCGGGCTGTTCCCTGTCATTGCCTTTGTCTTCCTGCTGCGGTCCTTCGTGGCCGAGCCGTTCAAAATTCCATCCGGGTCGATGGAGCCTACCCTGGTGCCGGGCGATCTGATCCTGGTGAACAAATTCATCTACGGTCTGCGCTTGCCCTTGGTGCACGACCGCATGACCCCTGGTGAAAGTCCGCAGCGTGGCAATGTCATCGTGTTTCGCCTGCCGAAAGATCCAGCCATTGACTACATCAAGCGCATCGTCGGTACGCCGGGCGATACGGTGTCGTACGAGAACAAGCATCTGGTCATCAATGGCGTGCCGGTCGCCGAGAAGACCGATGGCGAGTGGTTCGATCCCCGCTCCATGGTGTATTACCAGCAATACCTGGAAATGCTGGGCAAAACAGAACACCGCATTCTCATCAATCCACAAGCGCCGACCTATGTCATTGGGGGACCCGACAACTTCCCCCATCGCGACAACTGCCATTACAACGCTGAAGGCTTTGTGTGCAAGGTTCCGCCGGGCATGTATTTTGTCATGGGTGACAATCGCGATAATTCATTGGACTCGCGTTATTGGGGCTTCGTCCCCGAGCGCAATATTGTCGGCAAGGCTTTTTTCGTCTGGATGAATTTTGGCGGATTGAAAAATATTGGCCCGATTCATTGACCGCTCGGCAATCTTCGGCGATTTTTTTCCAATAAGGTGGTTGATATGACCCGTGGTTCAAAACAACGTGGCATCACCCTGATTGGCCTGATCTTCTGGGGGGCCATCATTGCATTCCTGGTGGTGGTCGGCATGCAGGCCGTGCCTGCAGTACAAGAGTCCTTTGCCGTGCAAAATGCGGTGAACAAGGCCGCCAAAGCCGGCCCGACAGTGGGCGACATTCGCAACGCATTCGACAAGACGGCCTCGGTTGACTACATCAGCATGGTGACCGGCAAGGATCTCGACATCACCAAAGTGAATGGCCGTGTGGTTGTTTCCTATGCCTACAACAAGGAAATCCACTTGTTCGGCCCTGCTTATCTGCTGCTCAAATTCTCGGGGCATTCCAACTGACTGCTGCATCCAGGCCGGCACCGGACGAGGCCTTGCGGCAACACAAGCACAGGTCTGAGCGGATGCCTTCTGACGCTGACCTGCAAGCGCGTTTGCACTATGCGTTTCGCGATCCGGCGCTGTTGCGTCAGGCACTGACCCATCGCAGCCACGGTGGACGCAACAATGAGCGGCTCGAGTTCATTGGCGACTCCGTGCTCAACCTGGTCATCGCGTCGTTGTTGTATGGCGATGGTCAAACCAGCGAGGGCAAGCTCTCGTATTGGCGAGCCAGCTTGGTGCGTGAAGAAACCTTGGCAAGGCTGGCGCAAGAGCTTGGATTAGGGGGCTGTTTGCTGTTGGGCGAAGGAGAGATGCGCAGTGGTGGCAGCATGCGCCCGTCCATCCTGGCCGATGCGCTGGAGGCCGTGATGGGCGCCGTATTCCTGGATGGCGGTTACGCCGCAGCGCAAGATCTGGCCGAGCGACTGTTTCACGACCGTCTGCGCAACCTCGATACCCAGGCCAGCGCCAAGGATGCCAAAACGCGCTTGCAGGAAATTCTGCAAGGCCGCAAACTGAAGGTGCCGTTGTACGTCGTCACAGCCACCACCGGTCCTGCTCACCTGCAGCATTTCCAGGTGCAGTGCGAGGTGGCCGAACTGGATTTGCGTACCCAGGGCGATGGCAGCAGCCGGCGCGCAGCCGAGCAACAGGCAGCAGAGCAGATGATCGAGCGCCTGCAGTCAGAGATTCCCTCCAGGCGCAAGCCTCGCCGTCCCGCCTTGCCGCCCGAAACGTAAGCGACCCCAGCATGCAAACCGACGTCGTCATCCCGCCGTTGCCCAGGCAGTTCGGTACCGTCGCCATTGTCGGGCGACCGAACGTGGGCAAGTCCACCTTGCTAAACAGCCTGATCGGGCAAAAACTCAGCATCACGTCCGACAAGGCGCAGACCACGCGCCACCGCCTGCTGGGTCTGCACACCGAAGGTTCGGTGCAGTTCGCCTTCGTCGACACGCCTGGCTTTCAGGTGCGTCACACGCGTGCGCTCAACCGCGCGATGAACCGCACCGTGACAGCGGCGCTGGCCGAGGTGGACGTGGTCTTGTGGGTGATCGAAGCTGGGCACATCGATCCCGAGGACGAGCGCGTGGGAGCGTTGATTCCATCCGGCAAGCCCATCGTCCTCGTGGCCAATAAGCTTGATCGCGTGCAATCCCGTGAGAAGTTTTTGCCTTGGCTGCAAGGGCTCGGCGCGCACAAAAACCTGGCCGAGATCGTGCCACTGTCGGCGCGCAAATCGACCGATGCGAAGCGCCTTCTGGCCATCATTGCGCCCTATCTTCCCGCAGGCGAGTGGGGCTATGACGCCGACGCTCTCACCGATCGCAGCGAGCGCTTTCTCGCTGCGGAAATTTTGCGCGAAAAACTGTTCCGCCTGACCGGAGACGAACTGCCGTACACCAGCGCGGTCCTGATCGAGCGCTTCGAGCAGGAGGGTGATCTGCGCCGCATCGCCGCTGCCATCGTGGTTGAACGTGACGGCCATAAGGCCATGGTCATCGGCGCAGCAGGCGAGCGACTCAAACGAATTTCCACGGAAGCACGCATGGAAATGCAGCGTCTTTTTGACGCCCCCGTTTTTCTGGAGGTGTGGGTCAAGACACGCTCGGGCTGGGCCGACGACCAGCGCGCTGTGCGCGCTTTCGGCTACGAGGACTAGCTTGGCGCCATGCGTTCAATCGCTTCGCTCGCGCTTGCCAGAGCCTGATCCGACCCAACATCGGCGCCCCGTTTCATGGACCCCGTGGCTTTGCCGCATGATGTGCCCGTCGTACCCCCGGCGGCGTTGAGCACCGTTGTCGATCGAGTCGCGGCAACGCAGCCCAAGCGCCGCTCACGCGCGCGCATCGAGCGGGTGCATGACGAACCCGCTTATGTGCTGCACGCCCATCCCTGGAAAGAAACAAGCCTGATTCTCGACGTGTTCAGCCGCCACCACGGTCGCCTGGCGCTGGTGGCCAAGGGGGCGAAGCGGCCAACTTCGCAACTGCGTACGGTGCTGCTGGGATTTCAGCCCTTTGCCGCAAGCTGGAGCGGAAGCGGCGAGGTCCGTACGCTCACGCGTGCGGACTGGAGTGGGGGCGTGGCGCCACTGACCGGACTGCCCTTGTTGTGCGGCTTTTATTTCAACGAATTGCTGGTGCGCCTGCTTGCGCGTGAGGATGCGCACGAGGCCTTGTTCGACACCTACCATGACGCCTTGGTGGAGTTGGGCGCGGCGCCGCATGGTTGGACGACAGGCGTCGAGCCCCTGTTGCGGCGCTTCGAAATCAGCCTGCTGCGTGAGCTGGGGTATCTGCCGCCGCTCGATCGCGAAAGTCAATCGGACCTGCCGGTACGGGCGGATGCGCATTACATCGTCGACCCGCAGTTCGGCGTACTGCCCGAGCCCGCGAGCGGTCGCCATGCCGAGGTTGATTCGATCAGGGCTGGGGGTGGGCTGTACTTGGGGGCGCAGTTGCTGGCCATGGAGTCCGGCGACTGGGCTCAAGTGGGTACAGCGCGTGTTGCCAAGACACTGATGCGCGAACTGCTTCACTATCATCTGGGCACCCAACCGCTGCGCACGCGGCAGTTGTTGATCGATCTCCATCAGCTATGAATCCCCTTGCATTCGCCGCAGCGTCGGGCCCTTTACTGGGTGTGAATATCGATCACATCGCTACCTTGCGCAATGCCCGCGGCGGCATCCATCCCGACCCTGTGCTTGCCGCTCGCGCGGCGGTGGATGGCGGGGCCGACATCATCACCTTTCATTTGCGCGAAGACCGCCGCCATATCCGCGACGCGGATGTGCAGCGCATCAGGGCGGAAATCGGAGTGGCCCTGAACTTTGAGGCCGCGGTGACCGATGAGATGCTGGAGATCATCGAGCAAGTCAGGCCTCAAAGTGTCTGCCTCGTACCTGAACGTCGCCAGGAAATCACCACCGAGGGCGGGCTCGATGTGGCTGGCCAGCTCGATCGTGTGCGATATGCCTGCGCCCGCCTGGCGGCCGCTGGTTGCCAGGTTTCCCTGTTCGTCGAAGCCAGCCACGCGCAAATCGAGGCGTCGGCCCGCGCTGGCGCGCCTTGTGTGGAATTGCACACCGGCGCCTACGCCAATGCCTGCGAGTCTGGCGATGCAGCCCTTGCGCAGCACGAGCTTGAACGCCTGCAACAAGGCATGGCCACTGCGCACTCTCTCGGCCTGCAAACCCATGCCGGTCATGGGCTCACACTGTCCAGCACCAGCAGCATCGCCGCCATGCCCGAGGTGAGCGAGCTACATATCGGGCATGCGCTGGTCGGCCATGCGTTGTTCGTCGGCATGGAGCAGTCGGTGCGTGATTTCAAGGCGGTCATCCGGCGTGCCAGCCTGGTGCGCGCCGCAGCCGCATCAAGATGAGCAGCATCTACGGCATCGGTACCGACATCTGCGAGATCGGTCGTATCCGCAGCGCCTGGCAACGTCACGGGCAGCGTTTCGCGGAGCGCATTCTCGGCCAGCAGGAACTCGAGGTTTTCCGCCAGCGGCACGCGCGGGCGCCGGCTCGTGGTGAGCGTTATTTGGCTACGCGCTTCGCCGCCAAAGAGGCGTTCTCCAAAGCGATCGGCCTGGGTATCCACATGCCCATGACCTGGCGCGCGTGTGAAATTCTCAATCTCGCCGGAGGGCGCCCAAACGTCGTGCTGCATGGTGAACTTGCTGCATGGTGCGAGGCGCGGCAGCTACGTTTTCATGTCTCGGTCTCCGACGAAGTGCTCACAGCCATGGCCTTTGTCGTTGCCGAAGTTTCTCCTCGAAATTGAACACTCCAACTTCTCAAGCAGCATGCGTACAGCTCCTCTTGTCATCGATATCGCCGGCACCACACTGACTGCCCACGATCGCAGGCGTCTGAACAACAAGCTAGTCGGCGGTGTCATCCTGTTTACCCGCAACTGGGCTTCGCGCGAGCAACTCGTCGCGCTGGTGGCCAGCATCAAGGCCGTTCGTGCCGACTTGCTGGTGGCGGTCGACCACGAGGGAGGCCGCGTGCAGCGTTTCCGCGAAGGTGGCTTCACGTTGCTGCCGGCCATGGCCGAGCTCGGCCGCTTGTGGATGCGTGACGCCATGGGTGCGGTGCAGGTGGCAGGCGCCTGTGGCTTGGTGCTGGGGGCCGAGTTGCGTGCCTGCGGTGTCGACCTGAGCTTCACGCCCGTGCTCGATCTCGATTGGGGGCGCTCGGGCGTGATCGGCAGCCGCGCATTCCACGCCGATGCACGCGTCGTCAGCCTGCTGGCACAAGGCTTGATGGCTGGCCTGCAGCGCGCCGGCCTGGCGCATTGCGCCAAGCATTTCCCGGGCCATGGCTGGGCGCAGGCGGATTCGCACGTCGATACGCCGCATGACACGCGCAGCGCACGCAACATCCTGCAGCATGACGCTGCGCCGTATGGCTGGTTGCGCCATGGCCTGCAGGCGGTGATGCCTGCGCATGTGATCTACCCCAAGGTGGACGCCAACCCTGCAGGCTTCAGTTCGCGCTGGTTGCAGGATATTCTGCGTGGCCGGCTCGGTTTCGACGGTGCCATCATCAGCGACGACCTGAGCATGCACGGTGCTCGCGCTCAGGCAGATGACGACACCTCTGCGGTGGTTCAGGCGCTGAACGCCGGATGTGACCTTGCCCTGTTGTGCAACCAGAGTCAGGTGGACGACGGACGCCCGATCGACATGGTGCTGCAAGGTTTGCAGCAGGCGCTCGTCAGCAGGCAGTGGCAGGTTGATGCAGCCAGCGAGCCGCGACGCCTGGCACTGCTGGCCTCGCGTCCGCCGCAACCTTGGGATGTGCTGATGCGCAGCCCGGCATATCTCGCCGGGCTCGACGACCTCGCACGAATCTGACGGGGAGCAACCCTCGGGCTGCCAGGCATGGCGAGACTGGCGAGCGCCTTCAGGGATAGAAGGCGTAAAGGGTGTAGCCGCTGGCTTCGTCCTTGCGCAATTGCAGCTTGAGTTGAATGCGCAACTCGGCTCCGGCAGCCAGGCCTCGTTGGATCCGTTGCTGCAGTGCGGCGGCATCGCTGGCCAGCTTGTCGCCGGCGAGGTATTGCGCAGGCTGGATGACTTTACGCGCCACGATCTGATCCTGCATTCCCGTCAGCGTGAGCTCAAAAGCGGGGTAGGCGACAGCCTCGCCGCTGCGGTTGCGCAGCGATGCGTCCAGTTGCAGCAGTCCATCGCTTCCCGGTGACATGGACGAGGTGTCGATCACCAGACTCTGTGGCCTGCGCGGTGCTGCCAAGCTGCAGCCGGCCACGGCACAAAGCCGGGACAGAATGGAACGACTTTGCGGCCAATTCGTCGCCAGCACATCGCGCCAAGTCCATGCCGCTTGCACGCCACCGGTGGCGATCAACAGCACGGCCAATACAGTCAGAAAGGCACGCACGCGAGGCTGCCGCCAGCGTTCCTGCGCCCGCGCCTGGCGCAGGAACTCAGGTTCGGTCACGACGCCATCAAGGCGATCCCCGGTGTTCGACAGTGTGTCCGCCATGAATGGCTGGGCCGGATCGACCGCATCGGCGCGGAGTGCCGCGGCATCCAGCACCGGCTCCGGTTTCTGCGCTTCAGCTTCAATTTCGGTTCCGGCTCCCGTGTCGGGCCCGAATTCGTAGTGCAGGACAGCACCGAGGTCGAAGTGCGAGTCTGCGTCCCCTGGGTCTGTTTTGGCTTGCGCGTCGGTTTTGCCAGCCCAGGGATCCAGCTCGAACCTGGAACCATGGTTTGCTGCTTCAGGGAGCCGATCCGCCTCTGCGAGCAGAGCTTCTTCCTTGGCGGCGCGCAACAACTCTTCGAAAGGGGCAGGCGGTGGTGCTGCGGACGCCGAGCCTTCGTGACGCAAGGCAGCCTCGGCTTCCGCCGAGAAACTGGCAAGTGCCTCGTCATTGGAGCCGTCGATGTCGCCCGGATAATCGGGCACGGCGCCGGCTTCGGGTGCTGCGTCCAGGGTTGCCGCGCTGGTTGGAGCCTGCATCCGCTCCAAGGCCGGAAAAACATCTTGCTCTGTACAAGCCGTCTCGTCCAGGCCGAGTTGTGATGGCCGATTCACCAACTCTTCAGTCTCAGCTGCCCGTCGTCCGTCCTCTTCCTTGGGCTCGGTCTGGATAAAAGCTTCAGCAACGGCAGCGGGTGCAGCAACGGTTTCGTGTTCGCTGGTCTGGAGCGCAGCCTGCGTGCTTGAGGACTGGCCAGTCGCGTCCGACCCTGCGGAGTCGGTGGGGATCAAAAAGACCGGGTCGGGAATCGAGTACGCGAAGGTGCCACTTTGCCAGGGCGACCTGCCAGTGATCACATCGCCAGAACGCTGATGGGCCGCTTGCGCCGGCAAGGCTGCCACGATCGCAGCGTGGTAAGCCATGTCCATGGACGACGGGGCAGGCACAGCCGGGAACGCAACCATCTCGGCACTCGATAGTCCTTCAGCTTCGGCCGGAGTTGGAGTTGGCGAGGGCGAGGGCGAGGGCGAGGGCGAGGGCGAGGGCGAGGGCGAGGGCGAGGGCGAGGGCGAGGGCGAGGGCGAGGGCGAGGGCGAGGGCGAGGGCGCCGTGGGCTCGGAGCCGGGCGGTGCAGCTACGGTCTGGGGTTGCTCGGAGGCGGGCTCGAATGCATGGTCAGCCGCGTTGAAGGCTTCGCCGCAACGGCCGCAGCGCACCCAACCCTGGCGCAGGAGCAACTGGTCGCGCACCAGCTTGAAAGCGGTGCCGCAATGCGGGCAGCGAGTGGCAAGAGGCATGGACGCCTAGTATAAAAACAGCAGCGGGTCGGCATGATGCGGACCCGCCGGATGCGCCTCGGGCCGGTGTGCCGCTCTCACGCCGGCGCAGCGCTCGATGTGACGTGTGTGGTGCCCGCCAGGCAAACCCAGCCGTCACGTTCGGCCTGCACTTGCAGGTGTGCGTAGGGTGCGTAGACGGTGATGAGTTCATCAGCTTGTCGGCTGAGAATGCCGGAAAGCACCAGCCAGCCGCCGGGCTTGGCACGCGCCGCCAGCATCGGCGCGAGCAAGCGCAGCGGCGCAGCCAGAATGTTCGCCAGCACCACGTCGACGTGGTGCGCCGGGAGTTCGTCGGCATGGCAACAATGCGCTAGCGCCACGCCGTTGTTTGCAGCGTTGGTCAGGCAGCAGTTGACGGCAGCGGGGTCGATGTCCACGGCACTGACCGACTGTGCACCCAGTCGCGCGGCTGCAATGGCCAGGATGCCTGAGCCGCAGCCGTAGTCCAGCACATCCAACCCCGCGAGCGGCGCGTGTTGCACCAGCCAACTCAGGCAGACCTGAGTGGTGGGGTGGGTGCCGGTACCGAAGGCCAGTCCCGGATCGAGTTGGATGACCAACTGCGCCCCGTCTGGAGCGCTGTGCCAGCTTGGCACGATCCACATGCGGTTGTCGATGCACACAGGTTTGAACTGCGACTGGGTCAGACGCACCCAATCCTGCTCGGGGATTTCGACTTGTTGCACACCCCGCAAATCGGTCAACAACCCATCGCCCAGCAGGGCCAGCAGGGCAGAGTCGGCATCGGCCTCGGCGTCGAACAGGGCACGCACGAGGTTGTGCTGCCATGCCTCGCGTGGTGTGGGCATGCCAGGTTCGCCAAACAGCGCTTGTTCCGTTGTGGTGCCGGCTTCCTGATCCTCCACTGTGACACTCAGGGCGCCGTGGTCCATGAGTGCGTCGGAAAGGACCGTGGCCTGGGTGTCGTCGGCGGGGATGATCACTTCACGGTAGGCCATGATGAAAGCGGTTGGAGATGTGGGAAACACTGGCCGGCAACCCGTGGCCTCGAGCTTAACCGTGGCGGGCTGCCATGTACTCTTCCAGGTAGTGGATGTTGGTGCCGCCCTCCGAGAAGCGTGCGTCCACCAGGAGTTCGCGGTGGAGTGGAATGTTGGTGGCAATGCCGTCCACCACCATTTCCGACAAGGCTGTGCGCATACGTGCCAAGGCTTGTTCGCGCGTTGCGCCATGGACAATGATCTTGGCAATCATCGAGTCGTAGTTCGGTGGCACGAAATAGCCGGCATAGACATGCGAATCCACCCGCACACCCGGTCCACCCGGCATATGCCAGGTGGTGATGCGACCGGGGCTGGGCGTGAACTTCACGGCATCTTCGGCATTGATGCGGCACTCGATGGCATGACCACTGATCGTGATGCTGCGTTGACGTAGCGTGAGCTTTTCGCCAGCCGCAACCAGAATTTGCTGGACCACGATATCCACCCCGGTGGTGAGTTCGGTCACGGGGTGCTCCACCTGCACGCGGGTGTTCATTTCGATGAAGTAGAACTCACCATTTTCATACAGAAACTCGAAGGTACCGGCACCGCGATAGCTGATTTTCCGGCAGGCATCAGCACATCGCGCACCGATACGTTCGATCAGTTTGCGCGCAATGCCCGGCGCCGGGGCCTCTTCCAGCACCTTCTGGTGACGGCGTTGCATGGAGCAATCGCGCTCGCCCAGCCACAGGGCGTTGCCATGCTCATCGGCCATCACCTGAATTTCGATATGGCGCGGGTTGGTGAGGAATTTCTCCATGTACACCGCGGCATTGCCGAAGGCGGCTTGCGCCTCGGCCTTGGTCGTGGCCACGGCGTTGAGCAGCGCGGCCTCGGTATGGACCACACGCATGCCGCGCCCACCACCACCACCCGCCGCCTTGATGATGACGGGATAGCCGATACCTCGCGCCATGCGTGTGATCTCACGCGGGTCGTCGGGCAACTCGCCTTCCGACCCCGGTACGCATGGCACGCCAGCCTTGATCATGGCCTGCTTCGCTGAGACCTTGTCGCCCATCAGGCGGATGGAATCGGGCCTTGGGCCGATGAAGGTGAAACCCGAGCGCTCGACACGTTCAGCGAAATCTGCGTTCTCGGAGAGGAAGCCATAGCCGGGATGAATGGCTTCGGCGTCGGTCACTTCCGCGGCAGAGATGATGGCCGGCATGTTCAGATAGCTCAGGCCGGAAGGAGGTGGCCCGATGCACACGGCTTCGTCGGCCAATTTGACATACTTCGCGTCGCGGTCCGCTTCGGAATAGACCATCACGGTCTTGATACCCAGCTCGCGGCAGGCACGCTGAATGCGCAACGCGATTTCACCGCGGTTGGCGATCAGAATTTTTTTGAACATGGTGGCTTCGGCCTCAGCGTGACGCGTTGGCATTCAAGAAAAAACCCCGTGGGGGCGAGTTGTGCGGCAGGGTTCAGCGGACGCCGACAACACCGAGATCACTCAAGCACGAACAACGGTTGGCCATACTCAACCGCCTGGCCGTTGTCGGCCAGGATTTCCTTGACCACGCCGTCGATATCCGACTCGATTTCGTTGAGAATTTTCATCGCCTCGACGATGCACACCGCCTGTCCTTGCTTGACCATGTCGCCCACTTCGACGAATGGCTTGGCGCCAGGCGCGGACGAGCGGTAAAAGGTGCCGACCATGGGCGATTTGACCAATTTACCGCTGGGCGCAAGCGGCGCAGGGGCCGCTGTTTCGGCGATGCCGGAGGCTGGCGCCATGGCGGCGACGCCTTGCTGTGCGGGCATGGGCGCTGTGACGTACTGCACCGGAGCCTGCTGGGCAAGAATCGGTGGTGCTTTGACGATGCGAACCTTGCCTTCAGCCTCGGTGATTTCGAGTTCGGAAATGTTCGATTCCGAGACAAGATCGACAAGGGTCTTGAGTTTGCGCAAATCCATGGTGTCGCTGCGATTTGTGGCGAATTGGGAGCACGATCCTACCAAATTCAGGCTTTTGCAGACAATTTGTCAGCTACAAAGCGCAACGCAAGGCTGTAGCCCAGCGCACCGCAACCACTGATCACAGCCTCGGCAAGGCTTGAGAAGTAGGACAGGTGTCGAAAGTTCTCGCGGCGGTAAACGTTCGACAGATGCACTTCCACGAAAGGTTTGTCGATGGCCGCCAAGGCATCTCGCAGGGCGACGCTGGTGTGGGTGTAGGCCGCAGGATTGATGATGACGAAGCGGGTGCCATCGGTCCGTGCAATGTGCAGTCGGTCAATCAAGACACCTTCATGGTTGCTCTGGAAAACTTGCACGTCCAACCCCAGTTCCCGGCCCAGAGCGGTCACATCCAGATCGATGTCGCTCAGCGTCGCGCGACCGTAGACCGAAGGCTCACGCGTGCCCAACAAATTCAGGTTGGGGCCGTGCAACACCAGGATACGTGGGGAATTCATGGACATCAGGCAAATGAAGGGGATTAGCTTTGTTTTCCCGGCAGATGATCCTGGAGCTCTGCGTATGTGGTCTGCCCCAGCTTTTGGTAAGCGATCGCGCCATTCGGCGCAATGACCACCGTGAACGGCAACCCTCCTTGGCTGTCGCCCAGTTTGGTGCTCAGGTCAGCGCCGCCCATGCCACCCAGAAGCACAGGATAACTGACGTGGTGTTGTTCCAGGAAGTGGCGGACCGCAGTGGGATTATCGATTGCAATGCCGACCATTTCGACACCCTTGCCGGCATGATCCTTGTAGAAGCGCGACAACTCGGGCATTTCCGCAATGCAAGGCGGGCACCAGCTTGCCCAGAAGTTCACAATCAGGCTCTTGCCTTTGTATTGGCTGAGTTTGACGCTCTGACCCGCCAGGTTGTTGAGTGAACTGGCGAACAAGGCACTCGCATCGCCTTGTGCTGGTCGGTTTGCCGCATCGGCCGAGGGCGCGAGTTGTGCGATCGAGTCGAGTGTGCGTTCGGCCGCATCGCGCGAGACTTGACGGATGGTTAGCCAAGATGCGCCGGCAATGCCGACGCTCGCGATGAGCATGGCCAAAACCCGAATTTTCGTCAGCTTCAAGGTCGAATTCCTTCGGTGAGGGTTGAAACGGGGCCGGCCGCAACCAGTGCACGCACAGCCTGCAACGTGCCACGCTCGGCCTGTTTGCCACTAGACCGGGATGCGGGCAGGAGGACGCCACGCTCGTCTTTGAGCGGGTAAAGACTTAGGGTCGACATCACACTGGGGGCTCGGGTGGAAAACGCATCGGATTGCCGCAAAGGCCATTCAAAGTCGAGTCGTTCAACCGATTGTTTGCCCGCGAAGTGGGGTGCTTCTGCTACCCGGTAAGGTATGCCGCGGTTGATGCAGTGGATTTCTACGGCCTTGGCATCGTCCGAAAACAGCAGCAGATGCAGGGGCGAGTGCACTGTGGCGGTTCCGTTCCACACGGCACCAGCCAGATGCGGCCTGAATTCGGCGAATTCCTCCATCAGACGCAGCGCAGCGCGGCGCAGATTCCACAGCAGCTTCGGGTGTTCATCGCCATGGAACAGGGCCAGGTACAACTGGACCTGTGCTTGCACATCGTCGTTATCAGGCTGTGCCTCGGGGTGAGCGCCGGCGCCCAGAAGCTGGTGAACGGCCTTGCGCTTGGCGGCGAGGTAATCCAACCCGTCTTCGACAATGAGACGGGCGGCAGCGGCCGCGAGTTCTTTCCTTAAAGCATTCATGCGAGGCAGTGTATCCGCCCCTGTCGGGGGATGAGGGTGCCTGGAGTTTGCCAAGGAATCAAGGCCTGGAACGGTCCTGGGTGCTTTCTACAATGGCCCGATGCATATTCACATTCTCGGTATCTGTGGCACGTTCATGGGCGGCATCGCCGCGCTCGCGCAAGCTTCCGGTCATCGGGTTACAGGTTGCGACGCCCATGTGTATCCCCCAATGAGCGAGCAACTCGATCAACTGGGAATCCAATTGATCGAAGGTTATGGCGCCGATCAACTGGCGTTGCAGCCCGATCTGTGGGTCATCGGCAATGCCGTGTCGCGTGGCAATCCGCTGCTGGAGGCCATTCTCGATGCCGGCCAGCCCTACACCAGCGGCCCGCAATGGTTGGCCGAGCATGTCTTGGCCGGGCGCTGGGTGCTGGCCGTGGCAGGCACGCACGGTAAAACCACAACAACTTCCATGCTGGCTTGGATTCTGAATTACGCCGGCTTGAAGCCGGGCTTCCTCATTGGAGGTGTGCCGGTGGACTTCGGCGAGACCGCGCGCCTCGGCGAAGCGCCATTTTTCGTGGTCGAGGCTGATGAGTATGACACCGCGTTTTCCGACAAGCGATCCAAATTCGTGCACTATCGCCCGCACACGGCGGTGCTCAACAATCTCGAATATGACCACGCCGATATCTTTCCTGATCTTGCGGCGATCGAGACCCAGTTCCACCATCTGGTGCGTACGGTACCCAGTCGTGGAAAACTGCTGGTACAAGCCGGCTGCGCCGCGCTGGATCGGGTGTTGGCGCGGGGTTGCTGGAGCATGGTGGAGCATTTTGACGCCGCAACGCAGCAGGGCTGGAGTGCCGAGGGCGATGAACAGAATTTCCATGTGCTCTGGCGAGGTCAGCACCAAGGCGAAGTGCGCTGGCGCTTGATGGGCGCGCACAACCGTGCCAATGCGCTCGCCGCCCTTGCCGCTGCGCGTCATGCTGGCGTACCTGTGGAGCTTGGATGCGAGGCACTCAGTGCGTTCGCGGGTGTGAAGCGCCGCATGGAGTGGCGCGGTGAGGCTGGTGGCGTGGCGGTGTACGACGACTTTGCCCATCACCCCACGGCCATGGCCACGACCATTGCCGGTTTGCGCCATGGCACCCATGGGCGGGGCCGCATCCTGGCTGTGTTCGAGCCACGCTCCAACACCATGAAGCTCGGCACGATCAAGAGCCGGTTGCCCGATGCGTTGCAAGGAGCTGACCTGAGCCTCGGCTACAGCGGAGGGTTGGACTGGAATCTGGCCGAGACCTTGGCTCCGCTGGGGGCGCGTGCGCGCACCCACGCCGATCTCGACGCGCTTGTGGCCGACGTCGTTCAGGAAACCCAACCGGGCGACCATATTCTGGTGATGAGCAATGGTGGTTTCGGCGGTGTGCACGCCAAACTTTTGCACGCTTTACAGAAGCGGCCGACTTCCCAAGCATCGATGGCTTAAACAGATCGTCACAAAGCCGGATGCCCGTGCGGGATTGCCTCGCATCCGTTGTTGTTTGACCGGAGTCTTGGCATGGATCTGCCGCGCCTGTTAGGATAAGAATCATTCGCATTATCTTGACATGATTCAATTTCGCGGGGCATTTCGGTCTCGCGAGCAAACGGCAACCGTCCTGGCACCATGAATACGCTCGCATCGATGCATCCCGGCGCATGGGCCATCGTCACCAAAGTGCGTGCTGAAGGCGCGCTGATGCATCGCCTGGCCGCTCTGGGTTTTCGCGCCGGCAATCGACTGCTGGTGTTGCGGCGGGCCCAATTTCACGGGCCCATCCATGTGCGGATCGGCACCACGGAACTCGTCCTTCGCCATGCCGACGCGCGTCATGTCGAAGTCGCTGCGTGCCACGAAATGCAAACGGCGTCCGCAAGCGCCGCATGTGCCACGCAGCCCATCGCGCCGCCCCGGATATGAAACGCATCGCCCTGGTGGGCATGCCCAACACGGGCAAGTCCACGTTGTTCAACCGGCTCACCGGTTCTTCGGCGCGTGTCGGTAACTGGCCTGGTCTGACGGTCGACCTTGCCTCGGCCCGCATTCCTCTGGGCCGTCACATGGCGCAAATCGTCGATCTGCCCGGCATCTACGACTTGCAAGGTCTGACCGATGACGAAGATGTGGTGCAGCATTTCCTGCGGAGCCAGCCTGTCGATCTCGTGGCTGTCGTCATCAATGCAACGCAGATCGACCGTCAACTGGCGCTGGCCGTGCAACTGCGCGACAGCGGCTTTCCCTGCATCGTGCTGCTGAACATGGCTGACGAGGCCGAGCGTTATGGCGTGGGAATTGACACGGCAAAGTTGCAGGCCGCGCTGGGCTTGCCGGTTGCAAGCCTGAGTGCCAAGCATGGCCGTGGCTATCACCAGGTGCTGCAACTTCTGGGACAGACACTGGACACGGCCAGACCCCTTGCGCTCGATCATGCGGCGGCTGGATTGGATCGGCGGCAGGACGGTCAGGAAGGCGCGCAGGCCGCACTGGCCGCCGCCGTGCATCGACCCAGCCGCCTGTCCGACACCTGGGCAGAGCGCATCGACCACTGGGTGATGCATCCCTGGGTTGGGCCACCGTTGTTCCTGGCCTTCATGGCCCTGGTGTTCAACGCCGTGTTCACGCTCGGAGCGCCGCTGCAGAAAGGCCTCGGATGGATGTTCGACCAGTTGCGGGTACAAATGCTTGGTCCCGCCCTCGTCTCGGCGCCGAACTGGCTCCGTGGTTTGGTGCTCGACGGCATCTACAACGGCCTGAGCACAGTGGCTGCCTTTGTGCCTGTCATCTTGCTGTTCTTCGTCTTCATGACCCTGATCGAGGAGAGCGGCTACTTCTCGCGTGCCGCATTTCTCACCGACAGCCTGATGTCGCGCATGGGGCTGGACGGGCGTGGTTTCGTCATGCTGCTCATGGGTTTTGGCTGCAACGTGCCAGCGCTGATGGGGACGCGGGTGATGCGCTCACGCGGGCTGCGCCTGCTCACGATGCTCATCATTCCGTTCTCGCTGTGCTCGGCGCGGTTGCAGGTTTTTCTGTTCATCATTGCCGCACTGTTTTCGCCGCGCATGGCACCGTGGGTGCTCTTGAGCCTTTATGGCGTGAGTTTCGCCGCCACGTTCGTCTCTGCCGTCCTGTTCAGGCAACGCTACCCCAGCAACGAGCCCTTCGTGCTGGAGTTGCCGCCGTACCGCATGCCCACCCTGCGTCAAATCGCGCTGCGCTCCTGGAGTGAAATGCAGCATTTCTTGCACCGTGCCACCAAGTTCATCATCATCGGCGTGGTGCTGGTGTGGATGCTCACCAATCTGCCGCCGGGCCAGCCCACCGCAGGGCCGCACACACTGGCGGGCTGGGTTGGGCATGCGCTGCATCCGGCTTTCGCGCCGCTCGGTATTCCTCCGGAACTCATCATTGCCCTCATCTTCGGTTTCGTCGCCAAGGAGATCGTCATCGGCTCGCTGGCCGTGATCTACAGTCTGCAGGGAGATGCCTTGCAGCACGCCATCGCGGCGCAAATCACACCGGCTGCGGCGTACAGCTTCATGCTGTTCACACTCATCTACACGCCTTGTTTGTCGACTGTGGCCACGCTACGCAGCGAGTCGAAGAGCATGGCCTACACCGGCCTCAGCCTGGTGTGGTCGCTGGCGTTGGCCTGGGGCACATCGTTCGCGTTCTACCAAGGCTCGCGCCTGCTGGGGTTGGCCTGAGGAGCCGCGCAAGGCACTCGAGGTGCATGCCTACAATATCGGCATGTCAGGAAACACACTTGGTTTGCTTTTCGCCGTCACCACGTTTGGTGAATCCCATGGACCGGCGATTGGCTGCGTCATTGACGGCTGTCCCCCTGGCATGACCTTGAGCACAACCGACATTCAGCCGGATCTCGATCGCCGCCGCCCCGGCACCTCGCGCCACGTCACGCAGCGGCAGGAGGCTGACCAGGTCGAAATTCTCTCCGGTGTGTTCGAGGGCCAGACCACTGGCACCCCCATTGCCTTGCTGATCCGCAATACCGATCAGCGCAGCAAGGACTACGGCAATATTCTCGAGACCTTCCGCCCCGGGCACGCCGACTATACCTACTGGCGCAAATACGGGCTGCGTGATCCGCGCGGCGGCGGACGCTCATCCGCCCGGCTGACAGCGCCCATCGTGGCCGCCGGAGCCATCGCCAAAAAATGGTTGCAGGCTCAGCATGACGTACGGGTGCGGGGCTGCATGCAGCAAATCGGCGAGATGAGCATTCCCTTCGAGAGCTGGGACGCCGTTTCCGGCAATGCTTTTTACGCACCCAATGCCGCCGTGGTGCCCGAGCTCGAGGCCTATATGGACGCCCTGCGCAAGGCTGGAGACTCCTGCGGTGCGCGCTTGTATGTGGAGGCGCTGAACGTGCCGGCCGGTTGGGGAGAGCCGCTCTACGACAAACTCGACGCCGACATCGCCCACGCCATGATGGGATTGAACGCCGTGAAGGGCGTGGAAATTGGCGCTGGTTTTGCCAGCGTTGCACAGAAAGGCAGCCAGCACGGAGATGAACTCACGCCTGCAGGCTTCCTCGGTAACAACGCCGGTGGCGTGCTGGGCGGCATCAGCAGTGGGCAGCCGGTCTCGGTGTCCATTGCCATCAAACCGACGTCCAGCATTCGTCTGCCGCGCAGATCCATCGACCGTGCCGGGCAGCCCACAGTGGTGGAAACCTTCGGCCGCCACGACCCTTGCGTTGGCATCCGAGCGACGCCGATTGCCGAGGCCCTGCTGGCCATTGTGTTGATGGACCATGCGCTGCGCCACCGTGCACAATGCGGGGATGTTCGCATCCCCGTGCCACCGATCCCTGGCCAAGTCGTTGCTTGATGTTGTGGCCCTCGCGGGTCGCCGCGCGTGGATGGGGTATGGTCCCGCCGACAGGAATCGAACCTGTATTTGCCGCTTAGGAGGCAGCCGTTCTATCCATTGAACTACGGCGAGGCAGTCGGCGATTGTAGAGTGCCGTGCCTCATGGGCTTGAGGCTTGCGCGCGGCTCAGCGCCATGCGCAGCGCAGTTTCAACAGCTTGAGAAAGCGTGCGGCGATCAGTGTTTTGCGTGGTTTCCAGGCCGTGAATCTCGATTCGCAGTGGCCCGGCGCAAGCCATGCTCCATAGAGTGCCGAGCATGGTTTCGTCGCCGACATAGGCCGGTGCGCGAGCGTAGTGGCCGCTGCGTGCGTCGAGGTAGCGCAGCAGTACGGGCTGCACTGGACTGCCGCTGCTCACGGCGGCCTGGAACAGGTTGGCGTGCAGCGGCAGAATCTCGCGGCCGTCGGATGTGGTGCCTTCGGGGAAAACGCTGATGCGTTGGCCCTGACGCAGGGCCTCGGCCATGTGGTGCACGACGCGCATGGCGTCGCGCGGGCGTTCGCGCTCGATGAACAGGGTGCCGGCACCGCGCGCGAGCGCGCCGAGCAAGGGCCATCGGTCGATGTCGGACTTGGCGACGAAGCGCGTCGGCTGCATGGCGTTGAGCGCGATGATGTCGAGCCAAGAGACGTGGTTGACGGCGAGCATGCAAGGCGGCGGCTGAAACGCGCCCAGCATGTCAAGTTCGACGCGGCAGGCGCGCAGCATGCGCTGCGACCAGGCGCGAATGGCGTCTTCGCGCTGCTGCGGGGTGAACATGGGAAAACGCCGCAGGGTGATGAGCCCGCGCATCACCAGCATGGCAATGCGCAACAGCATCCACGCCAGGCGCAGCGCGCCCATCATCTTGGCTTGGGGCCTGGGCCTTGTGAGCCTGAGGCGCCTGCCGGTGCGGCAGGGCTGTGCGGCGCGCAGGCCATGTTGCCGTTGCTGGTCGCCGGTTCGGATTCGCCGTCGGCGGCGTTGAAAATCACACGGCCATCGATGATGGTGGCGCGCACCCGGCCGCTGAGTTGCATCGTCGCCAGCGGGGTGTGCTTGATGCGGCTGCGCAAGCACTCGGGATCGGCCATCCAGCGTGCTTCGGGGTCGACCACGATCAACTCGGCCACAGCTCCCGGCTGCAGTTGCAAAGGCGCCAAGCCGGCAGCGGCGGCTGCGCGGCTGGTGGCCACGACCAGCGCCTGCGGCAGACTCAGCCCACTCTGGCGTGCATAGGCAAGCACGGCGGGCAGCAGCAACTCAAGTCCCGTGGCGCCGGGTGCAGCCTCGGCGAAGGGGAGGATTTTGCCGTCACTGTCCACAGGGGTGTGGTCGGAGCACAGTGCGTCGATGGTGCCGTCGGCCAAGCCTTGCAGCAGCGCGGCGCGATCGGCCGCCTGGCGCAGGGGAGGGTCCAGGCGCATGCGGGCGTCGAACCAGCCGATATCGAGGTCGGTCAGCAAGAGGTTGTGGATGGATGCATCGGCTGTGATCGGCAGGCCCTCGGCCTTGGCCTGGCGCAACAAGTCGACCCCCGCGGCGCTCGAGAGCTTGCTGACATGCACGGCGCAACCCGTGCTGCGCACCAGCGCGAACAGGGTTTGCAAGGCGATGGTCTCGGCCATCACCGGCACGCCGGGCAGCCCCAGGCGCTGGGCATAGGCGCCGCTGGCCGCAACGCCGCGGCCGAGGTGTGCATCCAGCGGGCGTAGCCAGACCTTGTAGCCGAAGGTGCTGGCGTATTGCAGTGCACGGTAGAGCAGTTGGGTGTCGGCCACCGGGACGTCGGCCTGTGACAAGCCGATGCAACTGGCCTTCACCAGCGAGGCCATTTCTGCCAGGCGTTCGCCCTTGAGCCCCACGGTGAGCGCGCCCAGCGGATACACCCGTGAGCGCTTGATGCGCCGCGCGCGCCAGCGCAGCATTTCCACCAGACTGGGTTCGTCGAGCACGGGGTCGGTGTCGGGCGGGCAGATGACGCGGGTGACCCCGCCGGCGGCGGCTGCGGCGAGTTCGGAATCGAGCAGCCCCTCGGCCTCGCCGCCCGGTTCGCCCAGTCGGGCGCAGAGGTCGACCAGGCCCGGCATGACCAGGCAGCCATGCGCGTCGAGGGTCTGGTCGGCGACAAAGCCCTCGGGCGCTCGGCCCACGGCGACGATGCTTTCGCCGGCGATGGCGACATCTCCCGGGGATTGCAGCCCGCTTGCGGGGTCGATGAGGGTGCCGCCGCGCACGAGGATGTGGTGGGGATGGCTCATGGCGTATGGATTCGCGCCGTCTCAGGCGCTGGCGTTGGCAATGATGGACAGCACCGCCATGCGCACGGCGATGCCGAAACGCACCTGCGGCAGGATGACACTTTGCCCGCCGTCGGCCACCGACGAGTCGATTTCCACCCCACGGTTGATCGGTCCCGGATGCATGACGATGGCATCGGGCTTGGCCAGCGCCAGGCGCTCGGGCGTGAGGCCGTACATCATGTGGAATTCGCTGGCCGAGGGCAGCAGTCCGCCGGTCATGCGCTCGTTTTGCAGCCTCAGCATCATTACCACGTCGGCGTCCCTCAGCCCCTCGCGGATGTCGTGGCAGACGCGCACGCCCATGGAGCGCAGGTCTCCGGGAACCAGGGTTTTCGGGCCCACCGCGCGCACTTCGGGTACCCCCAGGGTGGTGAGGGCGTGGATGGCCGAACGCGCCACGCGTGAATGCACCAGGTCGCCGACGATGGCCACGGTCAGTGCCGTGAAGTCGGGCTTGTAATGGCGGATGGTGGTCATGTCCAGGAGGCCTTGCGTGGGATGGGCGTGGCGCCCGTCGCCGGCATTGACCACGTGGACATGGCCCGGCACATGCTGGGAGATGAGGTAGGGCGCACCGCTTTGCGCATGGCGCACGACGAAGATATCGGCGTCCATTGCCACCAGGTTGGCCATGGTGTCGAGCAGGGATTCGCCCTTGCTCGTGCTGGAGCGCTGGATGTCGAGGTTGAAGACGTCGGCGGAGAGCCGCTGCGCCGCAATCTCGAACGTGGTGCGGGTGCGGGTGGAGTTTTCGAAAAACAGGTTGAACACGCTTTTGCCGCGCAGCAGCGGCACCTTCTTCACCTCGCGGTCGCCGAAGCTGACGAAACCCTGCGCGGTGTCGAGGATGCGCAGCAGCACGTCGCGCGGCAGCCCCTCTGTGCTCAGCAGGTGGCGCAACTCTCCGTGGCGATTGAGTTGGGGGTGGGTGGTGTTCAAGCCTTGGACTCCAGGCGGAAGGCCAGACGCATGGTCTGGGGCTGGGTTTCGTCGCGTTCAAGTGCAAGCATGTGCATGGGCGGCAGCGCCATCTGTGCGGCGCAAAGCTGGGCACAGATCGGCAGTTCGCGGCCGCCACGGTCGATCAGTACGGCGAGATCGACGCGTGCCGGGCGGCCGAAGTCATACAACTCGTTGAGGGCTGCGCGCGTGGTGCGCCCGGTGTAGAGCACGTCGTCCACCAGCAAGATGATGCGGCCATTGACGTCGAAGGGCAGGGTGGTGCGGTTGGCGCTGGGGTGCAGGCCGCGTGTGGCGAAATCGTCGCGATGGAATGTCGAAGACACCACGCCGAAGGGTGTGGTCAGATCGAGGTCGGCATGCAGCCGTTCGGCCAGCCAGGCACCGCCGGAGTAGATGCCGACGATGGCCGGCTCAGCCCGGGAGTGGTTGCCAGCCGCCATGTTGGCGCGAGCCAGCCAGTTGCGCACCAACACCAGCAGCTGCGCGTAGAGGGCCTCGGCATCGGGTGCTTGGGGCATCGTCATGGCGTGCCTTGGAGAAATTGTTCCAGAATCAGCCGCGCCGACTCGGCGTCCACGTCTACGGCTCCGGCATCTTCCGCTGCCCGAGAGGTGTAGCGCTCGTCCACCATCGCCACCGGCAGCTTGAAGCGGCCGTGCAACTGGTTGGCGAAGCGCCGTGCCTGCGTCGTGCGCAACTGTTCTTCACCTTCGCGCGACAGTGGCAGGCCGACGACGAGTTGCGTCGGCTGCCAGAGCGCGATGAGCTGGCCGATGGCGTCGAACTTGGTATCTCGCCGCTCTGCGCGCACGCTTTGCAACGGCCTGGCACTGGCCGTGAGGGTGTTGCCGATGGCCACGCCGATGCGTTTTTCCCCGAAATCGAAACCCATCACCACGCCGGCAATGGCCATCATCGGCTGCCTGATGCTGGCGGCTGCCTGGGCTTCAGGCATGTCCGGCCGTTTGCGACAGGCTCAAAGTGGAAATACCCATGAGCGACATGGCGGCCTCGAAGCGGTGTTCCACCGGAATGTCGAAGACGATGGCGGCGTCGGCCTCGACGGTGAGCCAACCGTTGTGGGCGATTTCGTCTTCCAGTTGCCCTGCGCTCCAGCCCGAGTAACCCAAGGCGACAAAGAAGCGCGTCGGGCCGTCACCTGCGGAGATGTGCTCGAGCACATCCTTGGATGTGGTCATCTGCAGTCCGCCGGGAATGTGCAGGGTGGAGGCGTAGGTCTTGTCGGTGGGGTCGTGCAGCACAAAGCCGCGCTCGGTTTGCACTGGCCCGCCGTAATAGACCGTCTGCGTCGCAAGCAGCGGTTGATCGAGGGGCAGGTCCACGCGATCGAATAGGTCTTTGAGGGCGATGTCGGTCGGACGATTCACCACCAGACCAAGTGCGCCGCGCGCTGAATGCTCGCAGACATAGATGACACTGCCGGAAAACGTGGAGTCAGCCATGCCTGGCATGGCAATAAGGAACTGGTGACTCAGATTGGAGGCGTCGGCACGGGGATTCATGGCGCCATATTATCGCGGCGCAAGCATTGAATGCAGGCTTCCAACCATCTTCTCCATGTCATCTCCACAGACCGCTTCCCCGACGCACAGGCCCAACCTGGTCTGGCTGCGGCGCGACCTGCGGCTGAGGGACAACACGGCCTTGCATCACGCGATGGCACGGGGCGCGCTGGTGGTCTTCGGCTTCGTGTTCGATACCGACATCCTCCAGCCCTTGCTGCAACTGGGTGCGAAGGCGGATCGGCGCCTGACCTTCATCCACCGGAGTCTGCGCGAGTTGGACCTGGCTTTACGCCAGATGGGTTCAGCCTTGCTGGTGGAGCACGGCCGGGCGGCAGACTGCATCCCGCGCCTCGCCGCCCGCATTGGCGCGGCAGCGGTGTACGTCAACCGTGACTATGAACCCGGCGCCGTACAGCGCGACGCTGAGGTTGCCGGTCTCCTGGCTGCCCAGGGCGTCGAGTTTCATGGCGTTCACGATCAGGTCCTGCTGCATCCCGACGCCCTGCTGACCGGCCAAGGCAAGCCTTACAGCGTGTTCACGCCCTACAAAAACGCCTGGCTCAAGCGCGTGCAGCCCGACGACCTGGCCGCGCGCGATACGGCACACCTGCCGCATCGGCTCTGGCCCGTCTTGGCACCGCACGCACTGCCAGGCCTGGACGAACTGGGCTTCGAGGCCGCCGCCTTGCCTGCCGGGCTGCCCGCTGGAAGCCATGGAGCCGAGACGCTCTTCGCGGATTTTCTGCCACGCATGGACGCCTATGCCCAGGCACGCGACTATCCCGCCGTCAAGGGTACGAGTTATCTGTCGGTGCATTTGCGCTTCGGCACCATCAGCGTGCGCGAGTTGGCGCGCGAGGCCTGGAAGCGCGCGCAGGCTGGCAGCCAGGGCGCGGCCACTTGGCTGAGTGAGCTGATCTGGCGCGATTTTTATGCTCAGATCCTGCATCACCATCCGCAAGTCGTGGACCATGCCTTCAAGCCGGAATACGACCGCATCGCTTGGGACGATGCGCCCGCCTTGCATGCCGCCTGGCGCGAGGGCCGAACTGGCTACCCTCTGGTCGATGCAGCCATGCGCCAACTCAACGCCACGGGCTATATGCACAACCGGCTGCGCATGGTCACAGCGAGCTTTTTGACCAAGGACCTGGGGCTCGACTGGCGCTTGGGCGAACGTTATTTCGCCCTCAAGCTCAACGACTATGACCTCTCGGCGAACAATGGCGGTTGGCAATGGGCGGCCTCCACGGGTTGCGACGCCCAGCCTTACTTTCGCATCTTCAACCCTGTGGCACAAAGCGAACGGTTCGATCCCAAGGGGCGTTTCATCCGGCGTTACGTGCCCGAGCTTGCGGGCCTGTCGGATGCGGACATCCATGCTCCATGGTTGGCTCCGCCGCTGTCGCTGCAACACGCCGGCGTGCAACTGGATCTGGACTATCCCATGCCGGTGGTGGACCATGCCGAAGCTCGCGCCCGCACCTTGCGGCGCTATGCCGTGGTGAAAGACAAAAGCCCGAACTGAGCCGACTTGGCGCGACGCGGCGAGGCCTGGCATCACCGCATGCCGACCAAGCGGCTGCGGCGTCAGTGCAGCAAGGTCTGGGGCATGTAGCGCCGAATCAAGCCCAGGAGTTCGTCTTCCGAATAGGGCTTGCCGAGGTAATGGTTCACGCCGAGTTCCTGCGCGTAATTGCGATGCTTGTCGGCAATACGCGAGGTGATCATGATGACCGGCAGGTGACGGGTGCGCTCGTCGGCGCGAATGTTGCGCGTCAGGTCGAACCCATCCATGCGCGGCATTTCGATGTCGGTGAGCACCACGTCGGGCAAAGTGCCCTGCAACTGCTCCAGCGCGTCCAATCCGTCTTTGGCCAGCAACACGGCATAGCCGTTGCGGCTGAGGAAGCGCTGGGTGACACGGCGTACGGTGATGGAATCGTCCACCACCAGCACGGTGTTGCCAACTGCTTGCGCTGGCGCGACGGGAGCGGGTGGTTGGGCATTGGTGGCCAATCCAGACGCGACGGCGGACGGATGCGCCGGTTCCGTGGTGGCAGGCCATGCTGCTGCCCGTGCGCTGGCGGCCCGCGCCATGAGGTGAGCAGCTTGCTCGCCATAGACCGCAGCCAGTGCAACGGGGTTGTAGATGAGTACCAGATTGCCGTTGGGCAAGACGGAAATGCCAGCCAGACCCGGCACGCGCGAGAGTTGCGGCCCCAGATTCTTGACCACAACTTCCTGGCTACCCAAGACTTCATCGACCTGCAGCGCCAGGCGCTGCGCTGCGCTGCGAATGAGCACGACAGGGATGGTGCGGCCGGGTGCTTCGGTGCTGGTGCCCGAGTCGGCCGTGAGGGCGCCGAGCCAGAAGAATGGCAGATCCTGGCCAGCATGCAGCAGTTGCTGGCGCGCAGCGGCGGCAGCCACATCGGCCGGTTTCAGCCGCAGAACGAGGTCCACGAGACTGGCCGGCGCGGCAAACACTTTGGAGCCGGCGCGCAGCAGGACTACTTGGGTGACGGCCGTGGTCAGCGGCAAGACCAGCGTGAATGTGCTGCCCATCTTGGGTCTGGATTCAAGCTCGACACGGCCGCCGAGGGCTCGCGTGTCGGTACGCACGACGTCCAACCCGACGCCACGCCCCGCAATTTCAGAGGTTTGCTCCATGCTGGAAAAGCCAGGGCGGAAAATCAGTTCACGCAGGTGGGCTTCGTCGGCGGTTTCATCGCTGGCGAGCAAGCCGGTGGCACGGGCTTTGCGCTCGATGGCGGCGTAGTCGAGCCCGGCGCCATCGTCGGTGATGGACACCACGACTTCGCTGCCTTCCTGGCGCAGCTTGAGGGTGATGGTGCCTGCAGCCGGTTTGCCCGCGGCTTCGCGCGCGGCGGCGCTCTCCAGCCCGTGCGCCACGGCATTGCGCAGGATGTGCTCGAAGGTGCCGGCCATGCGGTCGAGCACTCCACGGTCGATTTCGATGTTGCCCCCGATGATGTCCAGGCGCACCGGTTTGCCGGCGTCCTTGCCGGCTTGGCGCACGGTGCGGTACAGCCGTTCGGAGATGCTGTCGAACTCGACCATGCGGGTGCGCAGCAGGTCACGTTGCAACTCGCGTGTGAGTCGTGCCTGGCGGGCCAGGTTGTCGTCGGTGGATTGCAGCGTGCGGCTCAGGGTGTTCTGCACCAGCGCCAGGTCGTTCACCGACTCGGCCATCATGCGGGTGAGTTCCTGGAAGCGGGTGAAGCGGTCGAACTCGAGTGGGTCGAAATCGCGGCCATCTTCGCGTGCGGACTGCGCACGCGCTGCCATTTGCGCGTCGGCCTGCAACTCGATATCGCGCACCTGTGCGCGCAAGCGCTCGAGGTTGTCGCCGAGGTCGCGCGTGCTGGAGCGGATCAGGCCGAACTCATTGTCGAGGCGGGAGCGAGCAATGCTGACCTCACCCACTTGGTTCACCAAGCGGTCGAGCAGGGCGGCACGCACGCGCACTGGTTGCGCGGCGACCCGTCCAGCGCCGGGTGCGGCTTGCATCGGCATCAGAGGCTGGGGTAGGGCCTTCCCTTCGGGTGTGGATGAAGTCGCTGCCGCGATCACCTTGGCTGTAGGTCGCGAGCTTTCGGCAACGGCAGCTGCCGAAGTGGCAGGTTGAGTTGCAGCGGCCTGCTCCACGGCTTCATCCTGCAAACCCTGCTCGATGTGGATCTCGCCGAGCTCGACCTCGCCGCGACTGCTGGCTTCACGCAGGCGCTCAAAACGCGTGTTCATTGCGTCATGTCGCGCGATGAGTTCGATCAGGTCGGATTCGACCAGCGTCTCGCTGTCCATGCCCAGCAAAGCTTCGATGTCAGCCTCCAGGCTGTGTGCCTGATCGCCGAGCGCCATGGCTCCAGCCATGCGCGCACTGCCCTTGAAGGTGTGCAACAGGCGCATGGCCTGCTTCGGGGCGGTGAGGTCGCGCGGATTGTTTTCCCATTGCCGCAGCGCCGTGGAGAGTCCGGGCAGTAACTCGGAAGCCTCGTCCTCAAAGATGGGGAAAAGCTCGGTGTCGATGCTGTCACGCAGGGTCGGGTCGGCAGCGGCAGCCATCGTGCTTTCGGACGGAGCCACGGGCGCAACTGCGCTGCCCATCTCCTCCAGGGCTTGGGCAAGCTCGCTTGCCGCAATCGGCGCCGACTCGCCAGCATGCTTTGTCACCACCACGATCGGCTCCGCATCGACGTACGCGGTGCTGTCGGTGTCTTCCACACCATGGCCGCTGTGCGCCATGCC
>JAJXUC010000075.1 GCA_021783435.1 Pseudomonadota bacterium | reverse complement strand
CTGCGGCCAGCAAGGAGATGGAGGAAACGGCGAGCGCGGGAGCCTGCGGGCCGGCTCAATCGAGCCAGCGCTTGATGCTCGCGCGCATCGCCGCCACGGAAATGCCGTAACGATCGTGCAGGGTGGGCAGGGCTCCGGCGTCGAGGAAGGCATCGGGCAGCGCGATGCGTCGAAACCGCGGGGCGATCCCCTGCTCCAGCAGGGCCGAGGCCACGGCCTCGCCCAAGCCGCCGATCACGCTGTGGTTCTCGGCGACGACGAGCAGCCGGCCTTCGCGCCGGGCCTCGCGCGCGATGGTCTCGACGTCCAGGGGCTTGATGGTCGGCACATGCAGCACGCCCACGTCCACGCGGTCGGCGCGCAGCGCATCCGCCACCTCCAGCGCGCGCATGGTGAGAATGCCCGAGGAGACGATCAGCACATCGCGGCCGTCGCGCAGCAGCGCGGCCTTGCCGAGCCGGAATTGGTAGCCGTACTCGTCGAGCACCAGCGGCACCTGCCCGCGCAGCAGGCGCATGTAGACCGGGCCCTTGTGGGCGGCGATGGCGGGGACGGCCTGCTCGATCTCCAGCGCGTCGCAGGGATCGATCACGGTCATGCCGGGCATGGCGCGCATCAGCGCCAGATCCTCCGCCGCCTGGTGACTGGGGCCGTAACCGGTGGTCAGCCCGGGCAGCGCGCAGGCGATCTTCACGTCCAGGCCGTCCTCGGCAATGGCCTGGTGCATGAAGTCGTAGGCGCGCCGCGTGGCGAACACGGCGTAGGTGGTGACGAAGGGCAGCGCGCCCTCCTTGGCCATGCCGGCCGCGGCTCCCATCAGCAGTTGCTCGGCCATGCCCATCTGGTAGAAGCGCTCGGGGAAGGCCTGCGCGAACACGTGCAGGTCGGTGTACTTGGCCAGGTCGGCGGTGAGCCCGACGAGTTCCGGGCGCTGCTCGGCCAGACTCACCAGCGCGTGGCCGAACGGCGCGGCGCGCGTGCGCTGGCCCTCGCCGGCGATGGAGGCGATCATCGCCGAGGTCTTCAGGCGCTGCGGCGCCTCCTTCGTGGTGGTGTTCATTCCTGGCTCCTGGCGTAGCCGGCGTCGAGGGCCTCGAGCGCGAGCGTCCATTCATGCGGATCGACGCGGATGAAGTGGTTCTTGTCACGCTGCTCGAGGAAGGGCACGCCACGGCCCATGTGGGTGTCGCAGATGATCATGCGCGGCCTCGCCCGGGCATGCCGGCGCGCCTCGTCGAAGGCTTCGATCACGGCGTCGAGGTCGTTGCCGTCGATGCGTTGGGTGAACCAGCCGAAGGCCTGCATCTTGTCGACCAGCGGCTCGAAGGCCATGACCTTGCTCGACGGGCCGTCGGCCTGCTGGTTGTTCACGTCGACGATGGCGATCATGTTGTCCAGCTTCCAGTGGGCGGCCGACATCAGCGCCTCCCAGATCGAACCCTCGTCGAGTTCGCCGTCGGAGAACAGCGTGTAGACGCAGGACGGCGAGCCCTTGCGCTTGAGGCCCAGCGCATGGCCCACGGCGATCGCCAGCCCCTGCCCGAGCGAGCCGCCGGACATCTCCATGCCCGGGGTGTAGCTGGCCATGCCCGACATCGGCAGGCGGCTGTCGTCGCTGCCGTAGGTCTCGAGTTCCTCGGCGGGCACGATGCCGGCCTCGATCAGCGCCGCGTACAGCGCGATGGCGTAGTGGCCGTTGGACAGCAGGAAGCGGTCGCGCCCCTCCCACTTCGGGTCGTCGGCGCGGTATCGCATCGCGCCGAAGTAGGCCACCGCCAGCACGTCGGCGATGTCCAGCGCCTGGCCGATGTAGCCCTGTCCCTGGACCTCGCCCATGCGCAAGGCCAGGCGGCGGATGTGGTAGGCGCGCTCGGCGAGCGCGGCGTGTCGATCGATGGCGACGAGACTCACGGGTGTACTCCGGTTCAATGCAGGAAGCCGATGGAGATCCAGGGCACCGCCGCGACCACGAGCAGGCCGAGCAGGAGCGCCCCGAGGTAGGGCCAGATGCGGGTCATGGCCACGTCCGGGCTCACGCCGCCGATGGTGCAGGCGGCGTAGTAGCCCAGGCCGAAGGGCGGCGCGAACAATCCGATGCCCATGGACAGGATGACCACCATGGCGTAGTGCACCTCGTGGATGCCGAGCTCGCGCGCAACGGGAAACAGCAGCGGCGCGAACAGCACCATCGCCGGAATGCCCTCGAGCACGCTGCCCAGCACGATGAAGGTGACGATGGAGATGCCCAGGAATCCCCAACGACCGCCCGGCACGCTGGCCATCATCTGCGCCAGGCTGGCGGAGAAGCCCGATTGCGTGAGCGCCCAGGCCATCGCCGTGGCGGTGCCGATGATGAACAGGATGGCCCCCGACAGCGCCGCGGTCTCCACCAGTGCCGGGTACAGCCGGCGCCAGTTCATGCGCCGGTACAGCAGCGAGCCGATGACCAGGGTGTAGGCGATGCCGATGGTCGACACCTCGGTGGCCGTGGCCACGCCGCCGACCACCGCGGCGCGCACCAGCATGGGCAGCAGCAGCGCGGGAAACGCGATGCAGAAGCTGCGCAGGATCTCGCGCCCGGAGGCTCGGCGCACGCCGGCAACGACCTCGCGGCTGCGCTGGCGCGCCACGATCGCCAGGGCCAGCGCCAGCACGATGCCCGGCAGGATGCCGGCCGTGAATAGCGCGCTGATGGAGATGCCCGCGACCGAGCCGATGGTGATGAGCACGAGCGACGGCGGAATCGTCTCCGCCATGGCGCCGGTGGCGGCGAGCAGCGAGATCATCTCGCCCTCGTCGTTGCCGCGCTTCTTCATGCCGGGCAGCAGCACTGGCGCCACGGCCGCCATGTCGGCTGTCTTCGCGCCCGAGATGCCCGACACCAGCAGCATGGCGCCGAGCAGCACGTAGCTGAGCCCGCCCCGCACATGGCCGAGCAGCGAGGCCAGGAAGTCCACCATGGCCTTGGCCATTCCCGTCATCTCGACCAGATGGCCGAGCAGGATGAACAGCGGCACCGCGAGCAGGATGAGGGAGCTCATGCCTTCGTCCATGCGCCCGCTGACCACCTGCAGCGGGGTGGATCCCGTGCACAGCAGGTAGGCGACGGTGGCCAGCCCGAAGGCGAAGGCGATGGGCGCGCCCAGCAGCACGGCCGCGCCGAGCAGGGCGGCGAAGAAGACAAGCAGGTTCCAGTTGCCGATGGCCACGAGCACCGGCACGCCGACCCAGAGCAGGGCCGCGAGCGCGCCCAGCGCGACGACTACGCCCAGCAGCGGGCGCCAACCCAGGTCGCCCAGGCGCAGCAGGCTGACGGCGATCATCAGCGCGGCACCCGCCGGGACCGCGGCCGCGCGCCAACTGTCATGCCAGCTCAGGGCCGGGGTGAGCACCACCCACTGCTGCTGCGCATACCGGGACATCGGCCACAGCATGATCAGCAGGAACAGGCACGGCACCGAGATCGCCAGGGCGTCGCAGGCCGCGCGCCCTCGCTTGCCGAGGCGGGCGACCAGGGCGGTCATGCGCATGTGGGTGCCGCGGCGCAGCGCGACCGCCGAACCCAGGCTGGCCAGCCAGAGAAAGACGATGGACGCCAGCTCGTCGCTCCAGTCCAGCGGATGGTCGAAAGCGAAGCGCGACGTCACCGAGGTGAGCAGAATGACCACCTCGGCGACCACCGCGATCGCCGCGGGCACCTCGATCAGGCGCCCCAGCCAGGCATCGGCCCGGGCCAGCAGGGGCGCGGCGCCCTCCCTCGGCGCCCGGGGCCCGGCGACGGCGTGCGCGTCCATGGACAGCGCCCCGTTCACGCCAGGGTGCCCACGCTTTGCTGCAACAAACCCCAGGCCTCGTTGCCGAACTTGCCCTTCCAGGTCGTGTAGAAGCTGGTCTTGGCCAGAGCCGCCTTGAAGGCTTGCGTGTCGACGTTGTCGACGAACTGCAAGCCCTTCGACTGCAATTGCGCACGCAGCGACTTGCTCAGCGCCGCGATGTCGGCGCGCTCGTCGAGCGCGGAACGCGCGAATTCGCGGCGCACGATCGCCTGCACGTCCTTCGGCAGCCGATTGAACGCCGCCGGGTTGCCCAGAATGTAGTAGGCGTCCCAGACGTGGTTGGTCATGCTGCAGTACTTCTGCACTTCGTACAGGCGCGCCGTGGCGATGATCGCCAGCGGATTCTCCTGCCCCTCGACCAGCTTGGTCTGCAGCGCCGAATACAGCTCGTTGAAGGCAATCGGCGTGGCTCCGGCGCCCAGCGCCTGGAACAGCGTGGTGAGCATCGGCGACGGCGGCACGCGCAGCTTCAGGCCGTGCAGATCGGCCGGCGTGTGGACCGGGCGCGTCGACGTGGTGATCTGGCGAAAGCCGTTGTCCCAGGCGTTCGACATGACCAGCAGGCCCGACTTCTCGACCTGGGCGTTGACGTAGGCGCCGAGCTTGCCGTCCATCGCCTTCCACACCTCGTCGTAATTCTTGAAGGCGAAGCCGACGTTGACGATGCCCGCCGCCGGCACCAGGGTCGACAGCACCGAAGCCGCCTCGTTGAAGAACTCCACGCCGCCGTTGCGCACCTGGGCCAGCAGGTCGACGTCGGAGCCGAGCTGGTTGGCCGGGAACAGACGGATCTCCAGGCGCCCATGGGTCGCCTCGCGGATCCGGTCGATGGCCTGCTGGGCGCGGATGTTGACCGGATGGGTGGGGTCCTGGCCGGTGGCCAGCTTGTAGGTGAACTCGGCGGCGCGCGCTCGACGGGGCAGGATGCCCAGCAGGGGCAGCGCTGCCGCTCCGGTGAGGACTGAACGGCGGCTGATGCCCGTGTGCTTCTTGTCTTGCTGTTGCATGGCTTGTCTCCTGGTTGGGATGGGTGCGACGCGCTCTGCGGCGCGTTCAATCGGCGCGAATGCGCGGTTCAGTGAATCAGCATGCCCCCGTTGACATCCAGGGTCACGCCGGTGCAGTACTTGGCCAGAGGGCTGGCGAGGAACACGATGCAACCTGCGACGTCATCGGGCTCGCCGATGCGGTTCAGCGGAATCTGCTCGAGGATGCCTTGCTTGCGGTCCTCGGGAATGAGGCCCTTGTTGATGTCGGTGGCGATCAGCCCCGGCGTGACGCAGTTCACGCGGATGCCGTCCACGCCGAACTCGCGCGCCATGGCGCGCGCCAGGCCGAGCACGCCGGCCTTGGCCGCGGAGTAATGCGGGCCGCCGAGAATGCCCCCGCCGCGCTGCGCGGACACCGAGGAGACGCAGATGATGGCGCCGCGTTGCGCCTTGCGCATCGCCGGCAGCACGGCCTGCGACATATACAGGGTGCCGCGCAGGCTGACGTCGAGCACGGCGTCGTAATCGGCGCCGCTGATGTCGGCGGTCTTGCGCGGCTGGGTGATGCCCGCGTTGTTGACCAGGATGTCCAGACGTCCGCAGCGCTCCAGCACGTCGCGCACGGCGGCTTCGCAGGAAGCCTTGTCGGTCACATCGGCGACGAGCCCGACATGCTGCGCACCGAGCCGGGCCGCGGCGGCTGCGGGATCGGAACGCTGCAGGTCCAGAATCACCACACGCGCACCGTGCGCGGCCATCATGCGGGCCGTGGCGTAACCCAGCCCATTGATCCCTGCCCCGCCCGTGACCACCGCCACCTGACCTTCGAGAAGCATCGTCCTGTCTCCATTGTGCGTTTGACTCGATGAGGGATTCTTCGGGGCCTCCAGCATGATGGCAAGCGATATGATTTCAGCGTCTGGTGAAATTTCATCATGCTGCGTCGCAATACACCATGGCGAACATTCCGCCGCTGACCACGCTGCTCGCGTTCGAGGCAACCGCCCGCCGCCGCAGCTTCGCGCTCGCGGCCGCAGAACTCAGCCTGACGCCTTCGGCGGTGAGCCACCAGATCGCGCGTCTGGAGTCCTTCCTCGGGGTCAAGCTGTTCGACCGCAGCGGCCAGCAGGTCTCGCTCAGCGACGCCGGAGCGGCGTACTTGCGCCGGGTCGGGGGCGCGCTGGGAGCCCTCTCGGCGGCCACCGACGACGTGCGCCAGGGCGTGCGCAACAGCCTGTACGTGCATGCCAGCCCGAGCTTCGCCAGCCTCTGGCTGATGCCGCGTCTGGCCGCCTTCGCCAGCGCCTACCCGCAGGTCTCGCTGTTCCTGTCGGCGTCGCCGACGCACAGCGATTTCGCGCTCGGCCAGGCCGATCTGGACATCCGCTACGGCGTGCCGAACTGGCCCGATCTCGTGGTGCGGGCGCTGTTCGACGAGCACATCATGCCGCTGGCCAGCCCGGCGCTGCTGCAGCGGCACCCCATCCACGCCCCTGCCGACTTGCTGCGCGTGCCACTGATCCAGAGCACCGTCAGCATCGTGCAGTGGAAACACTGGCTGTCGACCCAGGGCCTGCCCGATGCGCCGGAGCATTTCCCGCTGCGCTTCGACCGCGCCCAACTCACGCTCGACGCCGCCGTGCAGGGGCTGGGCGTCGCGTTGGAAAGCACGACGATCGCCGGAACGCCGATCGCCGAGGGGCGCCTCGTGCCGCTGTTCGGTCCCGAACGCGCGCTGATCATTCAGGGGCACTACCTCGTCTACCCTGCGCGCCACGCGAAGCGACCCGAGGTCGAGAGTTTCGTGCAGTGGCTCACCGATCACGCACGGTGATCGGCCAGAGCCCGGGGCACCGCTTCGCCGCCATGTCGCAAGGCGGCGCTCGGACGCTTGTTGTGGCTGGTGGGGGGCGGGCCAGGCGCTGGCGCTATTTTTCTGCGAAGCCCATTTTTGCGTGAGCAAGGCTCGATGGATTCGGTTCAGGCCTCACGAATATCGCCACTCCAACCGCCCCCAAGACGGCCACTGCCCCCGCCAGAACAAATGCGCTCTCGAACTTTCCGGTGTTTTGCACGATGAAGCCCGTGATCATCGGCGCCAGAATGCCGGCCGTGTTGGCAATGGCATGGATGAATCCGGTGACGCCTCCGACCTTCTCCCGGTTCACGCTGTCGAGAATGATGGCGAAGTAGGTGGATCCGGTCAAATACATGGAGAAGACAGAAACCGCCATGAGAGCGACTGCTGCGTGCAAGCCCGGGAGCACCCCTGCAAGGGCGACGCAGACAGCTGCGACAAACAAACCTCCCACGAGGACGATCTTTCGCGCGAACAACGCATTTCCCGTCCACTTGAAGAGGAGGTCGGAAAGTCTGCCGCCCAAGCCGAAGCCCAGCGCCCCGAACAACCACGGGATCATCCCCACGACAGCCATGTTCTTGAGGCTTAAATGCTCTTGCATCGTGAGATAGCTGGGGAACCACGCCAGGAAGAAGTAGAGAAGATAGGCGTATCCAAAGAACGCGAAGGCCGTTGCCAATGTCAAAGGCCGGAACATGTAGGTTCGCAACGAAGCATCGCCTAAGGCATGCGGGTGCTGTTGCTCTTTGGAGATCTCGATCAATTCCGTCTCGTTGATCCGCGGGTGGCGGCTCGGATGGTCTGCACTGAGCAGTGCCCATGCCGCGACCCAGACCAGGCCGAGCACGGCAATGACCAAGAAGGCGGTTTGCCAACTGTAGTCCGCAGCGATGAATCCGACGATCGGGCCGGCGGCGGCAGCACCAAGCGGCATGCCGCAATTGGCAAGTCCCAATGCCGTACCTTGCTCGCGTTGCGGGAACCAGTTGCCGATGGTCTTGTTTGCCGTCGAGTTGAAAGGGCCTTCGAACAGGCCGAAGATCACGCGGATGACCAGAAGACTCGCAAACCCGACCGCGAGCGCCGTCATGCCGCAAAAAATCGACCATCCCAACACGGCGACCAGCAAAACGCGTCTTGGGCCGATTCGGTCCGAACTCCAACCGCCGACGAAGCAGAAAATGGCGTAGCCAACGAAAAAGGTGCTGAAGACGATCCCGAGCTGCGCTGGGTCGAGATGCATCTCGCGTGCGATGATGGGGGCCGCAACCGAGATGGCGACGCGATCCATATAACTGAGCGCGCCCGCGAAGAAGAGCAATGCCACCAATGTCCAGCGCACGAGGAAGTAGCTTTGCGGTGATCTTGTCTGTGTGGAATGATTCACGTTGGTCTCCAAAGTAATAATGCGTCTTGCCCCTGCTGTTTTTGCACAGCGGCATGCGTCAGCCACCCCATGAGGGATGTGTATTCAGAAGCGGTTATGTCTCCGTCGAAGGCTTCAGCACCCGGTCGACCATGTCTGCGGCCAGACCTAGATAATTGACCGGGTCACAATGGCGGCGAACGGCCTCGGTTCCCCCGAGTGCGGACACGACCACGGGAACGCTGCAGAGGACCTCCGCGAGGTCCACTCCGCGCTCGAACGCCACGCGGCATGCCGTGTAGACCTCTTCATGCGCCTGCTGCCTACCGAGGCTCGGCGCCAAAGCCATCATGACCGCTTCGGCGACGATGAGCCCGCGGCTGAGGCCGAGGTTGTGACGCATGCGTTCGGCATCGACGATCAATCCGCCCAGCGCGAATTTCGCCTGATGCAGCGCGCCGGCCGTGAGCACGAAGCTCTCTGGGATGGCGATCCACTCGGCATGCCAAGGTCCGGTGGCCCGCTCGAAATCCTGGACCATCGCGTCGAGCATGAGGCCGGCATGTTGGCGCACGGCTTTTGACGCAGCGAGCATCAGCTCGCTCGAAATCGGATTTCGCTTCTGCGGCATCGTGCTGCTGGCACCTCTGCCGTGCACGAAGGGCTCATAGACCTCCGAATACTCGGTGGACGCCATGATCATGATGTCCAGCGCGATCTTGCCCAGCGAGCCGGTGATCAGCGCAAGCAGGTTGACCGTTTCGGCAAAGCCGTCGCGCGCGACGTGCCACGTCGTCGCGGGGACACCCAGCCCCAGTTCCTCTGCGAGTGCCGCCTGGACTTCAAGACCCTTGGCCCCGAGCGAGGCCAGCGTGCCGGCGGCCCCCGCAAACTCGACCACCATGACCCGCTTGCGAAGCTCGGCCAGACGCTCGGCGTGGCGATCGAACATCGCCAGCCAGATGGCGACCTTGTAGCCGAACGTCACGGGCAAGGCGTGCTGCAGATGGGTGCGCCCGGCCATCACGGTGTCGCGGTGTTCACGGGCCAGTTTCGCGAGGATCTGCCGCAGGCCCACGAGGTCTTGCTCGACGATCTCCAAGGCGTCGCGAATCTGCAGAACATTGGCGGTGTCCATGATGTCCTGCGTGGTCGCGCCCCAATGCACGTAGCGACCCGCCTCCCCGCAGATCTCGGCCAATTGGTGGACCAGTGGCAGGATCGGATAACCGACAATTTCGGTTTCGCGACCCATCCGGTCGAGATCGATCCGGTCCAGGACCGACGCTTCGGCAATTCGCTCGGCAGCTTCGTGCGGGATGATTCCGCATCGCGCCTCGGCACGAGCTAGCGCGAGCTCCACGTCGATGTAGCGTTGAATGAGCGCACGATCCGAGAACACAGCGCGCATAGCCTTGGTGCCAAAGGCCTCGCGAAAGAGAACGGAGTCTAGGACCGTGCTGGGGCCGAGAAGTGGATGAGTAGTCACGTGGTGTTCAGGAATATGTTTATAAAAAACGAACATATAATATGTTCGGACAATAAAAGCTTAACTTGTTCGAACATATTTGAGCTTGGTACAAACCCTTATAAGCGGGAAAGAGACACCGTCGATGAAGAAGAGTCACACGGACCTGGCACGCATCCTTGCCGAGGGAATCGCCGAAGGACGACATCCCGTGGGGTCTTTGTTGCCAACGGAGTTCGAACTCTGCGAACGGTTTGGAGCAAGCCGCTACACCGTTCGAAAGGCCCTGGATGAGTTGCATCAGTTGGGGCTGATCTCGCGCCGCAAGAATGTCGGTACGCGGGTGGAGGCATCACGTCCGCGCGCGGCGTTCACGCAATCGATCGCCACGGTGGATGAGCTGGCTCAGTTTGGTGCGCAGCACGTGCGCAGCGTTCAGAGCATGGAGGCAGTGGTCGCCGACCTTGATTTGGCCGCGGAACTGGGCTGTGCCGGCGGGACGCGCTGGCTGCGCCTGAGCAGCCTTCGCGTCGAGGGGGGCCGATCCCGGCGCCCCATTTGCTGGACGGATGTCTACATTGATCCGAGCTACACCGAGATCGCCGAATGGGTGCGGGCGTCGCCCGAAACGCTGGTCAGCTCGTTCATCGAGACACGCTATGGGCGGCGGATCTCGAGCATTCAGCAGCAAATCACGGCGGTCAGCCTACCCAAGCAGTTGAGCGAGCCCCTGCGGGCCGAAGCGGGCTCGCCGGCACTGAAAATCATCAGGCGCTACCTCGATTCTGCCGCGGTTGCGTTCGAAATCTCCGTCTCGATCCATCCCGCGGAGCGATTCATCTTTTCGATGGAGATGAAGCGCGCACGCGAATCGGCCTGATCGAAACATGGCAACGCGCCCAGCCTCAGCGCCATTCCTGCGCAGTTGCATGAAACGCCCCGAATCCGACGACAGCGCCGAAAGTTATAAACACCTCCGGGCGGGCGAGACCAGTGTCAGCAGAAGGACATTGGCGTCACATGCGCCTGCTGCCGGATCAAGAGCATCGGCTGACCCAAGCCCTCGAAATCGATCATGCGTACATCGCGAATCTCTGGAGCGGCAACTTCCGTGCTCGCCGGCTACTCTGCCCCTCTTCGCTGGCGCCACAGCAGCAACAAGCCGAGCGCAGCCAACAGGACGCCCATTAACAGGTAGCCGTCGCCTACGCGGCGAGTCAGCGAGGCTACGGTGGCGAAGACGGTGGGACCGGCGAAGGCGCCGCAGAAGGTGAAGAACAATGTGCCGCCGGTGAGCACTCCGGCCATGCCGGGCGGCGCTAAACGCGCCACCTCGGCGAGGTAAACGCCATTCCACCCGGTGGCCGTTGCACCGAATACCAGCGCGAGCGCGAACAGCGCGGTCGTCGGCCATTCGGACGTCATGCCTGCCGCAAGCATCGCGCAGGCCCCCATCCCCAGAGCCAGCAGCGCCAGCATGAGCGCAGGAGGTATCCAGCGGTCGCTGGCCCAGCCCCATGCGATGCGCCCCACCACCCCGGCGGCCTGTGCTACCGCGAGCATCAGCCCTGCACGCACCGCACTGAGGCCAGCGCCGACATGGGCCTGCGCCACCAGGTAAGTGGCCAGACTGGCTTGCATCGAGGCGAAGAACAGCGTGCAAATGGCCAGCTCGCGCACTGCCGATCGACTCCACACCATGTGCAGCGTGCGCAGCCAAGCGCCGGCGTCGAAGCGCCGCTCGGCTTCACGGTGGCAGTCGAAGCGCTCCCGCAATGGCTGCAGCAGCAATGAGCAGCCCGCGCAAGCCAGCGCCAACAAGTGGAGCGCCAGGCGCCAACCGATGATCTGATCCGCTGCGGGCAGCAAGGCACCGGCCAGCATGCCTCCCAGCGGCACCCCGGTCTGCTTGATCGAAAACACCAGGCCACGCCAGCGCGCGGGTACCTCGTAGGCAAACAGGTGAGAACTCGCCGGCGTGGCCGTGCCGTAGCCCAAACCCACCAGCACCGCTCCGGGAAGCAGCAGTGCCGGCACTGCGCTGGCCACCAGCAGCAGCCCGCAAGCGACGCTGCCCAGGCACAGCTGCGCCATGCGCATCGCACCCAGGCGCAGCACGGGGACCCCGGCGTTGATCGCTGCAAGCATCGCGCCGATGTACAGCGCGGCGCTGAACACGCCCACCGCGCTCAGCGGCAGCCGGGTGGTGGACGATACCGCCGGTGCAATTGCAGGAACTGCCAGCGCGGCCATCGACACCAAGGTCTGCACTGCCAGCATGCTGCTTAGCGCCAATTTCGGGAAAGCGTCTCCCGATGCGGGCTGCGGCACTGCCGTGCCTTGTTCCGTCGACTCACTCAATCGGCACTCACCGCCTCGGCAATCGCGTCACCCATGCGGCTTGTCGTGCCGTTACCCCCAAGGTCCGGTGTGAGCGCGCAACCCTGCGCGATCACGTGCTGCGACGCCCGCTCAATGCTCGCGCCGGCCTCGATCGCCGCAGCGTTATCCTGATGTCGTCCCAGCCAGTCGAGCAGCATGCCGCCCGACATGATCATCGCGTAGGGGTTGGCGATGTTGCGCCCGGATATGTCCAGGGCCGATCCGTGCGTGGCCTGTGCCATCGCGTGGGGCGGCCCGGCGCACAGCCCCGGGGCCATTCCCAAACCACCGACCAAACTGGCGGCCTCGTCGGTGAGGATATCTCCGAACATGTTGGTGGTCACCACCACGTGAGAACCTACACACCTATACATCCAGATTCGCCGCGCGCAGGGCGTTGGTTTCGATGAAGTCGCGGCGGGGTTCCACCTCGTCGCCCATGAGCATGGTGAAGACGCGGTCGGCCTCGATGGCGTCATCGATCTGCACACGCAACATGCGCCGCACCGCTGGATCCATCGTGGTTTCCCAGAGTTGGATGGGGTTCATTTCGCCCAGACCCTTGTAACGCTGGCGGCCGACGCTGGCCTCGGCCAGGCGCAGCAGCCAGGTCATGGCTTCGCGGAAGTCGGCCACTGCCGTTTGCTTGGCGTTGTCACCCTGGCCTTTGCTGACCACGGCGCCCTGGGCGAGCAGGCCGGTGAAGGTCTGTGCGGTTTGTGCCAGCACGGCATAGTCGGCACCGTGTGCGAAGTCGGCGGTGATGACGCTTGCACGCACATTGCCGTGGTGGTGCCGGGCGATGCGCAGAAACTGCTTATCACTGCGCGGATCGGTTTCGGCCCGCACATTGGGCACCACGCCGTTGACGTGGGCCGCCAGCAAGGAGGCCTGCAGTCGGGCGGCGGATTCCGTCGCCTGCTCGGGTGTGTCGAGTGCGATGGCCACGCCGTTGGTGACGGCACGAAGCGCCTCCTCGTCCATGAAGGCGGACAAGCGGGTGATGACGCCCTCGGCCAGCATGTACTGGCGCGCGAGTTGCTGCAAGGCATCGCCCGTGAGGGTCGTGGCGTCGGGCTTCGCGCTGGTGAGGATGGCGGCGTCGCGCAGCGCCACTTGCAGCAGGTAGGCATCGAGCTCGTGCGCATCCTTGAGGTACTGCTCGTCTTTGCCATGCTTGACCTTGTAGAGCGGCGGCTGGGCGATGTAGACATGACCGCGCTCGACCAGTTCAGCCATTTGGCGATACAGGAAAGTCAGCAAGAGGGTGCGGATGTGGGCGCCGTCGACGTCGGCGTCGGTCATGATGATGATGCGGTGATAGCGCAACTTGGCGACGTCAAAATCGTCCTTGCCGATGCCGGTTCCCAGGGCGGTGATGAGGGTGAGGATTTCGTTGCTGGTGAGCAGCTTTTCGTAGCGTGCCTTTTCGACGTTGAGAATCTTGCCACGCAGCGGCAGGATGGCCTGGAATTTGCGGTCGCGTCCCTGCTTGGCCGAGCCGCCGGCGGAGTCACCCTCGACGATGTAGATCTCGCACAGCGCCGGGTCTTTCTCCTGGCAGTCGGCCAGCTTGCCCGGCAGACCCATGCCGTCGAGCACGCCCTTGCGGCGCGTGAGCTCGCGTGCCTTGCGCGCGGCTTCACGGGCGCGCGCCGAGTCCACGATCTTGCTGCAAATCACCTTGGCGTCGTTCGGATTCTCCTGCAGGTAGTCGGTCAAGGCCTTGGCCACCACCTCTTCCACCGGGGCGCGCACTTCGCTGGATACGAGCTTGTCCTTGGTCTGGCTGGAGAACTTGGGGTCGGGCACTTTCACCGACAGCACGCAGGTCAGGCCCTCCCGCATGTCGTCACCGGTGACCTCGACCTTGGCCTTTTTCGCCAACTCGGTGTCGTCGATGTATTTGTTGATGACGCGGGTCATGGCCGCGCGCATGCCGGTGAGGTGGGTGCCGCCGTCACGCTGCGGAATGTTGTTGGTGTAGCAAAGCATGTTCTCGGCGTAGCCATCGTTCCATTGCATCGCGACTTCGGAAATGATGGGCGATCCCTGCTCGGTCATCTTCTCGCCCATGGCGTAGAAAATGGTCTGGTGCAGCACGCTTTTGCCGCGGTTGATGTACTCGACAAAACCTTTCACCCCACCGGTGTAGGCGAAGTTGTCCTCCTTGCCCTGGCGTTCGTCGACCAGGCGGATTTTGACGCCGTTGTTGAGAAAGGAGAGTTCGCGCAGGCGTTTGGCCAGCACGTCGTAATGAAAATCGACGTTGTCGAAAATCTCGGAATCCGGCAGGAAGTGCACCTCGGTGCCGCGTTTGTCGGTCTTGCCCTGCACGCGCATGGGCGAGAGTTCGATGCCGTCGCGCAATTCAGTGATGCGGCCCTGCACCGCGCCGCGGGCAAACTCCAGCACATGCACCGCGCCATCGCGCCGCACGGTCAGTCGCAGCCACTGCGACAACGCATTGACACAGCTCACACCCACGCCGTGCAGGCCGCCCGAGACCTTGTAGCTGTTCTGGTTGAACTTGCCGCCGGCATGCAATTCGGTGAGCGCGATTTCGGCTGCGCTGCGCTTGGGCTCGTGCTTGTCATCGTGCTTGATGCCGATGGGAATGCCGCGGCCGTTGTCGGTGACGCTGATGGAGTTGTCGGAATGGATGGTGACGACGATGTCGTCGCAGTAGCCAGCCAGTGCTTCGTCGATCGAGTTGTCCACCACCTCGAACACGAGATGGTGCAGGCCGGTGCCATCGGAGGTGTCGCCGATATACATGCCCGGGCGCTTGCGCACGGCCTCCAGCCCTTCGAGGATCTGGATGGACGATTCGCTGTAGCTTTGTCCTGCGTTGGCGGCGTCGTCTGGGGTTGGGCTGGTGCTGGAATTCGGAATATCGCTCATGGGCAAGCTCGGTCAAAACATCGGAAACCGCAGGCTTGGTCGATGCCTGTACGGTCAAACTATCTGGAGGGTGTTCGGGTGTTGCGGGAGAACGCGGCGGGGTCACTGTCACCGCGCTGCAGCGCCGGTCGGCGCTTGACATCAAATCCGCATGGGCATGACCACGTATTTGAAGGTGGCATCGTCAGGCAAAGTCAGCAGGACGCTGCTGTTGCCGTCCAGCAGATCGAGGCGCACGGTTTCGCCGGGAAGGTTGGACAGCACGTCGATCAGATAGGCCACGTTGAAGCCGATTTCGATGGCGTCGCCGTTGTACTCCACATCGAGTTCTTCCTGCGCTTCTTCCTGCTCGGCATTGGTGGAGGAAATGCGCAGGTTCGCAGGTTCGAGATTGATGCGCACGCCCTTGAACTTGTCGCTGGTGACGATGGCCACGCGCTGCAGCGCAGCCAGTAAGGCCTGGCGTGGCAGCGTCAGATGAAATTTGTGGCCCTTGGGCACGACGCGCTGGTAGTCGGGGAATTTGCCTTCAACCAGCTTGCTCACCAGATCCACGCTGCCGAAGGCCAGCCGTGCCTGATTGGAGGCGAAGCGGATCTCGATCGGCTCATCGCCATCGCTGAGCAGGCGCAGCAATTCCATCACGGTCTTGCGCGGAAGGATCACCTCGCGCTTGTCGGCGAGGCCTTCGACCTGCGACATCACCAGCGCCAGGCGGTGGCCATCGGTCGAGACGAGCGTGAGTTGATGCCCGTCGGCCACCAGCAACAGGCCGTTGAGGTAGTAACGAATGTCGTGCTGCGCCATGGCGAAATGCACCAATCCCAGCATGCGCTTGAGTTGGCCTTGTCCGATCACCAGGGGCTGCTCCGAATAGTCGGCCGCTTCCTTCACCAGTGGGAAGTCGTCGGCTGGTAGGGTCTGCAGGGAAAACCTCGACTTGCCACAACGGACCGTGAACTTGCCATCCATCCATTCCAAGGTGGCATCGGAAGCAGGCGCTGCACGCAAGATATCGATCAATTTGCGCGCATTCACCGTGGTGGATTGCAGGTCCGCGCTGGCCGTGTGGCCTTCACCTACCGTGGTGCGCACGCGCATCTGTATTTCCATATCGCTGGTGGTCAAGGCCAGATCACCGCCCTGCGGCTGCATGAGCACATTGGCCAGCACCGGCAATGTCTGCCGGCGTTCCACGATTCCGGCTACGCCCCCCAACCCCTTGAGCAAGGCCTCGCGCGATACGCTGAGTCTGTTCATTATGAATCTTCCTTTTCAGAATAGGACTAGTAACAGGAGAGATACGATTCTTACGGATAAGTTTTTTTATTCTTTTATATCAACTATTTATGGGTATTTATCGCTGGGGACAACGCGGCAAGTTTAGGCGCGCCAACATGAACAACTCGAGCGGCAGCAGCCAGAGACCCTGCTTGTTCAACCTGGGCCCACAATCCGTCCACAGCCTTGTTCATCCCTTCAGGGTTTGTTCCAGCACATGCAGTTGCTGATTGAGTTCTTGCACGCGCGTGCGCTCCTGTGTCATCTTGCGCACGGCGTGCAGAACCGTGGTGTGGTCCCTCCCGCCGAAAAGCTCGCCAATCTCGGGCAGACTTTTTTGCGTGAGTTCCTTGGCCAGGTACATGGCAATTTGCCGCGGTCGGGCGATGGAAGCAGGGCGGCGTTTGGAGTACATGTCGGCCACTTTGATCTTGTAGAAGTCCGCCACGGTCTTCTGGATGTTTTCGACCGAGACCTGCCGGTTCTGCAGCGACAGCAGATCTTTCAGTGCCTCGCGTGCCAGGCCGATGGAAATTTCTTCACCCGAAAACCGGGCGTAAGCCAGGATTTTGCGCAGCGCGCCTTCGAGTTCGCGCACATTGGAGCGCACATTCTTCGCGACGAAGAAGGCCACATCCTCACCCAGGCTCACCAACTCGACCTCGGCCTTGCGCAGCAGGATGGCCACGCGCATTTCCAGCTCCGGTGGTTCGAGCGCCACCGTCAGGCCCGAGTCGAAGCGCGACGTCAGTCGAGCGTCGATTTCCTGCAATTCCTTGGGGTAGGTGTCACTCGTGAGAATGATTTGCGCCCGTTTTGCCGCCAAGGCTTCAAAGGTGTAGAAAAACTCCTCCTGCGTTTTTTCCTTTCCGGCAAAAAACTGCACGTCATCGATCAGCAGCAAGTCCAGCGAGTGGTAGTAGCGCTTGAACTCGTCGAACGTCTTGCGCTGGTAGGCCTTCACCACCTCGCTCACGAACTGTTCGGCCTGCAGGTAGCGAATGCGCGCTCCGGGCTTGGCCGCCAGCAAGGCGTTGCCCACGGCCTGCACCAGGTGCGTCTTGCCCAGGCCCACACCCCCATACAGAAATAGCGGGTTATAGGACTTGCCGGGATTTTCTGAAACCTGCAGCGCCGCCGCGCGCGCCAACTGGTTGGCCTTGCCCGGAACCAGACTCTCGAAGGTCAGCGCGGGGTTGAGCCGTGAGCGTTCGATGGCCTCGGATTCCTGCAACGCCGCCGCCCCTGCCTCAGCCGCTCGGGTCGTGCTACCGGTGCTTGACGCCACAGGCCCGGCGGCCTCGTCAGCCCTGTTCGCGCTGTTTTGCCGGCCCTCGGCAACATCGATGCGTTGCACCGCCGCAGCGGGTTTGTGCACGTGCTTTTGGATGGCGAATTCGAGTTGCACGGGCCGACCTGCGGCATTCGCCAGAGCCTGGCTGATGCGTTCGCTGTACTGCGCCCGCAACCAATCCATCTTGAAGCGGTTGGGCACGGCCAATGTGGCCGTGGAGTGATCGTCGCTCCAGCTCGGCGGCGCCAGCGGCTTGATCCAGGCGGAGAATTGCTGGACGGGGATTTCGCCAGCAAGCTGGGTGAAACAGGCTTGCCAGATTTGTTCGAGAGACATGTGGGTCGATGGATGCTGTTGGTTTTCGCCGGCGTCGGGTGTGAGGCACCCGGATCGCCGCGCCCGCGTCGCGATCGCTGAATTCAGCCGGAGCCGGGCGTTTCATGGACGCGGCGGTCATGCTGCTGAGAAGCCATCGACGGTGGGAATTTATGGCGTTCTAGTTTAGTCCAACCGAAGGAGTTATCCACAGATCCGGGCGCCCAAATTTTTGGCCCGACGCGTCATCGCCATCGCGTCGGGACGGGCATCAAGTCTCGGTCCTGGCCCATGCCCGTTTGCCGAGTTGATTCACGCGCATTGACATCCAGGGCCTAATTTGTTGAAATTGCATGTTTTTTGCAAAATTCACAGGGTTAAATCCCTGCGGTTTTGTTTGAGCTTGCAAGGATTAAGATCGCATGCGTCCAGGCGAAGGAATGCATCCGAACCGAGCCTGCAGGCAGCGCGACCGCATCACCGCACAGTCGCCAGGATCATCCAGGATCAGCCCCACCGAGTCTCATCATGAAACGTACCTATCAGCCTTCCAAGACCCGCCGCAAACGCACCCATGGTTTTCTGGTGCGCATGCGCACCGCAGGCGGCCGCGCCGTGATCAACGCCCGCCGCGCGAAGGGTCGCAAGCGCTTGGCGGTCTGAGTTTCGCAATCCCAGGTCGCACGGCCTGTTTTTGGCGCATCCAGGGCAGCGGCACCATGCCGGCTGCAGCAGTTCCAGCCCACGATGAAGGCTGCCTGAATCCAGGCAAGTGCTCGTGGGCTTTGCTGTTTGCAGCGCGCCAATGGAGATCTCGAGGCGCCGTCTGGATT
>JAJXUC010000074.1 GCA_021783435.1 Pseudomonadota bacterium | reverse complement strand
CCCGCGCCCGCGGCCTGTTCGAGGACGCCTGGAAGCCGCTGTGGGTGGTGGACTTCCCCATGTTCGAGTTCGACGACGACGCCCAGCGCTGGGTGGCCTGCCACCATCCCTTCACCGCGCCGAAGGATGAGCATGTCGAGTACCTCGCCACGGACCCCGGCCGCTGCCTGGCCAAGGCCTACGACATGGTGCTCAACGGCTGGGAAATCGGCGGCGGCTCGGTGCGCATCCATCGCGCCGAGATGCAGAGCAAGGTCTTCTCCGCGCTCAACATCGGCCCCGAGGAAGCGCGGGCGAAGTTCGGCTTCCTGCTCGACGCGCTGCAATACGGCGCCCCGCCCCACGGCGGCATTGCTTTCGGCCTGGACCGCATCGTCACCATGATGACCGGTGCCCAGAGCATCCGCGACGTCATCGCCTTCCCCAAGACCCAGCGTGCCCAGTGCCTGCTGACCAACGCCCCCAGCGAGGTGGACGAGAAGCAGCTGCGCGAACTGCACATCCGCCTGCGGCAGGCGCAGCCGGCGACCTGACCTCCGCGCCGATGCGAAGCCGGGGGCACAGGAGTGCCCCTTTCTTTGCGCGGTATCCCCGGGCGTCGCCGATGCCGCTTTGCGCTCGATAGGGACTTGGCGTTTCCACACGCCAAGCTCGTACGAAATGTTTCGTGTTTTACGCAACGAAACGCATCCCGTCTTGACGGATGCGTTTACGCTGGACGCATCGCCAAGCCCCCGGGAGACGCGCGATGAAGTCCGTTCGGTATCTGGCTTTGATCCCCCCAGTCGGCTCTTTGCTCGGGCCGCTGCTGCACAACGACGTGCATCCCTTCATCCTTGGCATGCCTTTCATTCTGGGGTGGATCTCGGTCTGGCTCCTGCTCACCACGCCCGTCATGGCCCTGGTGTATTTCCTGGACCCTGCCAACCGGGAACCGGCCGATGACGAGGCTGCCACATGAACATCGCATGGCTGTTCATGGCCCTGGCCGTTTTGCTGGCACTGGTACTCGGCGTGCTTGCCCGGGGCGGGCGGCAGATGGTGCTCGATCAGTGGACGGTGGCGGGGCGTGGCTTCGGCGCGGTGTTCGTATTCCTGCTGCTGGCAGGCGAGATCTACACCACCTTCACCTTTCTTGGCGCCTCGGGCTTCGCCTACGGCCTGGGCGGGCCGGCCTTCTACATCCTGGCCTATGGCGGCATTGCCTACACGTTGTCGTATTTCATCCTGCCGCCGGTGTGGCGCTACGCGCGCCAGCACGGTTTGATCAGCCAGCCGGACTTTTTCGCCCGCAAGTACGCCAGTCCGGCGCTCGGGGTGCTGGTTTCGCTGGTGGACATCGTCGCCCTCGTCCCCTACCTCGTGCTGCAGTTCAAGGGCCTGGGCATCATCGTGCATGCGGCGAGCTATGGCGCGATCGGCAACGCAGTGGCGATCTGGATCGGTGCGCTGGTGGTGACGATTTACGTCATGGTCTCGGGCGTGCGCGGCTCGGCCTGGACCTCGGTGGTCAAGGACATCGGCATTCTCGCCGTGGTGATCTTCCTGGGCCTTGATCTCCCCTGGCGCGACTACGGCGGCATCGAGCCGATGTTCCGCGCCATCGCCGCCGCCAAGCCCGGCTTTCTCGCCCTGCCGGAACATGGGCAGAGCGTGTCGTGGTTCATTTCGACCGTGCTGCTCACGGCGCTGGGTTTCTTCATGTGGCCGCATTCCTTCGCGGCGTCGTATACCGCGCGCAGCGAACGCACGCTGCGCAAGAACGCGGTGGTGCTTCCGCTCTACCAGTTCGTGCTGCTGTTCGTCTATTTCGTGGGGTTTGCGGCCATCCTCAAGGTGCCGGGGTTGAAGGGGGCGGACATCGATCTTGCGCTGTTCCACATCGCCACGGCCACCTTCTCTCCAGCCGTGGTGGGGATCATCGGCGGGATCGGCATACTCACGGCCCTGGTGCCCGGTTCGCTGATCATGATGAATGCCGCCACGCTGCTGTCGCACAACCTGTACCGGCTTGCGAGCCGGGACGCACAGGATGCCGAGGTGACCCGTATGGCCAAGGGACTGGTGCCGCTGGTGGCGCTGGTGGCGGTGGGTTTCACCCTGCGTGGTGGGGAAACCATCGTGGCCCTGCTGCTGATGGGGTACAGCTTCGTCACCCAGCTTTTTCCCGCCCTGCTGATGAGCCTGCTGCCGCGCAATCCGGTCACCCCTGCGGGCGCCTTCGCCGGGATTGCCGCCGGCGTGGCCACGGTTGCCGTAGTGAGCCTGAGCCACAGCTCGCTGGCTAAGCTCATGCCTTTTCTCCATGGCGCGTGGGCAGACCTCAACGTGGGCATCGTGGCGCTGGGATGCAATGTCCTGGTGCTGGCCGTGGTGAGTTTGTTGACGCTACGGACAACTTCGGCGCCGGCCCACGGCGAACCGGCTTCGCATTAGGGCCTGTTCACGCCATTTCTGCACCGGCGTTGCCCCCGGCGGGGATGGATGCAAGGCGGAGGTCTGCGGCGAGGCTTTCTGCCTTGCCGCAGATCGCAAACCGGGTTTCCGGCCTACCATTTCAAATGTTGAGGCCGCAGCGGCCTTGCGGCAGGCCTGCGTATGGCTTGCGCCTGCGCAGACGGATCATCAACCGACCATCCCCTCATGCCCCGTATCGACGACCCCGCCCACGACCGCGAAGCCGGCATCGCCGACGCCACGCCCGACACCACCCGCATCGACGACACCCGCATCAAGGCGGTACGCGCGCTGGTCGCGCCGGCGGTGCTGCTGGAGGAGTTGCCGGTCACGACACAGGTCGAGGCGGTGGTCGAGCGCGGGCGCGATGAGGTCGCCGCGGTGCTGCACGGGCGCGACGACCGGCTCATCGCGGTGGTCGGGCCCTGTTCCATCCACGACCACGACCAGGCCATGCAGTACGCCCGCCTGCTGGCGGACGCCGCACGGGAACTGGCCGACGCGCTGGTGGTGGTGATGCGGGTGTACTTCGAGAAGCCCCGCACCACGGTGGGCTGGAAGGGCTATATCAACGACCCGCACCTGGACGGCAGCTTCCATATCAACGAGGGTTTGCGCCGCGCGCGCCAGCTGCTGCTGGACATTTCCGCGCTGGGCCTGCCGGCGGGAACGGAATACCTGGATCTGCTGTCGCCGCAGTACCTGGCCGACCTCGTGGCCTGGGGCGCGATCGGCGCGCGCACGACCGAGAGCCAGAGCCACCGCCAGCTGGCTTCGGGCCTGTCGTGCCCGGTCGGGTTCAAGAATGGCACCGACGGGGGCGTGCAGGTGGCAGCCGACGCGGTGGTCGCCGCCGGCTCGCCGCATGCCTTCATGGGCATGACCAAGATGGGCGTGGCGGCCATTTTCGAAACCCGCGGCAACGCGGACTGTCACGTGATCCTGCGCGGCGGCAAGGCGCCGAACTACGACGCCCAGGCGGTGGACGCCGCTTGTGCCGTGCTGCGCAAGGCGGGTTTGCGCGAGCAGGTGATGATCGACTGCTCGCACGCCAACTCGGCCAAGCAGCCGCGCCGGCAGATGGACGTGGCGCGGGACATCGCCGCGCGCGTGGCGGCGGGGGAGCGGCGCATCTCGGGGGTGATGATCGAGAGCCATCTGCGCGAGGGCCGGCAGGACCTGCGCCCCGGCCAGCCCCTGCAGCCCGGCGTGTCGATCACCGACGCCTGCCTGGGTTGGGACGACACCTTGCCGCTGCTGCGCGATCTGGCGCAGTCGGTGCGCGCGCGCCGCGCCGCTTGTACCTAAGATGAGCGCGACGCCCAAGCCCGCTTTCGCCGCGATGTCCGCAGCCGCCCCACAAGCCTTGCCCGCCGCGAAGATCCCCGTCTCGGTGCTGGTGGTCATCCACACCCCGCAGCTCGACGTGCTGCTCATCGAGCGCGCCCTGCAGCCGGGGTTCTGGCAGAGCGTCACCGGCAGCCTGGATACGCCGGACGAGCCGCTGGCGGCCACGGCCGCGCGCGAGGTGGCCGAGGAGACCGGCATGCGAGTCGGTTCGGCCATCATCCCCCAGGCCGCGCTGCGCGACTGGCACCAGACCAATGTGTACGACATCTATCCGCTGTGGCGGCACCGCTACGCGCCGGGCGTGTGGAAGAACACCGAGCATGTGTTCAGCCTGGAGGTTCCCGCAGGCACGCCGGTGACGCTCGCGCCGCGCGAGCATCGGGCCTCGGTCTGGCTGCCCTGGCGGGAGGCGGCGGCGCGCTGCTTCTCGGCGTCCAACGCCGAGGCGATTCGCCAACTTCCCCGCCGCGTGCGGTGCGGAGCCTGACGATGCAGCAAGCCCCCAGCCCGGCGCCGGGCCCCTTGCGTGTGGCGTCGTACAACATCCACAAGGGCGTGGTGGGTCTCGGGCCGGCCAAGCGACTGAGCATCCACGGCCTGCAGGAGGGCCTGCGCCATCTGCAGGCGGATCTGATCTTTCTCCAGGAGGTGCAGTTCACGCACCGCCACCACGCGCGCCGCTTCGCGCACTGGCCTGATCTGCCGCAGCACGAGCTGCTCGGGCAGGCCTTGGGGCTGCATACCGCGTATCACACGAATGCCACGACGCGGCACGGCGAGCACGGCAATGCGCTGCTGTCGCGCTTTCCCATCCTGAGCGTGGCGCACCACGACGTGTCCGACCACCGCTTCGAGCAGCGCGGCCTGCTCCACGTGCGGCTGGCCCTGCATCCGCCGGGCCAGGCCGTGGCGCAGGCTGCGGTCCTGCACGGCGTCGTCGTGCATTTCGGTCTGTTCGGCGCCGGACGCAAGCGCCAGATCGCACGGCTGGCGCACTACATCGCCGCCCACATCCCGGCCCAGGAGCCGGTCATCGTGGCCGGGGATTTCAACGACTGGCGCGGCCAGCTCGGTGCCGAACTGGCCGCCGTGGACGTGGTGGACGTGTCGGCGCGCAGCGCATCCCGGCCTGATGTGCAGGTGCCGCGCTGGTATCACCGGGTGCGAACCTACCCCGCCAGGCTGCCGCTGATGCCGCTGGACCGCATCTACGCGCGTGGCTTTTCGACGCGGCGGCTGGAGCTGGGCTGGGGCGCGGGCTGGGCACGTCTGTCCGACCATGCTCCGCTGCTGGTGGAACTCGAACCGGTGGAGGGTGTGCCCGCCAGCAGCCCGGCTGCGCCAGGAGGGCCGATCCCGGCGTACAAATAGCGCGCAGGCCCTAGCTTCTCCTCCTGTGGGCCGGGCACAATGCTGCCGGCCGGCAGGCTTTCGCCGCCGATGAGCAATCCCGTTTTGCATGGCCGAACCCGCATTGCCCCGAAGACCGAACAGTTCGCGCACGCGCCGTGCGCAAGCTTGGTTGCGGGCTGCCTGGCATGCGGCCCGCTGGTCGCGCGACGCGGCGCGCGTCCAGCTGGAAGCCACCGCCGATGACGACGCCGCGCATGGCCCCACCTGGTCCGGCGGCAACCGCGTGGATCTCCTGCCCCTGGGCGAAACCCTGTTTCCCGCACTGAAGGCGGCCTGGCAACAGGCGCGCGGCAGCATCTGGCTGGAAACCTACATCTTTCATCATGACCCGGTGGCCCTGGATCTGGCCACCACCCTGGTCGATGCCGCGCGGCGCGGCGTGCAGGTGCGCGTGATGGTCGACGGCCTGGGGTCGGCGCGCAGCATTCCCCAGCTGGATGCCCTGTTCAGGGACAGCGGGGTGGAATTCATGGTCTACCGACCCTGGCGCCGCTGGCTGGATCTCGTGCAGCGCGGGCACTGGCGCCGCTTGCACCGCAAGCTGTGCGTGGTGGATGCGCAGGTGGCCTTCATCGGCGGCATCAACCTGATCGACGACCGCTACGACATCCACCACGGCTGGAGCGACCAGCCGCGGCTGGACTACGCGGTGCGGGTGCAGGGCCTGGTGGCCCAGCAGGTGTTGTGGAGCATGCGCCGGCTGTGGTTGCGCACGGTGGCCACCGGAAGCCTGCAGCGCCAGTTGCGCCGCATGCCCGGGCCCGATGTGCTGAGGTCCAGGGGAGCGCGCAGGCGTTATCTGGACGAACTCCTCACCTGGGGCGGCGAGGCGCCGCCGCTGCGGGAAATCCGCGCGGCGGAAAGCCGCTTGCGGTCCGGCGCGGCCGCGAGGCCCGGCAGTCCGGATGGCCTGCCCAGCGTGCGCGCCGCCCTGGTGGTGCGCGACAACCTGCTGCAGCGCCGCACCATCGAGCACGGCTATACCCAGGCCATCGACCAGGCCCGCACGAGCGTGCTGCTGGTGTCGCCGTACTTCTACCCCGGCCAAGCGTTCCGCGAAAGCCTCAAGAACGCCGCCGGGCGCGGGGTGCGCGTGACCCTGCTGCTTCAGGGCCGCGTCGACTACCGCGCCGCCGCCTGGGCCGCGCGGGCGCTGTACCGCGAGCTGATCGCCGCCGGCGTGCGCATCTACGAATACCAGCGCGCCTATCTGCACGGCAAGGTGGCGGTGGTCGACGAGACCTGGGCCACGGTCGGCAGCTCGAACATCGATCCGCTATCGTTGCTGGTCAACCGCGAGGCCAACCTGCTGGTGCGCGACCCGCATTTTGCCCATGCGCTTGCCGAGCACGTGCGGGGCGAACTCGTCCATGCCCTGCCCATCAACCACGCCAATCTGGACAAGCGCGTGGCTTGGTGGATACGTCCGCTGGTGGCGCTGGCTGCGCGCTTGTTCATCGCCATCGCCGGCGGGGCGCGCAACTATTGAGCGCCCGGCCCCTGTGGGGGCCAGAAGACTGGCGCAGGCCTGTTCCTTGAGTGCCCGGCGCGGGCCTGAGCAGGCGGCGGTGTCTATATGCCGTGGGGTTCTAGACGTATGCGAAAACAGTATTTCCCCCGTGGGGTCAGCCCGGCCCACAATGCCAGGCATGACATCCGATCCCAGCCACCGCCATCTTTCCGCATCGCGTCTTTCGGCCGTCTGGGTCCGCATCCGGCGCGGCTGCCTCTTGGCCTGGGCCCTGGCCACCTGGGCCTTGAGCCAGGGTGTGGGCGCGGCGCAGCCCGGCGTCCGGGGTGCCGCATTCGGACCCCTGCTCACACCCGCGGCACTGCTGGCGCAACTGCCACGGGTGCGGGTGGTGGATCTGCGCGAGGCCGATGGCGCGGACGCGTCCTACGCCGCCGGCCACATTCCCGGCGCCGTGTCGGCGCCCTATGCCGCGTGGCGCGGGCCTGCCGACAATCCCGGCGAACTGCTGCCCGTGGCCCGCTACGTCGCGCTGGTGCGCAGCCTGGGCGTGGATGCGCAGACTCCCGTGGTGTTGGTGGCCGATGGAAGCGATTCGAGCGACTTCGGCGCTCCGGCGCGGGTGTACTGGACGCTCAAGTGGCTGGGTGTGCCGCGTCTGGCCATTCTCAACGGCGGCATGGCGGCGTGGACGCGCGCGGGCCTGCCGGTCACGCGGCAGGCCGTGCGGGCCAGGCCGAGCCGTTTCGTCCCTCGGTTCGATGCGACCATCCTCGCCACCCGGGCGGCGGTTTTCCGCGATGTGCAGGACCCGCGCGCGGCGCTGTTGCTCGATGCAAGGCCGCGCGCCTTCTATCTCGGCCGGGCCAAGGCGCCGGCGGCAGCCCGGCCCGGAACCCTGCCGGGCGCGGTGGACTTCGACAACGCCCGCTGGTTTGCGGGGGAGTCCGGCGCCTTGCCGGATGCGGCCGTTCTGCAGCGCGTCGCCCAAGGCCTGCCGCCGATGGACCCGAAGCGCCCGGTGGTGTCGTTCTGCAATACCGGGCACTGGGCCGCGACCAACTGGTTCGTGCTGTCCGAAGTGCTGCACCGCCCGGATGTGAAGCTCTATCCAGGCTCGATGGTGGATTGGTCGCGCGCCGATGAGCCCATGGCCCATGTTCCCAGTCGATTCGAACAGTTATGGACACAGCTCAAACAGGCCTGGCAAGGGCTTTGAACCCGCCGCCGGCCCTGCGCGCCGTCGTTGTTCCCGGACGCCCGGCGCTGCTGCTGGGCGCCGCGCTGGCCGGCTGGTTCGCCGTCACCTGGCTGGTGGGCTGGCGCCAGGGTTTGCTGTGGTGCATCGGCGTGGGCTATGGGCTGGCGTTGTCGGCCGCGGCATTCGGCTTCACCACCGGCTGGCGGGTGTGGATCACGCAGCGCGACCCCAAGGGCTTGTGGGCGCAGTTCGTCGGCATCGCGGTGGCCATGCTCGTCAGTGTGCCGCTGCTCGCCGCGCACCCTGAACTGCAGGGCGCCGACGGTCCGCTGTCGGTCAGTCTGCTGGTCGGTGCCTTCGTGTTTGGCGCCGCCATGCAGGTGGCCGACGGCTGCGGCTCGGGCACGCTGTACAAGGCGGGACTCGGCCATCCCGTGAGCCTCGCGGTGCTGCCGGCTTTCGTGTTCGGCAGTTTTCTCGGTGCGGCGCAACTGCCGGCCTGGCTCAGCCTCGGCGCCTTGCCGCCGGTGAATCTGGTGCACCGGCTCGGCGCGGCCTGGACCCTGGCGGCCCAGCTTGGCGGCCTCGCTTTTCTCGCCCTCGCGTTGTGGCGGTTCAGCGGGACGCAGCCCTCGCGCTGGCAAGGCAAGGCGGTGTGGGGCGCGGCGGTGGCGCTGGGCCTGCTCGCGGCCGCCAATCTGGTGGTGGCCGGCCAGCCCTGGGGCATCGTCTACGGTCTGGGCCTGTGGGGCGCCAAGGTGGTGCAGGCGCTGGGCTTCGACCTGAGTCGCAACGCTTTCTGGGGCCTTCCGGCGCAGCAGGCGCAGCTGCACGCCACGGTGCTGGCCGACAACACCAGCGTCACCGATCTGGGCCTGTTGCTCGGCGCGCTCATCGCGGCGAGCTGGAAGGGCAAGGCCTGCCCCGACGTGAAACTGCCGCCGCGCGGCTGGGCGGCGTCGATCGTCGCCGGGTTGTTGCTGGGCTACAGCTCGCGCCTGGCCTTCGGCTGCAATGTGGGCGCCTACTTCTCCGGCATCGCCACCGGTAGTTTGCACGGTTGGGTGTGGTTCGCCTGCGCGTTTGCCGGAAGCCTGCTGGGCGTGCGCCTGCGCCGCCGGCTGGGCATGGCCGATTGAGCGGGGGAGGACGGCGCCATGCCAAGACCCTGCAAGCTCTCAAGGAAACGCCGGGCCGCCCCAAGTTTCGTTGACCCCCACGGGGGGCGGGCTGGGCGCAGCCCAGCCCTGGGGGCGCTCAGGAACTGGCCCGCTTGGGCGCTGTGGAGCGTCCTGCTCGGGCTGGTCGCGCTCGACTGGAGCAACAGTTCGCCGCACCAGCGTTTCGCCGAACCCCCACCTTTGGCGCTGGGCAGCGGTCCGGCAGCGGACGCGGGGCATTGTTCGCTGGCGCCGAGGCGCTGAGGCCCGGGCGGAGCCGCAGGCGCTACAGTGCGGCTTCTCCCGCAAGAAGCCCGCGATGCTCGCTTATCGACATGCCTTTCACGTCGGCAACCATGCCGACGTGCTCAAACACATCGTGCTGCTCGGCGTGCTCGAACGCATGGCCGCCAAGGACAAAGCCTATTGGTACATCGACACCCACGCCGGAGCCGGCAGCTACCAGCTTGGCGAGCGCATGGCGCAGCGCCTGGCCGAGTACGAAACCGGCATCGGCCGGCTCTGGGGCCGCAAGGATCTGCCTCCGGCCGTGGCCGCCTATGTGGAACAGATCCGCGCCTTCAATGCCGACGGCGCCTTGCGTACCTATCCCGGCTCGCCCGCGCTGGCCGGCGTGATGCTGCGGCCGCAGGACCGCATGCGCCTGTTCGAGCTGCACACCACCGACCACCGCCTGCTGGCCAATACCTGGGGGCAGCAGGCGCATGTGGAGGTGCGCCAGGCGGATGGCTTCGGCGGGCTCAAGGCCATGTTGCCGCCGCCGTCGCGGCGCGGCGTGGTGCTGCTCGACCCGTCCTACGAACTCAGCAGCGATTACGGCCAGTTGGTGGCCGCGCTGCGCGACGCCGTCACCCGTTTCGCGACCGGGGTCTACCTGGTGTGGTACCCCCAGCTGCAGAGCCTGGAGTCCATCCGCCTGCCCAAGCGCCTGAAGGCGCTGTCCCCGGCGGGCTGGCTGCACGCGCAGCTCACGGTGGCCGCCCCGCGCGACGACGGCTTCGGCCTCATGGGCAGCGGCATGTTCGTCATCAACCCGCCTTTCGGCCTGCAGGAGAGTCTGAAGGCGACCTTGCCCTGGCTGGCGCGCACGCTGGGTCAGGATGGAGCGGGCAAGCACCTGCTCGAGGCGCATGCGCCCTGAGCATCCGCCCCGGTTGAATCCCCGGATTTGCGGCGCGGCCCGCCTGACTCGCTGACCGGGACAGGGTAGAGTAGAGCGTTTCGACTTGCACCGGCCATGCGTCTGCCCTACCCACGCTCGTTTTCCAGCCTGTTGCTCGCCGGTTTCGCGCTGGTCACGCTGCCGCTGCTGACCGGGATGGGCTATACCGCCTATGTGCAGGAGCGGCTCGCGGCGCAGACCCGGCAGGCCATTTCGCTCACGCTGCAGGTCACGCGCACGACCCGGCAGCTGGCCGAGGACATTTCCAGCCTGCAGCGTTCCGCGGGCCAGTTCTACGTCCTGCGCGATCCTCAGCTGAGAGACGGCATGCGCGACGCGCACGAGGCCATCGGGCGGGCTCTGCAGACCTTGCACGCCTTGCCCTATGGGCCGTCCAACACCGAGCGTTTGCGGCAGCTCGCGTTGCGCGAGGGCGTGCTGTATGCGCAGTTGAGCGATCCCGCCAACGTCGGCCTGCGCCGCTTCGATTCCTTCACCGACGATTTCACGCGCCTGGGCCGCCTCGCCAACCAGCTCACCGTCGCCGGCAACGCCATGGTCGACGACCAGGTCGCCTCGCTCACCCGCCGCGCTCGGACGCTGCGCACCGTGCTGCTGAGCCAGGCCGCTGCCGCCGTGCTCCTGTCCGTGCTCATCGCCGGGCTGTTTTCCTGGCTGCTCAACCGTCCGGTGCGGCAGATCGACCAGGCCATCCGCCGCCTCGGCGCGGGCGACCTGCAACCCCAGCCGCCGGTGCGGGGTCCCATCGACCTGGTGTTTCTGGGTCAGCAGCTCGACTGGCTGCGCCAGCGCCTGCGCGAGCTGGACGAGCAGAAGCTGCGCTTCCTGCGCCACGTCTCGCACGAGCTCAAGACCCCGCTGGCATCCTTGCGCGAAGGGGTGGAACTGCTGGCCGACGGCGTGGGCGGCAGTCTCTCGGGTCAGCAGCGCGAGATCACCCAGATCATGCGCGGCAATGCGCGCGACCTGCAGCAGCGCATCGAGAATCTCATCAACTACAGCCGTGCCCAGCGCCAACTCGATCCGCTGGTGTCCAGCGGTGTGGATCTGCCGGCCCTGCTCGATGCCCTGGTGCGGCGCAACGACCTGGCCCTGCGGGCCAAGCGTCTGCGGGTCGAGCGCAGCGGGCAGACGCCGCTGCTCAAGGCCGATGCCGGCAAGCTCGACACCCTGTTCGAGAACCTGCTGATCAACGCCATGCGCTTCAGCCCCGAGGGTGGAGTCATCCGCCTGGATCTGCGCGCCGGCGCGGACGCGGTGGATGTGATGGTCTGCGATCAGGGCCCGGGTGTGGCCGAGCACGACCGCACCCACCTGTTCAAGCCCTTCTTCCAGGGCAGTCGCCAACCGCCTTCGGCCGCGCCAGGCAATGGCCTGGGGCTGGCCATCGCGCAGGAATACGCGCAACTTCATGGCGGCGAGGTTCGCCTGTGCGACACGCCCGGCCAGGCCGGCGCCTGCTTTTGCGTGCATCTCCCGATCGCCATCAGCCCGCAGCCGGGCTCGACGGCGGCCTCGACCCCGGTGGCTGCCCAGTCCAGCGCCCAGGACGACGAGCCCGGCTGGCAACAGACCCAACCTTGCGACCATCCATGACACTTCACCTCGTTCCCTTGCGCCGACTGATTGCGATTTTCAGAATGGGCGACAGACACGAAGCGGCGCACGAAGCTCCCCCTCCCGGCCTCCCCCACGCGGTGGGGGAGGTGAGAAGGGCGCGGCGCGAACTTGTGGGTTGCACACCCGTCTTCCTCGCCAGGCGGGAGCTGCGGCAGCTCCCGCCCCATGCATGGGGCGGGTTGGGGTGGGGAGGGGGTCGGACTGGCACGAAGTTGGGAAACATCAATCGGCGTGTTTCTGCCGCATGCCTGTTGACTTGCGCCTGCGCGCTGCCCCTGTTGTCCGGCTGCGCGGCGTTGAAGGCACCTTCCGCCACCGCTGCGGCGCATGCCGAGTCGCAGGCCACCCAGCCGGCGCCGGCAGCGGCGCAAGTCCAGTCTGCCGCGCCTGCCTCGCCGCTGGCGAGCCTGTTCAAGCCCGAGCCGCTCAGCATGACCTGGATCGGCGACACTTTGCGCCACATCGCCATCGAGTCGCAGGCCGCGGCCAACGCCGATCAGCAACGCTTGCAGGCGCTGGGTGCGCAGCGCACTCCGGCGGACAAGCTCAAACTCGCCTATTTGCTCATGGCGCGCGCCTCGCCGACCGCCGACGAGGCCACGCAGGCACAGGATTTGCTGCGGGGACTGGACAACCAGACCGAGGATCCGGCATCCAAGCAGTTCATTCGCGTGTTGCAGCGCCTGAGCCGCCAGACCCTCGATCTGGCGCAGTTGCGCGCAGAACTGGTTCGCAGCAACAAGCAAGTGGCCGATCTGCAGGACAAGATCGGACAGATCAAAAACCTGGAGGTGGAATTGCAAGACCGCGCACAAAGCCGACCTGGGCAGACCAAGCCCGGGCAGACCAAATGAGGCGGCGGCATACCCGGCACCGACCCCCGGGTTTCCGCGACGCAGGGGAGTCACGATGAATGCGACCCCCAGTGTGCTGGTGGTCGACGACGATGCCGACCTCCTGCGCCTGCTCGGCATGCGCCTGCAGTCGTCGGGTTACAGGCCGATCACGGTGGCCAGCGGCGAGGAGGCCTTGGCGCGGCTCGCCGTATCGCGTCCGCGCGCCGTCATCACCGATCTGCGGATGCAGGGCATGGACGGCATGGCCCTGTTCGAGCGCATCCACGCCGCCGATCCCTCGCTGCCGGTCATCATCCTCACCGCGCACGGCACCATTCCCGATGCGGTGGCCGCGGCGCAGAGCGGGGTGTTCGGCTATCTCACCAAGCCCTTCGAGGCGCCGGAACTGCTTGCCTTGCTGGCGCGCGCGGTGGGGACCGGAGGCCCCGAAACCGGCAAGCCGGCGCGGGTGCGATTTCCCGACATCGTGACGGTCAGCCCCCTGATGAACGCCCTGCTCGACGAGGTGGCGCTGGTCGGCGCCAGCGAGGCCAGCGTGCTGATCCAGGGCGAGTCCGGCACCGGCAAGGAGATGCTTGCGCGCGCCGTGCACCAGGCCAGCACGCGCAAGCGCGGGCCTTTCGTCGCCATCAACTGCGCGGCGATTCCCGAGGCGCTGCTGGAATCCGAGCTGTTCGGCCATGCCAAAGGCGCGTTCACCGGGGCGGAAACCAGCCGCAAGGGCTTGTTCCAGACGGCGCAGGGCGGCACGGTGTTTCTCGACGAGATCGGCGACATGCCGATCGCCCTGCAAGCCAAACTGCTGCGCGTGCTGCAGGAGCGCGAGGTGCGACCGGTCGGCGCCAGCCAGTCGATCCCAGTCGACGTGCGCATCGTCTCGGCCACCCACCGCGATCTGGAGGCGGCCATCGCCGAACAGCAGTTCCGCGAAGACCTGTACTACCGGCTCAATGTGGTGAACCTGCACATTCCACCATTGCGCGAGCGGCGCGAGGACATCGGGCCGCTGGCCCAGCATTTCGTCGATCTGCTGGCGAAGAAGCACGGACGGCGCATCATCGGTTTCGTTCCCGACGCGCTGGATCTGCTGATGCGCGCCGACTGGCCGGGAAATATCCGTCAACTCATGAATGTCGTCGAACAATGCTGCGCCTTGTGCACCACGGTACGCATCCCGGCCGCGCTGGTGACGCGCGCCCTGCGCAACAAGCCGACGGAAATCCTGAGCTATGCCGAGGCCAAGGACCATTTCGAGCGCGATTATCTGGTCAACCTGATGAAGCTCACGGGCGGTCAGGTGACAGAGGCCGCGCGCCTGGCCCAGCGCAATCGCACGGAGTTCTACCGCTTGCTGCAAAAGCACGCGCTGTCCCCCGCCTTGTTCAAATCAATGGACTAGGACTTGGTCCTGCGGTCTGCGCGGGTACCCCGGTGTCCTGCCCTAGGGTTTCGGGCTGCGTCGCTCTCAGGCGACAAAAAAATAGAAACAAAATCAATGCGTTGAAAATTAGCCCTGTTGGATGTCGGGCTGTAGCGACATTTCGCGCACGGTTTGAGGGGCACATTCGACATGGCCCTGACAGTGGCCGCTTCGCCGGATGCAACGCATTGATTCAAAACATGAAAATTGCCTGGCACGGGAAGTGCATATAGAAGGCATCGCGATGACGGATTCCGGTCCGGTTCGCAGACCTCTCGAAGCATCACAGGAGTTTTCCATGAACCCGCGCATTCTGAACAAACCCTCGCTATCCGCTCTCGGCTTCGGCGTCGCTCTTTTGTTGGCCGCTTTCGTCTCAAGCCAGGCCCGTGCCGCCGGCATGCCTGCCGAGGCCGCGGCACAAGCCAATGTCCATGTCAGTGGGGCCCAAGGCGCGATGCCGGCTGCCGGCATGCAAGCCATGACTTATGACGCAGCCAAGAATGGCGCGTCCGCCCCGGCCGGGTCACACGACAAGGCCGACAAGAAGAAAAACGAAGGCGAGAAGAAGGAATAAATCAGGCCCCGCCTGACGATGGTTGTTGTCTCCTCCCCCCTTGGCCAAGCGCATGCTTGGCTTTTTTTTGCGCGTCGCTCGCGCACAGGCTCGCGGCAGGGGAGCCTTGGGTCTTACACGGAACCCGGGTCGCGCCCCGTCCAGAGTTCGACGCGGTTGCGCCCGCGTTGCTTGGCACGATAGAGCGCCTGGTCAGCACGGGCCAGCAGGTCGTCCAGACCGCATTCGGTCATGTGTTCGCAGGGATGATGTGCGATGCCGATGCTGGTGGTGAGCTGCAGGCGCAGCGGGGCGTGCTCGGCCGTTGCGCTCTCCTGCACGGCCAGGCGCAGGCGCTGCGCGAAGTCATAGGCCGCGCCGTCGTCGCTGCGCGGCAGGACGATGGCGAACTCGTCGCCTCCGAGGCGGCCGAGCAGGGCATCGTCGCGTGCAAGCTGCTGGCAGACCTGCGAGAAACTGCGCAGCGCACGGTCGCCGGTCGGATGCCCATAGACGTCGTTGATCTGTTTGAAATGATCGATGTCCAGCGCCAGAACGGCCAGGGGCCTGCCCTGAATCTTGGCCTCCTGCAGGGCCGCCGCGGCACGTGTCAGGAAACTGCGGCGGTTGGCCACGCCCGTGAGCGGGTCCGTGTAGGCCAGGGCGCGCAGGGTGTGTTCGCGTTCCTTGGTCGGCGTGATGTCCTTGAAGGCGAACACCAGGGCTTCGTCACCTCGGTACTGCGTGTGGGTGACGGACAGCAGCAGCCAGACCGGACTGCCGTCGTAGCGGAGGAACTGCGTCTCCAGCCCGCGCACCACGCCCTCGCGCAGTACCTGCTCGACCACCGACCGTCGCTGCGCGGGCTCGACCCACAGATCCCGCAAGAGCTTGCCGGAACGGCCGGTGTGATGGGCGCGGAACAGTTCGTCGGCGGCGCGATTGGCAAACAGCTGGACTGAATCGTGCACGCGGGTGATGACCAGCGGCACCGGGGACTCCTCGACCAGGAAGCGCAAGCCCCGCTCATCGCGCTCGAGCTGTTCTTGCAGGCGTTTGAGTTCGGTGATGTCCTGCAGGCTGGTGACGATGCCCAGAGGCTCCTCGCTGGCCGGATCCGTGACCTGCGCCTTGTTGACGATCCACACCGTGACATCGCCGTCCGAGGACACTTGCCTGCATTCCTGCGACAGAGGGCGCCGCTCGGCATGCAGCTGCCGGTCCATCGAGGTCCAGGTATGCAGCAGGCTGTCCTCGAACACCTCGGCGGGGCGGCGTCCGAGCAAGGCATCGCGGCTGCGCTCCAACAGCCGCGTGAAGGCCTGATTGACCAGCTCGAGCCGCCCGTTGGCCGCGCTGTACGCCGTGGGGTTGGGCAATGCGCCCAGCAGCGAGTCCTGGAAGCGCAGCTGTTCCTGCAACTTGCGCTGGCTTTTCACCATGGCCTTGGTGCGCCGTTCCACGGCCCGTTCCAGCCCCGCATTCGCCTCGCGCAGCTGGCGCAGCGCGAGACTGCGCTCCTGGGCCAGGCTGCTGGCCAGCAGCACCGTGCAGGCCAGGCTGATGCCCAGGAGTTGCAGCACGGAGGCGCGTTCGTCGATCGGAAGAACCATCATGGGACCCAGGCCCAGGGCAGCGCCCACCAGCGCCAACGTGAACAGGACGGCCATGAACAGGCTGGCCAGGCGCATGGACAGCCGCATCGCTCCCCACAGCAGCGGTAGCAAGGCGAGCGAAGCCAGGCCCAGCGGCAGCGCCTGCCGCGCGGGCGGCGAAAAGGCCAGCACGGCCACGCCGATCAGCGCGATCAGCGGCAGGATGACGAATTCGACGGTCGGGCGTGGCAGACGCTCGTGACGGCGCTCCCACCACAGCACCAGCATCGGCGCATACACGAGCACGCTGCAGGCATCTGAAATCAGCCACACCGGCCCCAGCATGCCGATGTCGTGAAGCCGCGGCGGCGCGGCGAGCAGGGAACTGATCACGCCGACGCTGGCGCTGATGGCCGGCCCCAGCAGACCGAGCGTGAGGATGAAGGCGAGCGTGTCGCCGGTGTCCTGCAGGCCGCGCCAGGGCTGGCGTATGCGCCGCAGGACCCACCAGGCGAACAGCACGCTCGCGGTGTTTCCCACGGCGATGAGTAGGGCTGCCTGCGCAGACCAACCGATGACCTCGGCGTTGGCGATATAGGCGCCCAGCAGGATGCCGGGCGCGGCCATGAAACCCAGGACCCAGACGCCGAAGACGGCGATGGCGCTCGAGGGCCACAGGACGGCGTTCGACGGATCGCTGCGCGTGGCACCCCAGGCCAGCAAGACATAGGTGGCGGCCAGCGCGGTGTTGAGCAGTGGCAGGCGCCAAAGTTGGCCCGCGGAGGCGCTGGGGCGGCTGGCCATGTCAGGCCCGCATCAGGCGTGCGAGGCCGGGGGTCCGTCGGAGCGGCGGCATGCGCGCCATGGCCGGCCGCGCACAGCCCTTGGCGTTGCGATGGCCCAACGCAGGCCTGAATGGTGGTGCATATCCCCGGATGCTCACGTTTTTATCGTTGATTTCGCCGAATGCCGAAGCTTACTCAATAACCTGCATAAAAATCCAGATAACTCCATCGATCATCTCGCCAGGGGCCCGTTACGTGCAGGATCGCGTGGCTCAATGCAGCTTGATGCGGGGTTCGGCCGTGCGCGAGATCATGCGCGCGAGCGTGAGGAAGACGGTTTTCCAGAACCCGTGCAGGCTCAGCAGGTGCTTGCGGTAGAGCAGCCAGTAGATGAAGCGGGCGAAGTGCCCCTCGATGAACATGCTGCCCTTCGATAAGCCGCCCATCAGGCTGCCCACGGTGCTGTGCTCGCCCAGGGAGACCAGTGAGCCGAAATCGCGGTACTTGAACGTGCCGATGGGCTTGCCGGCCAGTTGCCTGGAGATCTGGCGCACGAGGAAACTGGCCTGCTGGTGTGCCGCCTGGGCGCGCGGCGGCACATTGCCATCGCGCCCGTCCCAGGGGCAGGCAGCACAGTCGCCGAGGGCGAAAATGGCGTCGTCGCGCGTGGTCTGGAGGGTTGGGCGCACCACGAGTTGGTTGATGCGGTTGTTCTCCAGGCCATCCAGGTCGCGCAGTACGTCCGGGGCCTTCACGCCCGCGGCCCATACCACCAGCTCCGCCGGCAGGAAGTCCCCATCGGCCGTTTGCACTCCCGTGGGGGTGACGGCGGTGACGCGCTTGCCTGTGTGGATCTCAACCTTGAGCTTGGCCAGTTCGGCCGCCGCCGAGGCCGACAGCCGCGGGGGGAGTGCCGGAAGAATGCGCGGCGCCGCCTCGATCAGACTCAGGCGCACGTCGCGCTCGGGGTCGATGCGGTCGAGGCCGTAGGCGGCGAGGGCGCGTGTTGAGTTGTGCAGTTCGGCCACCAGCTCCACCCCAGTGGCGCCCGCGCCGATGGCCACGACCTTGAGCTGCTCCGGGCGCAGCGGAGCGGCCTGGGTGTTGGCGGCGATACAGGCGTTGACCAGGCGGCGGTGAAAGCGGCGCGCGTCGTCCACGGTGTCGAGGGCGATGGCATATTCGGCCGCACCCGGGGTGCCGAAGTCATTGTTCTGGCTGCCCAGGGCCAGCACCAGGATGTCGTAGCCGAAGCTGCGGCGCGGCACGATCTCGCGCCCGTCGTCGTCGCGCGTGGGCGCCACCAGAACCTGCTTGTTGGCCCGGTCCAGGCCGTCCATCGCACCGAGCCGGTATTTGAAATGGTGCCAGGTGGATTGCGCCAGGTAGTTGAGTTCGTTGTCGTCGATGCCCAGCGTGCCGGCGGCGGCCTGGTGCAGCAGCGGCTTCCACAGATGGCTGCGGCCGCGCT
>JAJXUC010000073.1 GCA_021783435.1 Pseudomonadota bacterium | reverse complement strand
AGGCGCTCGATCTGGGCGTGACGTTGTTTGACACTGCCGCGCTCTACGGCTTCGGCAGCAACGAGGCATTGCTCGGCCAGATTCTTTCACCGCACCGCGCACGGTTCACCCTGGCGAGCAAAGGCGGCATGGCGGGGGTCGATGGTCAGCGCGTGATTGATGGCCGGCCGCAAACCCTGCGCCTCAACTGCGAGGACAGTTTGCGCCGGCTGCGCACCGAGACAATCGACCTTTACTACCTGCATCGCCTGGACAAGAATGTCCCGGTCGAAGACAGCGTCGGCGCCATGGGAGACCTGGTGCGGCAGGGCAAGGTGCGTGCCATCGGCCTGTCGGAAGTGTCGGCGCAAACCCTGCGCCGCGCGCATGCGGTTCATCCGATCGCAGCGGTCCAGAACGAATATTCGCTGTGGACACGCAACCCGGAAATCGCGCTGCTGGATGCCTGCCGGGCGCTGGGCACCACGCTGGTGGCGTTCAGCCCTCTGGGGCGCGGTTTCCTCACGGCTGCACTGCGGGATGTGTCCACGCTGGATGCCCGTGACATCCGTCGTTCCATGCCACGTTTCGAACCCCGGAACTATGCCGCCAATCTGAAACTGCTGGACGGTTTGACGTCCATCGCCGCGCAAATCGGGTGCACGCCAGCCCAGTTGGCGCTGGGTTGGCTGTTGACCAAGGGCCGGGACATCGTCCCCATTCCCGGCACGACCCGTTCCGCGCACCTGCGCGAAAACCTGGTGGCGCGCGACCTGCAACTCGATGCCGCCACTGTCGCCCGGCTTGAAGCCCTCATCAACCCGGGCACCGTGGCCGGTGCCCGCTACAACGCATCGACCCAGGCAGACATTGACTCGGAGGGGTAGGGCGGCGCCGAGCGAGAGCAGAGCCTGCGTGCGCATCGCACTCAGGAACACATGCATGACGCCTGAGGAGCGGCTATTCAGGCGGCGGCAGGTGCTGCAGCCCAGAATGACCGGTAACCCGGTCGACCTGGCTGCCATCACCCTCGACCGTTTTCCAAGAGACAGGCACCAGTTCAGGTCGTACCCGACTCCTGCGCCACGAGCCGCTCGATGATGCGGCGCGACTGGACGCCTCCGGCGTCGATGTTGAGCTTGAGGAGTTGGCGCTCGGGGTGAGTGCTCAGATTGAGTTGCTGCCGCTCCAGCATCTCGCGATCTTCTGCAAAAATCTTGTCCTGCCCTGCGCGGATGCTCTCGGTCAGCGCGGAGTCCTGGGGTTTGAAGTGGCGGGCCATGCCCCAGAAATACCAGTGCGATGTTTCGGTTTCAGGCGTGATGAAGTCGACCACGATGCCGGACACCTTGTGCCTTGGGTCGGCATCGAAGCCTCCTTGCCCGGCATGGGCCACGCCAACGTCGATCATGACATGGCTGGGGGGAAAGAATCGACAAATTTGCCAACGGTCACAAGGCACATCGTGGGCCAAGTCATTGAAACGCAGTGCGGACGCCCAGAACGGCGGCGGCAGGATGTTCTTGAGGTGCCGGCTGGTCACCACCGTGTCGCCCTCGACCTTGGTGACGGGCACCGACTCCTCGATCTCTTGCTGACCGATGCTGCTCGCGTGCACATAGGCTTCATGCGTCAAATCCATCAGATTGTCGATCATCAGCCGGTAGTCGCAGGCGATGCGATAGAGCCCTCCGCCGTAAGCCCAATCCGCGTTGTCCGCCCATGGCAGATGATGGATCTTTGCCGGGTCCGCCTGCTTCTCGTCCCCGGGCCAGACCCAGATGAAACCGTGACGCTCGACCACCGGAAAGCTTCTGATTCTGGGAAAGCCCTGAACGCGCTGGCATGGCATGCTGATCGGTTTCCCATCACCCCCCATGGTCAGGCCGTGGTAACCGCAGACCAATTGACCGTCGCGGACAAAGCCCAGCGAAAGCGGCGCGCCACGGTGTGGGCAGAAGTCCTCAACGGCAGCGACGCGGCCTTCAGCGTCACGGAAAAAAACGATCGACTCGCCACAGATCGTTCTGCCGAGCGGCTTGGTAACCAACTCCTCCGGGGTGCACGCGACATACCAGGCGTTCTTCGCAAACATGGTCATCCTCCATCGAGATCGCTCCACGCCAACAGCTCGGAGCAGGTTTTTATTGGATCCAAATTTGACCATATCGACCATCAGGAGTCAAAATAACTACATCATTGGATCCAATATTGGGGTGATGCATGGGCCAGGACAGTATTCGCGTCCTCACCAGCCTGAGGAAGTCGATTCTCGAGGGACGCTACCCGCCGGGTGTTCGCATTGCCGAAATCCCGGTGGCTGGCGACCTTGGCGTTTCACGCACGCCGGTGCGCCTGGCATTTCGCACGCTCGAACAGGAAGGCCTGCTGCAACGGGCCGGTGCGCGTGGCTTCGTCGTGCGGCGTTTCTCAGACGCCGACATCCTCTGCGGCTTGGAAGTACGTGGTGTGCTGGAAGGACTCGCGGCGCGGCGCCTGGCCGAACGCGGCTTGTCCGACGCCGTTCGCATGCGGCTCGACGCTTGCGTCGAGCATGGCGCCGAACTGCTGCGCCCAGGCGTGCTGACCGAGGCTGCCGTGGCTGGATGGAGCACGCTCAACGCGGCGTTCCACAACGCCATCATCAACGCAACCGACAGCCACGCCATCGCTGATGCCATTGCGCGGAACAATCATCTTCCATTCGCGTCATCGGACTCGATCGTCATCGACACCCAGGCCTTGCCCCGGGAATACGAAAAATTGCGCTTCGCCCAGTTGCAGCACCAACTCATCGTCGATGCGCTGGTGAATGGCGAGGGAACGCGTGCCGAAATGCTCATGCGCGAGCATGCCTACGTCGGCCTGCGTTACGGCAAGTTGTTCGGCCTGGACGACGGCAACAGGGCTGGCATGGCGGCGATGCGCAAGCCGAATCCAGTCGGCCTTGATGCCATGCCCGCAGCAACAGCAGCGGGCCGCAAGAAGGCTGTGGCCACGCGCAAGAACGGCAAGCGTTCGACCTGAGCCCCGATGCGAAAAAATGAGCATGCACAACCTTGCATTGAACGTCCGCGTTGCGGCCAAACACGCCGAAGCGAGCGACATCTGCACCTTTGAACTCGTCGCGACCCATGGCAAGGCGCTCCCCGCATTCACTGCAGGCGCGCATATCGACGTGCAAGTCAGGGATGGCCTGGTCCGGCAGTACTCGCTGGCCAACAACCCATCCGAAGCGAATCGCTACGTCATCGGTGTCTTGCGCGAGCCGGCTTCGCGTGGCGGCTCGATCGCGATGCACGACACGATCACTGTCGGGGATGTACTGCGCATCAGTTCGCCCAAGAACCACTTCACGCTGCAACCCGATGCGCGCCGCAGCCTGCTCTTCGCGGGTGGTATTGGCGTCACCCCGATCCTGTCCATGGCCGAACACTTGCACGATGTCGGCGCGGATTTTTCGATGCATTACTGCAGCCGCTCGCCGTCGCGCACTGCATTCCTGGCGCGCATCAAGTCCTCCCCTTTGGCGTCACGCGTGCAGGTTCACCATGACGATGGCCCCAACACGCAGAAGCTCGACCTTGCCGCCGCCCTGGGGCAGGTGACCGCGGGAACACACATCTACGTCTGTGGCCCCGGGGGATTCATGGACTTCGTACTCGGCGGCGCTCGCGCCGCGGGCTGGGCGCAGACGCAATTGCACTCTGAATTTTTCTCCGGCCATGCACAAGATGTCTCGGGAGACACCCCGTTTTTCGTGAAGCTCGCCAGCTCGGGTCGTGTCATCACGATCCCTTCCGACAGGAGCATCGCGCGTGCGTTGGCCGAGGCTGGAGTCGATATTCCAACCTCATGTGAGCAGGGCGTCTGCGGAACATGCCTGACGCGCGTCGTCGAGGGAAGTCCGGACCACCGCGACGCCTATCTCACCCCGGAGGAACGCGACCGCAACGATCAGCTTCTTCCCTGCTGTTCGCGCTCCCAATCCCCCCTGCTGGTGCTTGACCTCTGACGGCGGATCACGACGCCAGAGGTGCAGGCGGCGCGACAGCGCCCACCACGCTTTGCCACGATGCGGCGCGCACTCGAAGCGACGCTCACAGGGCGTTGTCGACGCGCCTGGCGCGCCGCGCCGGCGGACGTTTCCAGGGTTTGCACTCATATCAAGTCGTGATATCTGCTAGCGCTTCTGCCCCGCTACGACAAACAAAGTGCCATCAACATAATGTCGTCACAGGCTGGAGCGACATCCGGCGCGGAACTCTCAACACAAGCCGTGCCATCGCCAGGCCTCAGTGCGCAAAAGAGATTGACGATCAACGTCAAGACCGATCGGACTCGCCAGATCGGCCCGAGCACCTTCCAACGACAGGAGACAAGATGGCAACGAAAACTCAGCTTGCAGGGTTTTGCATCGCAGCGACATGCGCCCTGGGCATGTCAACAGCCCAAGCCGGCAACCTGGAGCCCGCAGGCATCAACCTCGGCGGGACGAGTTTCTTTGATGGTTTCGGTGCCACACAGCCGGGCTGGACGTATCTGGGCTACTACCAGTATTCGCAGCTCAATCACATCGAGGACAACAGCGGCAACGACTCGCCGGCTTTCAAGAATCCGAAGATCAATGTTGACCTGATCCTCAATCAACTGGCCTACACCACCAGCCAGACGTTTTTCAATGGCAGTGCGCACCTCGGTTTCACCGGGTTGCTGCCGCTGCTGCACTTCAACACCAGCTTCGATGCCAACTCGCCCGTCAAGCTCAGTTCTGCCGACGGCTTCGGTGACCTCACGCTGGGTGCCTATCTGCAGTTCAACCCCGTCATCAGCGGTGGTCGCCCGGTGTACTCGCAACGTGTGGAGTTTGACGTTATCGCGCCCATCGGCCGCTACAGCACGTCGACCGACATCAACCCGGGCGCCAACTTCTGGTCGCTCAATCCCTATTGGGCCGGCACCTGGCTGCCCACGCCCAAAACCGAGGTGAGCTTGCGCGTGAATTACCTCTACAACTTGTCCAACAACAGCCCCAACGCGCTGCCTCCCACCGTCTCCAGCACCAAGGCCGGACAAGCCGCGTGGGTGAACTTCACGGCCTCGTATGCCGTGCGTCCCGACCTGAACGTTGGCCTGAATGGTTATTACCTCAAGCAATTCACCAACGATGTTTACAACTACACCAATGGCAGTTCCGACAACGGCCTGCAATTTGGAGACACGGGTAAGGCAGAGCTCTTTGCCGTGGGTCCAGGTCTGTTCTGGAAGGCCAGTCCCAGGAACATCTGGGCTGCCAACCTGTATTTCCAGACCAGCGCTCAAAACCACACCCGCGGCACGGTTCTGAATATCCACTGGATTCATCCGTTCTAAGGGGGCTTGTCGTCGCCAACATCATGGTGATGCGCACGATACCGCCAAAGACATTCACGATCTAGCATGCAACAACCGGCCGATGCAACGCTGGTCGCAAGCTTCCCGGTTTCTTGGCGCCCTGGAAGTCTGACTCAATACGGAGACAACTCATGCAACCTCAAGACCCCACAAAAAAGCATCACATGCCCATCGACGCTTCCAGGCGCCAGTTCGTCACCTTGGCAGGAGCCGGCGTTGCCAGCACGCTACTGCCTTGGCCCGCGGCAGCCGCAAGTGCGCAACCCGCCGTTGCCGGTGACCTCAAGATCGGCTTCATCAGTCCCTTGACCGGACCGCTTGCCGGGTTTGGCGAGGCCGATCCGTTCGTGCTCGATCTGGTGCGCAAGAAAACCGGTGGCAAGATTGAAATCGCCGGCAGGACCTACGCCTTCGAGTTGCTGGGCCGAGATACGCAGTCCGACCCCTCACGTGCCAGCCAGCTTGCGAAAGACCTGATCAACAACCAGAAGATCGACATGATGCTGACCACTTCCACCCCGGAAGTGGTTAATCCGGTGGCCGATGCCTGTGAAGCGTCCGGCATGCCCTGTCTGTCCACGGTAGACCCATGGGAGTCCTGGTATTACGGGCGAGGCGCGAAGCCCGGACAGCCGTCGCCGTTTCATTGGACCTATCACTTCTCCTTTGGCACGGAACAGTTCGCCAAGATGTACATCTCGACCTGGAACCTGATCCCGACCAACAAGAAAGTCGGTGTTCTCTACCCCAACGATGCCGACGGCAATGCGTTGCGAGCCCACCTGATTCCCGAACTGCGCAAAGCCGGTTTCACCATCGTCGATCCGGGCGCCTATCAGGATGGCACGACCGACTACTCGTCGCAGATCGCCAAGTTCAAGAGCGAGGGCTGCCAGATTCTGACCGGGGCGCCCATCCCCAATGATTTCATCGTCTTCTTGCGCCAAGCGGCGCAGCAGGGGCTCACCCGCATGTTGAAGATCGTGATGCCAGCGAAATTCGGGTTGTTTCCCTCCGATATCGAGGCATTGGGCGAGTTGGGCCACCGCGTCGCGGCCGGGGCTTACTGGTCGCCGGTATTTCCCTATTCATCGCCTGTGACCGGCTTGAGTTCGATACAACTTGCGGATGCCTACGAGCAGGCCTCCAACAAGCAATGGACGCAGCAACTCGGGGCCTCGATGGCGTTGATCGATGCCGGGTTTGCGGCCTTGAAGCACAGCGAAGCGCCGAAGGACAAGGCGGCGCTTGCCAAGGCCATGCGCGTCCTCGATACCGTCACCACTGTCGGCCGGATCAATTTCCCCAACGGGCCGGTTCCCAACGTGGCAACTGCACCCATCATCGGCTGCCAGTGGATTCGATCAAAGCCCGGCAGCCGCTTCAAACTTGACCTACCGATCGTCGAACATGCTTGCGACCCCAGAGTTCCCATTCAGGCCAAACTGCTTGCGTACGCCTGATCACGTGGGCAGTGCCGCGGTGATGCGAGCAGGGGAAGCCGCCTCGGGATCCGGTTCCGGGCTGCCCTTCGCTCTTGCGGCCAGGGACATCGGCAAGCGCTTCGGCGCCCTGGCTGTTCTAGCCGGGGTCGACCTGGACATCAGGCAGGGCGAAGCCGTGGGTATTGTCGGCCCCAACGGCGCCGGGAAAACAACCCTGTTCAACGTGCTGTCCGGGGCCTATCCGCCGAACCGGGGGAGCGTGCACTTGGAAGGGCGTGACGTGACCGCATTGGGGGCTCCTGCGCGTTGCCGCATGGGCATTGCGCGTTCGCATCAGGTGCCGCGGCCGTTTGGCGGCATGACCGTGTTCGAGAACCTGCACGTCGCTGCGGCAGCCGGCGCCGCACTCAAGGGCAGTGCCGCACACGAGGTGTGCATCGATGCGCTCGACCTCTGCAGCATGCTGTCGCTGGCCAACCGACGAGCCGATACCCTCGGCCTGCTGGATCGCAAGCGCCTCGAAATGGCGCGGGCTCTGGCGACCTGTCCACGGGTCCTGCTGCTCGACGAGATTGGCGGCGGCCTGACCGACGGCGAGGCGCTGGAACTGGTGGCGATCATCCGTGAAGTTCTCAAACGCGGCATCACCGTGGTCTGGATCGAGCACATGGTGCAGGTTTTGCTGCAAGTCGTCACGCGGCTCATCTGCATGGAGTCGGGCGGCATCATCGCCGATGGCGAACCGGACGCCGTGATGCGCGATCCCGCCGTGATCGCCGCCTATCTCGGGAGCTTGGCGACATGAGCTTGCTGTGTGTCGAATCCCTGGATGCGCGATATGGCCTGCTCCGGGCGGTTCGCGATGTCTCGTTCTCCTGCGACGAAGGCGACATCCTCGCGCTCGTCGGCGCCAATGGGGCCGGAAAGACCACCCTGCTGCGCAGCATTGCCGGTGTGCACGCCCCGCATGCAGGACGCATCGTCTTCGACGGCGCGGAAATCTCCACGCTGAGACCGGCAAAGCGGGTGCGATTGGGCATTGCCATGGTGCCCGAGGGACGTCGCCTGTTCGGCAGCATGACCGTTGAAGACAATCTCCGTGTTGCAGCCATGCACGCCCGACCAGGGCCATGGAACATCGACAGCGTCGTCGATGCATTTCCGCAATTGAAACCCAAGCTGAAGTCCCCGGCCGGTCAGCTCTCCGGCGGCCAGCAGCAAGCCACGGCGATTGCCCGCGCGCTGATGACCAACCCGAGGCTCCTGCTGCTCGACGAAATCTCCCTGGGGTTATCGCCCATCGCAGTCGACCAGGTCTATGAGTCGCTGCAAAGCTTGGTGGCCATGCGCACCACCATCGTGCTGGTGGAGCAGGACCTGAGTCGAGCCCTGCGATTTTCAAGCCGCGTGATCTGCATGCTCGAAGGGGGGATTCCGCTGCGGGGCAAGAGCCATGAGATCAGCCGAGAGGCCATCATGGACGCCTATTTCGGGCTCGACCGCGGCGAACCCAGCGCGAGGCATTGAAACCATGCTGAATCAGATCGTCCAGGGCATTCTGCTGGGAGGCTATTACGCCATCCTGGCCAGTGGACTGTCCTTCCTTTTTGGTGTGATGCGCATCGTCAATCTGGCGCACGGCAGCCTGGCGGTCCTGGCCGCCTACCTGATCCTGACACTGATCAATCACGTCACCTCCAGCGTGGTGCTGGCCCTTGTGCTGGCGATGCCCGTGATGGCCATCGGAGGTTGGCTGCTCAATCGACTTCTGTTGCAGCGGAGCATGCGCGGCGGGGCGCTGGTGCCGATCCTGGCCACCTTCGGGTTGTCGATCGTGATCGACAACCTGCTGTTCGAGCGCTTTGGCGCCGATACGCAGTCGCTCGCATCGAACATCGGTGCACTGTCCTACTCGAGCTGGAATGTCGGCGGCAATGTGTACATTTCGCAGCTCGACGTGCTGACCTTCACCACGGCCGTCGTGGTCCTGGGTGTTCTGCAAGGGATGCTGTCCTACACCGGCCTGGGCCGGGCCATACGGGCCACAGCCGATGATCCCGCGACGGTCGATCTGATCGGGATCGACTCCCGCGCCGTGTACTCGGCCGCGTCCGCCATCGCCATGGTGCTGATCGCGTTCGCAGGCGTCTTTCTCGCCATGCGCGCCACATTCACGCCCTACGCCGGATCGTCGCAGTTGCTTTTTGCCTTCGAGACCGTGGTGATCGGCGGGGTCGGTTCGCTCTGGGGCACGCTGCTGGGCGGCATCGTCCTGGGTCTGGCCCAGAGCATCGGCGCGCAGATCAACCCCATCGGCTTTCAAATCGCCGGCCATGCCGTGTTCCTGGTCATCCTCATTGCCCGGATCTATGCCGGCGAGTTCAAAAGCCTGGGCATCCGCTGGGCGGTACCGCGTTCTGACCGTCCCAAAGGAGTCTCGGCATGAGTACATCGCACAATACCCTCGCGCGGGAGGGGATCTCGATCCAGCGCTGGACACCGCAGGCTGCCGTTTTCACGCTGGTCCTCGGGCTGTTGCTCATCGTCCTCGCTTGCGGGCCGTTGTTCTTCCCCCCGGAGGTCATCGACCGGCTGACGACCTTGTTCATCTACATCCTGCTGGCGAGCATGTGGAATGCTCTGGCAGGTTATGGCGGGCTTGTGTCCATCGGCCAGCAGGCGTTTCTCGGCCTCGGTGCCTACACCTTGATCCGCTTGTCGAATGCCGGCCTCGACCCCTATGTCGCGCTGGTCGCCGCCGTGCTGCTGGTGGGGCTGGTGTCGATTCCGCTCGGCAAACTGATGCTCAAGCTGCGTGGCGGCGAGTTTGCCATCGGCATGTGGGTGCTCGCAGAGTTGCTCCGTCTCCTGGTGACGATCGACCCCATCATCCAGGGTTCGACCGGCACGTCGCTCATCGCCATGAACGCCTACGCTCCCGGCACGCGCAGGGCCTTGACCTATTGGATGGCCTTGGCCTTGCTGGTCGTGCTCATGGGAACCTTGTTCCTGCTGTTGCGCGGGCGGATCGGCGCATCCCTGCAGGCCATTCGCGATGACGACACGGCCGCCGCGTCCATCGGCGTCAATGTCTTCAAAAGCAAGCAAGTCCTTTTCATGCTTTCCGCTGTCGGCTGTGCCGCCGGTGGGGCACTGTGGCTGGCAGCGTCCATCACGTTCCAGCCCGGCAGCTACTTCAGCCCGCAGTGGACGGCCTACATGCTGTTCATGGTGATCGTCGGCGGCTTGGGCACCTTCGAGGGTCCCATCGTCGGCGCCATCCTGTTCTTCATCGCCGAGACCTACTTCGGCGGGACCGGGGTTGAGTACCTGATCGGCCTGGGCATCTTGGCCATCGGTTTTGCCTTGTTCTTCCCCAGTGGCATCTGGGGTGCGCTGGAACAGCGCTACCCGCTCCGGCTGATTCCGATCGGCTATCAACTTCGATTTGCCAGACTCAAGACAAGCATCGGGCCGAAGGATCTGGTGGAATAAGTCGGGCAAATCGGCGTCCGCGTTCTTGGCTGTGATGGCAGCCAGACCCGTTCACCGATCAGCAACCGACCTTCGCTTTTACGAGTCCTTGGCCTTCCTTTCACCGCACCGCACAGCACAGACCCTCCGGAGACATTCATGAACAACATTTCAATGCTGATCGCCGGGCAACATGTCCAGGCAACCCGTGGAGCCACCTTCAATCGCCGCAACCCCCTTGACGGCAGCGTGGCCACCACGGCGCCAGCCGCCAGTGCTGCGGACGCCGTGGCGGCAGTCGATGCGGCCGCGAAGGCTTTCCCCGCCTGGGCCGCTATCGGCCCGGGGGAGCGCCGCGCCATGCTGATGAAGGCCGCGCAGTCGCTCGAAGCCAAGGCCGAGGCATTCGCGAGTGCCGTTGCCGCAGAAACGGGGGGATCCGCCTTGTGGGCAGGCTTCAACGTTCATCTCGCGGCGGGAATGTTGCTGGAAGCCGCCGCGCTGACCACCCAGATCAGCGGTGAAGTCATTCCCTCGGATGTGCCGGGCAACTTGGCCATGGCCGTGCGCCAACCGGCCGGCGTGGTGCTCGGCATGGCGCCCTGGAACGCGCCCATCATCCTGGGTGTGCGCGCGATCGCGACGCCGCTGGCATGCGGCAACACGGTCGTCCTCAAGGGCTCGGAACTCTGTCCGGCAACCCATGGTTTGATCGTGGAGGCGCTGCAGGATGCGGGCCTGCCAGCGGGTGTGGTGAACTTTGTCACCAACGCACCGGCCGATGCCGCCGAGGTCGTGGAGGCCATGATCGCCCATCCTGCCGTGCGACGCGTCAACTTCACCGGCTCGACGCGCGTGGGCAAGATCATCGCAGCGGCATGTGCCCGATACCTCAAGCCGGTTGTGCTCGAACTCGGTGGGAAAGCGCCACTGGTGGTGCTCGACGACGCCGACATCGAGGCCGCGGTGAATGCCGCCGCCTTTGGCGCGTTCGCGAACTCGGGCCAGATCTGCATGTCGACCGAGCGCATCATTGTCGACGAGAGCATCGCTGACGCCTTCGTGTCGCGCCTGGCGGCCAAGGCAAGCAGCTTGCCGCTCGGGGATCCGCGCAAGGGCCCGGCCGTGCTTGGTTCGGTCATCGACATGAGTACGGTTGAGCGCTGCAACGCCCTCATCGACGACGCACTGGCCCAAGGTGCTTCCCTGGTCTGCGGCGGCAAGGCCGACAACACGCTCATGCCCGCCACCCTGCTCGACCACGTCACAGCAAGCATGCGCATTTTTCACGACGAATCGTTCGGCCCGGTCAAGCCGATCGTGCGGGTCAAGGGCATCGAGGCGGCGATTGCCTGTGCCAATGACAACGAATACGGGCTGTCCGCCGCTGTGTTCGGGCGCGACGTGGCGCGTGCCATGAACGTGGCCAGACGCATTGAATCCGGGATCTGCCACGTCAACGCACCGACCGTCCACGATGAGGCGCAGATGCCCTTTGGTGGCGTCAAGGGCAGCGGATACGGCCGATTCGGTGGCAAAGCCGGTGTGCACGAGTTCACCGAGCTGCGCTGGATCAGCGTGCAGACGACGCCGCGCCATTACCCATTCTGAGCCTGCCTCGGATCCAGGAGAGATCAAGATGCGACTGCTTAAAACGAAGATCGTGGTGACTGGGGCGGCATCGGGCATCGGTGCGGAAACCGTCAAGGAGTTGAAGCGCGAAGGTGCCACGGTCGTTGGTGTCGACCGCAACCCTGCAGAGGGCGTGGATCATTTTGTACGGGCCGATTTGTCCGACCCTGCTTCCATCGCGCATGCCGCGGCCGCGGTAGGCGGCGGGATCGATGCGCTTTGCAATATCGCTGGACTGCCCCCCACGCGCAGTGCCGCGGCGGTCCTGCGCGTCAACTTTCTGGGGTTGCGTGCTTTCACCGAGGCCGTGATCGGGCAGATGAACAACGGGGCGTCCATCGTCAATCTGGCCTCACTGGCCGGGCTCGGTTGGGCGCAGGCTGCCGATACGGTTCGCGCCCTCATGGCGCTGCGCGCATTCCCCGAGGTCGAACAATTCTGTGAAGACCATCATGTCGACGATGCGCGCAGCTATTTCCTGTCCAAGGAGGCGCTCATCGTCTGGACCATGCTGAACCGCTGGACTTGGCGTGACCGCGGCATCCGCATGAATTGCGTGAGCCCTGGCCCGGTTCAGACCCCGATTCTTGCCGATTTCATTCAAACCCTGGGCGCGCGTGCCGAGGAAGACATGAAGGTCATGGATCGCCCAGGAACGCCCCAGGACATCGCCCCAGTGGTGACCTTTCTCTGCTCTTCGCAGAGCGCCTGGATTCGTGGCGCCAATATTCCCTGTGATGGCGGCATGTATGCCCATGTTCTCACGCAGATGCACGGTTTCGCGTAGGCCGCCGCCGAACGCCTGACGCTGAACTGTGCCTGGAGATTTGCAAGTCTGTCAGGCCGACTCGGCCGGTGATGACCGACTCTCGCCCCCGCATGTGCTGCCCGCTTGCACATCAGACAGGGTTTGTGCCTCAGCGCGCCGGTGGTCCGGGTGAGCAACGTCCAGCACCAGTTGCTTGAACCGATTTTGTGCTGCGGAACCTTCGCGCTGCGCATTCCACACGATCGACACCGGCCCCAGCCCTTCTTCCAACGGCAGCGGCAAGATGTGCAACTGATCGCGTGCAACGTAATGCTGCGCCAAGGAGCATGGCAGCAGTGCGATCATCGGCCCGTTGAACAGAAGCGTCAGGTTGGTGGATTCGATCACCGACTCGATCACGTCGCGCGGTAATCTGAGCCCGTGCAGCAGCAGCATCGACATCAGGTGCTTGTGCATCGGTGCGCTGGACATGGGGACGATCCAGGGTTGATCTTCCAGGTCGACCCAGCGGATTTTCGACTTGCGCGCCAGCGGATGCCGACTCGATACCGCCAGGACGATGGGATCGTCGAACAGCGCCGCGCTGCTCAGATCCGGGCGGAGGAGTTCGACCGAGACGCGGCCGACGATCAGATCGAGGTCTCCTGCACGCAACCTTGGCAGCAGGCGATCGAGCGTGCCTTCGTGCAGGCCGATGGTCACATGCGGCGAATGCCGCTTGAACTCGCTGATCACGCGCGGCATGAAAAAGGGAGCCGCGACATGCAGGACGCCGACGTCGACGCGGCCATCCACCCCATCATGCAGGGCCTGGAGTTCCTGCTGTGAGCGCCGTGCGCGATCCAGGATTTCGCGGGCGTGGCGAATCAGACTTTCACCATAGACCGTCGGACGGATGGCGTGGCCCTGGCGCTCGAACAGGACCAGGCCGATTCCGCTTTCAATCTCGGCAATCATTTTCGAGACGGCAGGCTGGGTCACATGCAAGGTCCTCGCCAACTTGCTCACGCTCTGCAAATCGGCCAGCGCCACCAGCAATTGGAGATGGCGCAACTTCATCTGACGGAAGAGGTAATGTTCGCTGGGCGTCATGTCGATAACCTTCACCTCATGTTCGAGGAGAAATTATTCAATTGACCTGGATCAAGTGCATCCGCAAAATCCATGGCGTTCCCATGTGGGACGGTCGCGTGAAACCGGAGGCATCATGCATACAACCCGCCGATTGCTGGTGACTTTGTGTTTTTCCGCCATGTCCGCTGCAGTGGCGACTCCTTCCGCGCTGGCGGCCAACGAGATCGTTGCCGGATCCATCACCAACAGCCCGCCCATGATTGCCTATGCGTCCGACGGCAGCACGTTGCAGGGCGTGATCGTTGATCTGGCTGCGGCCATGAGCCAGAAACTCGGCAAGCCCATCGTCTTCAAATCCATTCCGTTCAGCGGACTCATCCCGGCGATGGAGGCCAGGCGTATCGACATCACATTCACCCTGATGAACGATACGCCGGAGCGCGAAAAAGTTCTGGACTTCGTGGATTTCTTCAACCTGGGCACGAAATTGCTGGTCCAAAAGGGTAATCCGGATCATGTGAATGGATTGCACAGCCTGTGCGGCAAAACCGTCTCCAGCGTGCAGGGCTCCACGCAGGTGCAACTGGTTGAGCAGGCCAACACCAAGTGTGTCGCAGCAGGCAAGCCACCGATCCACAACCTGCAGTATGCCCAACCCGCGGATGCTCGCCTGCAGGTGCAGACCGGGCATGTCGCGGCTTTCCTCGGCAACTCACCGGTCATGGTCTATCTCGCCAAGCACGCCGGCGATGGCAAGATTTTCGACGTGGTGCAAGGCAAGGAATACCAGCCGGTGCCGCTGGGAATCGGCGTGTCGAAGTCGGATCCGAAGTTGCGCGATGCCCTGCAAGCCGCACTCAACGCCATCATTCGGGATGGCACTTACATGAAAATTCTCGACAAGTACGGCGTGCAAAGCGGCGCGGTGCAATCAGCGAGCATCAACGGCGGCAGCCATCTGGCAATGTGATGGTGGCGCAGCGCAACGCTCGTCCTGGGGCGGCATGATGCGTGCCGGTTCTCTGTCGCGGGCACAGGTCCCATCGCCTCATCTTGCGTCGGAGATTCGGGTCGTGCCGCTGCGTCATCCCTGGCGGATGTTCGGCAGCGCGGTGGTGCTGGCCTTGTTGGCGTGGCTGGTCTGGTCGGTCTACACCAATCCGAATATCGATCACGCCGCGATTGCCAAATACCAGTTCGCACCGGCCATCTTTCGCGGCTTGCGCGTGACCGTCGAGCTGGCACTCTTGTCGGCTGCCATGGGCGTCATCCTCGGAACGCTATTGGCCGTGATGCGCCTGTCCCCGAGTCTGGTGCTGAGGCTGAGTAGTGGCTTTTACTCGTGGCTGTTCCGCGGTACGCCACTGCTGGTGCAGATTCTGCTCTGGGGCAATTTGGCGCTCTTGTTTCAGCACATCGGTCCTTTCGAGACGAACGCCGTGCTGACCCCATTCGTGGCCTCGGTGGTGGCGCTCGGACTGAACGAGGCAGCGTATATGTCGGAGGTCGTGCGTGCCGGGATCATCAGCGTTGACCAGGGGCAACACAGCGCTGCGACGGCGCTGGGCATGCCGCGCATGCTGGCCATGCGGCGCATCATCCTGCCGCAGGCCCTGCGCATGATCGTTCCACCGGCTGGCAACCAGTTCATCTCCCTGCTCAAGGCCACATCCTTGGTGTCGGTGATTGCCGGGGGCGATCTCCTGACCCAGGCCGAGAACATCTCCTCGGCCAATCTGCACACCATCGAGCTCATGTTGGTGGCCACCTTCTGGTATCTGGTGCTGACCACGATCACCAGCGTGGGGCAGTTTTTCCTGGAGCGGCGACTTGGACGCGCGGGCACGGGAATTCAGGCCAATCCCTGACACGTCGGCACTGGCCCCGTTGGCGCCGCCCATGGTGCGTGCGCAGGGTGTGCGCAAGAGCTACGGCCGCGAACAGGTGCTCAAGGGTGTCGACATCGAGGTGGCCGCTGGAGAGGTGCTCGCCCTCATCGGCGCTTCAGGCTCCGGCAAGAGCACGTTCCTGCGCTGCATCAATCACCTGGAGCGCATCGATGCCGGGCGGATTTTCGTCGATGGCGAACTGGTGGGCTATCGGGAACGCGACAACGGCTTGCACGAACTCTCCGAGCGTGACGCATGCAGGCAACGCGCGCAGATCGGCATGGTGTTCCAGCGCTTCAACCTGTTTGCGCATCTCACCGTGCTGGAGAACGTGATCGAAGCCCCCATGCGGGTCAAGCGCGAGTCGAGGCAGGAAGCGGTCGAACATGCCATGGCACTGTTGCAGCGCGTGGGACTGTCGGCCAAGGCCGATGCCTATCCGAGTCGGCTCTCCGGCGGACAGCAGCAGCGCGTGGCGATTGCGCGCGCCCTGGCCATGCGCCCCAAGTTGATGCTGTTCGACGAGCCGACATCGGCGCTTGATCCCGAGCTTGTCGACGAGGTCCTGAGCGTGATGCGCGGTCTGGCTGCGGAAGGCATGACGATGATCGTCGTCACGCATGAAATGGCTTTCGCGCGCGACGTCTGCGACGGCTTGGCTTTCATGGACGGAGGCGTCATCGTCGAGCAGGGATTGCCATCCGAGGTTTTGGTGCGACCGCAGTGCGAGCGCACCCAGGCATTTCTCTCGCGTGTGATTGGCAAATAGCCAAGGGGTGCGTTGGAACGCGATCGCGCCTCGTCGTGCATCGCATGGGCGGTTTGACGGTACGCGAGCATCAATTCAGGACAGGTTCAGACCATGACCGTTCGCAATCTGTTGTTCATCATGTTCGATCAGCTTCGTGCCGATCATCTGGGTTGCTACGGCCACCCCTATTTGCGAACGCCGAATTTCGACGCACTCGCGAAGCGTGGCGTGCGGTTCACGCGATCTTTCGTGCAATCCGGCGTGTGCGGACCATCGCGCATGTCCTCCTACACCGGGCGCTATGTCAGCAGCCATGGTGCGACCTGGAACCGCGTTCCACTGCCCATCGATGAGGTCACGCTGGGTGAATATCTTCGGGCCGGTGGGCTCGGGTTGGATCTCATCGGCAAGTCGCATGTGACGCCCGACCGCCATGGCGCAAGACGCCTGCACCTCGACGAAGACGGTGATCTGGGGCGCTCCCTGATGGAGGGATCGTTTCGGCTCATTGATCGTTACGACGGACATCATGCAGAACCGCTGGGCGGCTATGCCGAGTCGTTGCGGCGCCGCGGCTACGACAGCGCCGACCCCTGGACCGATTATGTGATCGCGGCCGAGACCCCGGATGGCAAGGTGGTGAGTGGCTGGCAGATGCGCAACGTGAACCTGCCGGCGCGTGTGCGCGAGGAGGACTCGGAAACCGCATACACCACCGACGAGGCGATTCGCTACCTGCGCGAGCGTGGTGACACGCCCTGGGCGCTTCATCTGTCCTACGTCAAACCGCATTGGCCCTATCTGGCCCCATCCCCGTACCACAAGCGTTACCGATTGGACCAATGCCTGCCAGTCAAGCGCCACCCCGCGGAGCTGCAACAGGCGCATCCGGTTTTGAAGGCCTACCGTGCGCAGGAAGAATGCGCCAATTTCATGCGCGACGAAGTCATCGACAGAGTTCGTCCCGCCTATCAGGGGCTGATCGCGCAACTGGACGACCATCTCGGCCGACTCTGGGAGGAGCTGGATCGTCTCGGCCGTTGGAAGGACACCATCATCGTCTTGACCTCGGACCACGGCGACTATCTGGGTGACCATTGGCTGGGTGAAAAGGAGCTGTTTCACGACACCATCCAGCGCGTGCCCTACATTCTTTACGACCCCAGCGACCAGGCCCAAGCCACGCGGGGCAAGGTATTCGATCATTGGGTCGAGGCTGTGGATACGGTCCCGACCTTGCTCGACGCGCTGGGTCTGCCGCTGCCGCAGCACAGACTGGAGGGACGCTCCCTGCTCGGATGGACAAGGGACAAGCCCGCCGCTTCGGAGGGCTGGCGCACGGCCGTGTTTTCCGAGTTGGACTATGCCTACCGCCAGGCCCGATTGCTTCTGGGGCGTCGCCCCGATGCGTGCCATGCCTGGATGGTCAGAACTGCCGATTGGAAGTATGTCCATTGGCAGGGCTACAGGCCTCAGTTGTTCAACCTGCGCGACGATCCCGACGAATTCTTCGATCTCGGCGAAGAGCCTGCCCATGACGACGTTCGTTCCGCGATGCAGGCCCGTCTGCTGCAATGGTTCGGTGATCTCCGACACCGCACCTCGGTGACCCTGCCCGAGGTGGAACAGGGGACACATCGCTACAAGGAAGCGGGGGTTTTCTATGGCGTTTGGTAGCGTCTCATCGAAGGTGGCGGCGTGATGGCCCGGAGCAGCGCCTCAACGATTGCTGGTTTTCGGTTTTTGAGGAAACTTTCGTCCTGGAAAGGCCTGTGACAAGGTCTGGATGGCGCCGGAGTCCGTGAAGGAGTAGCCCGGAAGGCGGTTGACGGAATCGCGGAAATCCTGGCTGCGGAGGATGTCGAGCAAGGTCTTCAACTGCGGCTGATCCAGTGCATCGGCATGGCCAAGAAGGAAGTAACGCTCGCTGGCAATCGGAATGAAGTCCAGCTTGAATTGCCGCGCGGGGGTTTCAACCCCGAGGCCCACGTCGGCCATGCCGCTGGCGACGTATGCGGCGACGGCAGCATGGGTGTACTCGCCATGCTCAAAACCGTGGATTGCCCCGGAGTCGATGCCCGCCTGGACGAGCAGGCATTCCAGGAGCAGGCGCGTACCCGATCCCCGCTGCCGATTGATGAAACGGACATCCGGACGGCAGAGATCGCGCACGTCATAGATCTTGCGCGGGTTACCCGCCGCCACGATCAAGC